>DASPZL010000380.1:0-15466 GCA_035636295.1 Paraburkholderia sp.
CAGATCGTCGGCATGGGCGAAGCTTTCTGGCTCGC
This sequence comes from Paraburkholderia sp., assembly GCA_035636295.1. GTDB lineage: Bacteria > Pseudomonadota > Gammaproteobacteria > Burkholderiales > Burkholderiaceae > Paraburkholderia. The sequence goes on from DASPZL010000380.1 coordinate 36, forward strand.
GCGCGAAAACATGGCGTCCGACAACGCGCGCATTCAGGTACTGCGCGACCGGCTGTGGAGCGGCTTGCAGACGATCGATGCCGTGGAACTCAACGGCGATGCCGAGCGTCGCGCGCCCCACTATCTCAACGCGAGCTTCAACTACGTCGAAGGCGAATCTCTGTTGATGGGGATCAAGGAAGTTGCAGTTTCGTCGGGCTCGGCCTGCACGTCCGCGAGCCTCGAACCCAGTTACGTGCTGCGGGCGATGGGCCGCAACGACGAACTCGCGCACAGCTCGATCCGCTTTTCGATTGGCCGCTTCACCACGTCCGACGAGATCGACTTCACGATCGATCTGATCACCCAGGTCGTCTCCCGGCTGCGCGCGATGAGCCCGCTCTGGGACATGGTGCAGGCCGGCGTCGATCTGCGGACGATCCAGTGGGCAGAGCACTGACGCCCTCTTTCCACTCAAGCACCTAATCGCTTGGGTATTCAGCAACCTGTGCGGAGCACCTCATGGCATACAGCGACAAGGTCATCGATCACTACGAGAACCCCCGTAACGTCGGCGCGTTCGATCCGGACGCCAGCAACGTCGGCACCGGCATGGTCGGCGCGCCGGCGTGTGGCGACGTGATGCGGCTGCAGATTCGCGTCAACAGCGAAGGCGTCATCGAAGATGCGAAGTTCAAGACCTACGGCTGCGGCTCCGCGATCGCATCGAGTTCGCTCGTGACCGAGTGGGTGCGCGGCCGCACGCTCGACGAAGCGCTCGCGATCAGGAACACGCAGATCGCCGAGGAACTGGCGCTGCCGCCCGTCAAGATCCACTGCTCGATTCTCGCCGAGGATGCGATCAAGGCGGCCGTGGCCGACTTCCGCTCGCGTGAAGCGCTGCGAGGCGCTGCAGCCGACGACAGCCTGCAACTTGCCGAGCAGCCGGTCTGCTCGTCCAACCCGAACTGAGTTCATTCAAGCCTGAGAGGAACCTTCATGGAAACGCTCGCCCAACCAGCTCCCGCCACATCCGGCGTCATGCCCGGTCTGCTCGAATTCACGCCACAGGCCGCCGCGAAAGTGGCCTCGCTGATCGAGGAAGAAGGCAACCCTAACCTGAAGCTGCGGCTGTACGTGTCCGGCGGCGGCTGCTCGGGGTTTCAATACGGCTTCGCGTTCGACGACCAGGTGGCGGACGACGACATGCAGACCGTCACCGACGGCGTCACATTGCTGGTCGATTCGATGAGCCTGCAATACCTGCCCGGCGCGCGCGTCGACTATGAAGACGGCCTCGAAGGTTCGCGCTTCGTCATTCACAACCCCAATGCGCAGAGCACCTGCGGTTGCGGCAGCTCGTTTTCCGTGTGAGGCAATCATGGCAATCTCACTGACACCCGCCGCCGCGAGGCATGTCGAGAAATCGCTGCGCAAACGCGGCAGCGGCATAGGACTGCGCGTCGCGGTCAAGACGAGCGGCTGCTCGGGCTTCGCGTACGCGCTGGAATTCGTCGATACCGCCAACGACGAGGACCAGCGCTTCGAAGCGCACGGCGTGACCGTGGTCGTCGATCCGCGCAGCCTGACCATGCTCGACGGCACGGAACTCGACTTCGTGCGTGAAGGGCTGAATGAAGGCTTCAGGTTCCACAACCCGAACGCCAGGGCGAACTGCGGTTGCGGCGAAAGCTTCGCGGTCTGACACACGAGCACAAGGACGCGCACATGGCCCTCCTGCAGATCGCCGAACCCGGACAAAGCGTCGCGCCGCACCAGCACCGGCTGGCGGCGGGAATCGACCTCGGCACCACGAACTCACTGGTTGCCACGGTGCAGAGCGCGGTGGCCCGGGCATTGCCCGACGAGGACGGTGCCTGCCTGTTGCCGTCGGTCGTGCGCTACACGCGCGCCGCCGAGCCGGAGGTCGGCCGCACGGCTCAAGCGCGCCAGGCCGAGGATCCGCTCAACACGATCGTTTCGGTCAAGCGCTTCATGGGACGGCGCCTGGCCGACCTGCCGGAAGCCGGCTCGCTGCCCTACCGCTTCATCGACCAGACGGGCATGGTCGGACTCGCTACCGCCGCTGGTGAGCGCTCGCCCGTGCAGGTTTCGGCTGACATTCTGCGGACCTTGCGCGTACGCGCCGAGGCTTCCCTGGGCGGCGAACTGGCGGGGGTCGTCATCACGGTCCCCGCCTATTTCGACGACGCGCAGCGCCAGGCAACCAAGGACGCGGCGCGCCTCGCCGGCCTGACGGTGCTGCGACTGCTCAACGAACCGACTGCCGCCGCGATCGCATACGGCCTCGACCGCGCAGCCGAAGGCGTCTTCGCGATCTACGACCTCGGCGGCGGCACCTTCGACATCTCGATCCTGCGGTTGTCGAAGGGCGTGTTCCACGTGCTGGCCACCGGCGGCGACTCGGCCCTCGGCGGCGACGACTTCGATCGTGCCATCGCGCAGTGGTTCTGCAACCGGCACGGTGTCGCAAGCCTCGCCATGCTGGCTCCGCCGGCGCAGCGCAGTCTGATGATGGCCGCCCGCGCGGCGAAAGAAGAATTGTCGCAGGCCGAGACAGCGGTCATCGCGCTTGCGCAAGCTGATCGCAGCATCTGGCACGCGGTGCTGTCGCGCGCGCAGTTCGCCGACCTGGGCGCCGCGCTCGTCGCAAGGACCCTCGCCGCTACGCGGCGTGCGCTGCGCGACGCGAAGCTCGGCATTGCCGATATCGACGGCGTGGTGCTCGTCGGCGGTTCGACAAGGATGCCGCTGGTGCGGGACGCCGTGCAGGAATTTTCCGGTCGCGAGCCGCTTGCCGACATCGATCCCGACCAGGTGGTCGCGCTCGGCGCGGCGATCCAGGCCGACGTGCTGGCCGGTAACGGCAATGGCGAAGGTTGGCTGCTGCTGGACGTCTGTCCACTGTCGCTCGGCATCGAAACGATGGGCGGGCTGGTGGAGAAAATCATCCCGCGCAATTCCACGCTGCCGACCGCGCGCGCGCAGGAGTTCACCACGTTCAAGGACGGACAAACGGCGATGTCGTTGCATGTCGTACAGGGCGAACGAGAGAGCGTCGCGGACTGCCGTTCGCTCGCCCGCTTCGAATTGCGCGGCATCCCGCCGGCGGTTGCCGGAGCGGCGCGCGTGCGCGTGAGCTTCCAGATCGACGCGGACGGCCTGCTCGCGGTCACCGCGCGGGAACAGACCACCGGCGTCGAGACGCACGTCGAGGTCAAGCCGTCCTACGGACTGACCGAGATCGAGATCGCCGCGATGCTGCAGCAGGCGATCGACGCGTCGCTGCCCGACATGCAGATGCGTACGTTGCGCGAAGCGCAGATCGACGCACGCCGTCTGCTCGATGCAACCGAAGCCGCGCTGGACAGCGATGCTGCGCTGCTGTCCGCCGACGAACTTGAAGCCGTGCGGCGCGCGATGTTCCAGGTCGGCGAGACGCTGGAAACCGATGCGCCCGTCGATCTGCTCAAGGCTGCGTCGACGGGTCTCGCGTCCGCTACCGAAACGTTCGCGGCACGGCGCATGAACGCGTCGATCCGCAACGCACTCGCCGGCCGCAACCTCGATACCCTCGTCTGACCTCGCCTGAGCCGGGAACCCGCCCCATGCCGCGCATCCGCATTCTTCCCCACCCCGATCTCTGCCCGCACGGACAGGACCTCGACGTGCGGCGCGGCACTTCGCTGTGCGAGAGCCTGCTCGCGTCCGGCGTCGCGATCGAGCACGCTTGCGAGATGGTCGCAGCGTGCGCCACCTGCCATGTGTACGTGCGCGAGGGAGGTGCGTCGCTGGCGCCTCCTGACAACGAGGAGAACGACCAGCTCGACAATGCGTGGGGCCTTGATGCGCAATCGCGTCTCGCATGCTGCGTGAAGCTGTGCGACGCCGACCTGACGATCGAACTGCCGAGACATACACGCAACCTCGCGCGTGAGCATTGAGGGCATGCGTCCCTGGCGCTGTGCGGCCTCTTCAAGCGCCATAGTGGTCAACGCCGCGAGCGCATGGCTGCGCGGATAACCGCACTGCCTCTGTTTATCTTCCGGCAGCGCCACTCCTCTGAATAGTCACCCCTACGAGCGTTTGCATCGCGTTGATCCCGTCAGCGCCGCGCGGCTGACCTCGCGCATCGCTTTGAGTGGCGCGGCGTCCATCGCTACACCTGGCTGTTCGAAACAGGACATTCGCGACAGGTCTTCGTTGGGACCGCTTCATCGGAACACCGGTGACGGCCAGAAAGCACCCACTGCAGGCGCCAATACAAGGCAACCACGCATGGCACAGCACTTGCAAACAGTGTGATCAAAGGCCAAAAGGACAACTTCTCATGTCGAATCCGATCATCAACGACACCACGCTGCGCGACGGTGAACAGACCGCTGGCGTCGCCTTCACGGTTGCCGAAAAATGCGCGATTGCCGAGGCGCTCGCACGCGCCGGCGTACCCGAGCTTGAAATCGGCATCCCTGCGATGGGTGCCGAGGAAATCGATTGCATCCAGACCATCGTCGCGCTGAATCTCGACGCCGATCTGATGGTTTGGGGGCGTCTCACCGACGCGGACCTGGCGTCGGCCCTGCGCTGTAATCCCGACATCATCCACCTGTCGATTCCCGTTTCCGATATCCACCTTCAGCACAAGTTGCGCCAGCCCCGCTCATGGGTGCTGGCGCAGGTGAACCGCGTGATCAGCGCCGCTGTCAAAAGCGGCCGCAAGGTTTCGCTGGGCGCGGAGGATGCCTCGCGCGCGGACCCCGCGTTCCTCGCCGACGTGGCTCGGCACGCGCAACAGTGCGGCGCGCAGCGCATCCGCTTTGCGGACACGCTCGGCGTCCTCGATCCGTTTTCGACCTATGAAGCGATTGCGCGACTGCGCGACGCGGTCGATCTGGAAATCGAAATCCACGCGCACAACGACCTCGGGCTCGCGACCGCGAACACCCTCGCCGCACTGCGCGCCGGCGCAACCCACGCCAACACCACCGTCAACGGTCTGGGCGAACGCGCCGGCAATGCCGCATTGGAGGAGATCGTGATGGGTGTACGCCATATCATGGGTCGCAACACCGGCGTCGACACGACCGCGCTATTGAGCATCTCGCGGCTCGTCGAACGGGCTTCAGGACGTCAGGTCGCGCTGAACAAGAGCATTGTCGGCGGCGGCGTATTCACGCACGAGTCCGGCATCCACACAGACGGGCTCGCGAAGAATGCCTCGACTTATGAGAGCTTCGATCCCACCGCTGAACTCGGCCGCGAGCGCTCGGTTGTGCTCGGCAAGCATTCGGGTTCGCAAAGCGTGCGCCAGGCTTATGACGCGCTCGGCCTGCCCGTTAGCGAAACGCTTGTCGCGCTGCTGCTCACCCGTATCCGCCACCATGCGACCCAGCACAAGCAGGCGCCCAGCGCCGCCGACCTGTATCGCTTCCTGATCGAGGTGCGCGACACCGTCGGGGAGTTGTCATGAGCGACGACGTGGCCGGTATCACGAAGCGCGCCGCGCAAGCCGGACCGTCAGGCACGACTGAGCCGTGCGCCATGCGCGGCGCCGACGACAGGCACCGCGCTGAGGCGACGTTCTCCCCCCCACCCCCATCCTCATCCGCTTGCGAGGAGTAAACGCGATGGAAAGCTTCGTCCAGAAACTCAAGGCGCTGTCCTCAGCCGAGGACTTCCTGCAGTTCTTCGGCATTCCGTTCGACCAGAAGGTCGTCAACGTGAGCCGGCTGCATATCCTGAAGCGCTTTTTCCAGTACATCCGGCAACAGGAAGCGCTGCCGGAAAGCGACGAGCCCGCGCTGTTCGCGTCGTATCACGCGCTGCTGCTGAAGGCTTACGGCGACTTCGTCACCTCTACGCCAGCCCAGGAAAAAGTGTTCAAGGTATTCCAGGACATCCATGGGAAGCAGCACGTTTCACTCGACAGTCTGCGCGCGTCGCTGCCCGCGCGCACCGTTACCTGACAGGCGGAGCAAGACCATGCACATCGTCGTCTGCATCAAGCAGGTCCCGGACTCGGCGCAGATCCGGGTTCATCCGGTCACCAACACGATCATGCGCCAGGGCGTCCCGGCGATCGTCAACCCGTACGACCTGTTTTCACTCGAAGAAGCGCTGCGGCTGAAGGACCGCTTCGGCGGCAAGGTCACGATGCTCTGCATGGGGCCACCGCAGGCCGAGGAGGCGCTGCGCAAGTGCATCAGCTTCGGCGCCGACGACGCCGTACTGGTCACCGACCGCGCGTTCGCGGGCGCGGATACGCTGGCCACGTCGTACGCGCTGGCGGCAGGCATCCAGCAGATCGCGAAGGAGCAGGCGGTGGACATCGTGTTCACCGGCAAGCAGACGATCGACGGCGACACCGCGCAAGTCGGTCCCGGCATCGCCAAACGCCTCGGGCTGCAACTGCTGACCTACGTGTCGCGTATCGTCGAGACCGATCTCGACGCGCGCACGATCACCGTCGAGCGACGCGCCGAGGGCGGCGTGCAGGTGCTCAGGACCGCGCTGCCGTGCCTGATCACCATGCTCGAGAACACCAACGAACTGCGCTTCGCGACGCTGCCCGCGATGATTCACGCGGCTGGCTATCCGGTGCGCAAATGGAACCGTGAGCAGGCCGGCATCGAAGACGTCAGCAAGATCGGCCTGAAGGGCTCGCCGACGGTGGTCAGCAAGGTCTTTGGCCCGACGCCGCGCAGCGAGAAAGCGGAGCTGCTCGATCTCGACACATCCAGTCTGCGCGACGTGTCGATGAACCTGCTGCAGAAGATTTTCACGCGCCATCCCACCCTGGAAGCCGACCTGCTGATGAAGGAGGGATCATGAATGCATCCGCCGCTCCCACGAAGAAACCCGCTGGCCGCGCGGGCCGCAACCTCGAACTGCCAGAACATCTGAAGGCCTACAAAGGCGTCTGGGTCTTCATCGAGCACGACCGCGGACATGTGCACAACGTCTCGTGGGAACTGCTCGGCGAAGCGCGCAAACTGGCCGACACGCTCGGCAGCCGCGTGGGCGTCGCCGTGCTCGGCGGCGCGGACGAGCCGCTCGAACAGTTCGCCGCGGAAGCCTTCACTTACGGCGCGGACGACGCTTACATCGTTCACGACCCGGTCCTGCGCGGCTATCGCAACGAGCCGTTCACCAAAGGGCTGACCGATCTCGTCAACCGGCATCAGCCTGAGATCCTTCTGCTCGGCGCGACGTCGATGGGCCGCGACCTCGCCGGCTCCGTAGCCACCACGCTCCTGACCGGGCTGACCGCCGACTGCACCGAACTCAATATCGATCCCGTCTCGCGCGCGCTGGCGGCGACGCGCCCCACCTTCGGCGGCTCGCTGCTGTGCACGATCATGACGCTCGCGTACCGCCCGCAGATGGCGACGGTGCGCCCGCGCGTGATGCGGATGCCGCCGCGTGACACCGCGCGCACCGGCAACATCGTCCAGGGAGCGCTGGGGATGATCGAGACGGACATCGTCACGCGGCTGCTCGACTTTATCCCAGACGCGAGCAGCAACCGGATCAACCTGCCGTATGCCGACGTGATCGTGAGCGGCGGCAAGGGAATGAAGAACCCGGAGAACTTCAGGCTGGTGTTCGAACTGGCGAACGTGCTCGGCGGCGAAGTCGGCGCGACGCGGCCCTGCGTGCAGGCCGGCTGGGTCGAAGCGGAACGCCAGGTGGGACAGACCGGCAAGACGGTGCGGCCCAAGCTCTACATTGCCGCCGGCATTTCCGGGGCGATCCAGCACCGCGTGGGCATGGAAAGCGCTGACGTGATCGTGGCGATCAACACCGACCCGAATGCGCCGATCTTCGACTTCGCGCACTACGGCATTGTCGGCAACGCGCTGCAAGTGTTGCCCGCGCTGACGCAGGCTTTTGCGGAGCATCTGTCGCGGCGCCGCAAGCAGGCTGCCTGAGGAGAATCACGATGAAAAAACCTTCACAGTTCGATGCGATCGTGGTCGGTGCCGGTCCGTCCGGCAACGCTGCCGCGTATACGATGGCCAAGGCAGGCCTGAAAGTGCTGCAGATCGAGCGCGGCGAATATCCCGGCAGCAAGAACGTGCAGGGCGCGATCCTGTATGCCAAGGCGCTCGAAGAGATCATCCCGGACTTCCGCGACGACGCGCCGCTGGAGCGCCACATCATCGAGCAGCGGATGTGGATGCTCGACGACACCTCGTTTGTCGGCACGCATGTGCGCAGCGAGGATTACAACACGCCGCCCTACAACCGCTACACGATCATCCGCGCGCAGTTCGACAAGTGGTTTTCATCGAAAGTGCGCGAAGCTGGCGCACTGCTGATCTGCGAGACCACGGTGAAGGAACTCATCATGGACGGCGATCAGGTCGTCGGCGTGCAGTGCGATCGTGAGCATGGCGATGTCTACGCGGACGTGGTGGTGCTCGCCGACGGCGTGAATTCGACGCTCGCGCGCAAGGCGGGCTTTCATGGAGAGATCGAGGCCGGCAACGTCGCGCTCGCGGTCAAGGAGATTCTCTTCATGCCCGAGGAGACGATCCGCCAGCGCTTTAACATCGGCGAGGACGACGGTGTCGTGATCGAGATGGTCGGCAGGATCACCGACGGCATGGTGGGCACCGGCTTCCTCTATACCAACAAGGAATCGCTCACCATCGGCGTGGGCTGCATGCTGAGCGACTTCAAGAAGAACCCGAACCGCACGAGCCCCTACGTGCTGCTCGAAAAGATGAAGCAGCACCCGTCGATCGCACCGCTGATCGCGGGCGGCGAAATGAAGGAGTATTGCGCGCATCTGATTCCGGAAGGCGGTTTTCACGCGATCCCGCAGGTCTACGGCAACGGCTGGATGATCGTCGGCGACTCGGGCGGTTTCGTGAACGCCGCGCACCGCGAAGGCTCGAATCTCGCGATGACCACCGGGCGCCTCGCCGCCGAAACGGTCATCCACGCGAAAGCTGCGGGCCACGGCTACCGCGCGGCCACGCTCAAGGCCTACAAGGCCGCGCTCGACCAGAGCTTCGTGATGAAAGACCTGCGCAAGTACCGCGACATGCCGGCCGTGCTGCACCAGAATCCACAGTTCTTCACGACCTACCCCGACCTCGTGGCACGCGCCGCGCGCACGATGATCACGGTCGACGGCAAGGACAAGAAAAGCAAGGAGCGCGAAATCTTTTCGAGCTTCCGCAAAGCCCGTTCGCTTGCCGGCATGGTGGGTGACGCCTACAAACTCCTGAGAGCCTTCCGATGAGCACCGTACCCGTCAACGTAGAGGAAAAGCTGTTCCAGAACCGTTACCGCGTGGATGCGGGGCGGCCGCACATCCGCATCAAGGATGCCGACGTCTGCCTGAGCGAGTGCAGCGCGAAGAGTTGCACCTTCGTCTGCCCCGCGTCGTGCTACAAGGCCGAGGGCAACGGTGCGGTGACGCTGATCACCGACGGTTGCCTCGAATGCGGCAGTTGCCGCATTCTCTGCACAGACCACCAGAACATCGAGTGGGACTACCCGCGCGGCGGTCACGGCATCCTGTTCAAGTTCGGTTGAGGGACACGTCATGGCCAGACCCGAACGACATGTGTTTGTCTGCACCCAGAACCGGCCGCCGCAGCATCCGCGCGGCTCCTGCGCGGGCAGCAAGGGCTCGACCGCGCTGCTGCAGGCGTTCTGGGCGGAACAGCAGAAGCGCCAGGCGTACGATACCGTCGCGATTACGTATTCGGGCTGTCTCGGCCCGTGCGATCAGGGCGCGAACGTGCTCGTCTATCCGGAGGCGGTGCTCTACAGCGGCGTGACGGTTGCCGACGTGGAGGAAATCTTCACCCGTCACCTCGAGGGCGGCGAACCAGTGCGGCGCCTCCTCGCCGCGGAGACGGTCTGGTGAACCTGCTGACCGGCGTCGGGTCGGCCGAACTGTTCGGCGGTGGAGTGTCGCCGGCCGTACGGCGCCTCATCGAAGGCCTGCGCGGTGCGCCGCCGGGCAGATCGTCGCGGTCCTGTGGAGCGTCACGCTGACCTCTCCGCAGAGCCTTGCCGCCTATTACCTGCTCTACAAGTTCTACGCCGGACGCGGCGAACTCGACGAGGTGCTGCGCCCGGCCCGTCAGGGACTGAAAGCAGCCGCACGTGCCGCCGCGCTGGATGAGGACTGGCAGGCGGTGCAACCCGGCGACGCGAACTTCACCGCGCCCGGTCCCGCCCGTTTCTGGCTGTTCACACTGAAGGCGCTTGCCTTCATCAGCCTGCGGCGCGGCGAACCGAAACCGCCGCAGAACTGATCGCCCAGCTACGACGGCCCGACCCGGCGGACCACCTCGGCCTCGGCGTAGTGGAAGCGCTACTGACGCCCGGCATCACCGGACGACTCGGGAAGTGGCCCATAAAGTACGGTTCATTGATTGACACGTTCTTCAGCGCCTTGATGCGCTTGTGCGGCTCGAGTTCGAGCACCCGATCGACCAGCAGGATCGGATAGCGATGCGGCAGCAGCGTGAGAATCCTGTGAATGTCGAGATTGATTTTTTCAGTGCTCACGGTATTTCTGCTCACGCAGTGACCGCGCGATAACCACTCCGGATGCTGACGCAGGTGGATAGGTAACGCATGCTGTCGCCGTTTCCGTGACCCGGCGGCATGCTGCCCGGTCACTGCAACCGACCCTTCTGGCCTGATACTCGCTCGAACCTTGCCCGCTGCTCACGCGTTGTCGCCCGAGGCATCGGCAGCCGCGGCGTCGAATGCCTTGATACGGGGTCGCGCAGTCTGTCGAGATTGCAGGTCAACGCGGGGCGGATTCAACCGGTGTGCCCGACCCCCGTACTGCCGTGTATCGTCTCTGGTTTCTACTCCTCGCCCAGGAACGACTTCAGTCGCACGGACCGCGCTGGGTGCCGCAGCTTGCGCAGTGCCTTGGCTTCAATCTGACGGATCCGTTCGCGCGTCACATCAAACTGTTGTCCGAGTTCCTCCAGTGTGTGATCGCTGCCGCTATCGATACCAAAACGCAGGCGCAGAATCTTCGCTTCACGCGGCGTCAACGTTGTGAGCGCCTCGCTGACGGCATCCCGCATGCTGGCCTGGAGCGCTGCATCGTCGGGCAAAATGGCCGCGGGGTCCTCGATCAGGTCGCCTACCGACGTGTCTTCGTTTTCCCCGACGGACGCATCCAGGGAAACCGGCTCCCTGACGATCCGCAGCATTGCCCGAACCTTGTTTTCCTGCATCTCCATCCGCTCCGCCAGCACGGCGGCGTCGGGTTCCCGGCCGGTCTCCTGCAGGATCTGGCGCGTGACCCGCTTCAGTTTGTTGAGCGACTCGATCATGTGGACAGGGACCCGGATGGTGCGCGCCTGATCCGCGACCGACCGGCTGATGGCCTGCCGGATCCACCAGGTCGCGTAGGTGGAGAACTTGTAGCCACGCCGGTATTCAAACTTGTCGACGGCGCGCATCAGGCCGATATTGCCTTCCTGTATCAGATCGAGAAACAGCAGGCCGCGGTTCGTGTACCGCTTTGCGATCGAGATCACCAGCCGCAGATTCGCCTCGATCATTTCACCTTTCGCGCGCAGCGTTCTCGCTTCGCTTGCGGTCATCGCGCGACAGACCTCCCTGAAGTCTTCAAGCGGCAGTACAACCCGCTTTTGCAATACAAGCAGTTTTTCCTGTTCCAGCCGGATCGCAGGGAAGTTTCGCTCCAGCACGCCACTGAACGGGTGCCCTGCTGTGATGAGTTGCTGCTGCCACGCCGGGTTGGTCTCGTTGCCCCGGAAATGCGCGACAAACATGTCGCGAGGCACGCCACACAGGTCAACCGCAATCCGCGCGATTTCGCGCTCGATGGTCCGGACCCCGTCGGCGGATACCCGCAACGCGCTCGTCAAACGCTCAATCGTGCGCGCCGTGAAGCGGATCGTCATCAGTTCGGCCTCGATCGCTGCCTGTGCGGCGCGATAACGCCCAGATCCGTAACCCTCCGTTTCGTAGGCATCCCGCAATTGCTCGAACCAGTCAGCTATCGTCGCCAGCTTCGCCAGCGCGTCACGCTTCAGGGTCTCGCTCTGCAGATTGGCCGACTCGGCTTCAGCACCGTCATCATCTTCGTCTCCCTGATCCTCGCCGAGGACCGGATCGCCGGCGACGCTTTCCTCCGCGACGGCAACAATGTCATCCGTCTCCACTGCAGCGGGATCGATCATCCCATCGACGAACTCTTCGACGGGAGTTGCACCGCTGGCAACAGCATCAGCGATCGCCAGTATCTCCGCAATCGTTGTCGGGCACGAAGATATGGCCCGGATCATGTCGTTGCGGCCCTCTTCGATGCGCCGCGCAAGTGCTATCTCGCCCTGGCGGGTGAGGAGTTCAGTGGTGCCCATCTCGCGCATGTACATGCGCACGGGATCGGTGGTGCGGCCGAACTCCGCGTCCACGCTCGAGATGGCCGCCACGGCCTCTTCCTCGACCTGCTCGTCGGACGAAACCGCGACCGCATGATCGTTCATCACCATGGACTCCGCGTCCGGTGCCTGCTCGAATACGGCGATGCCCATATCGCTGAAGGCTCTGATCACGTTCTCGATCGCGTCCGGTTGCGCCAGGCGCTCAGGCAGGCAATCGCTAATTTCCCCACGAACGACGAAACCGCGCTCGTTTCCCAGCTTGATCAGCGCCCTCAGGTCCGCGCGGCTACTTTCATTTTCTCCGGCGGACTCATCCGGTCCCGTTGTGGCGACGGCATGCACACGTGCGTTTGCTTTCGTCCGGCGTGAACCGGTCCCCCGTGGAACTGTTGCGGCCGCAGCCCCGGAGTCCCGCGCTTCCTCCTGCGCCGAGGAGCTCGCTGGTCGCGGTGTCACCGCGGCCGTCGCGCGTGCGCGATCCGTAACGTCCATACCGGCGTGTCCACTCGTCACCTTGAGATTGTCCGGCACCACGTCCAGTGTCTGCTTCTTCACAGCCTTTTTCGTCACGCGGTCGCTCCTTTGAATATGACGCCAAGGTTAGTGCGCAGCACGTGCGGCAACCTTCTCGAGCTGATTAGCCATTTCAAAGGCGCGCACCATGCGCCCGGATCAGTTGCACCAGTTCAGATACCGAAATCTCATACTGGACCTCCTGTTCGGGACCCGTCGCATGATGGTCGCTGTATCGCTCCTCGATCTCGATGAGCACGGCGGTCCTGCCGTCGGGTGATGCCTGCAGCATGACGTCGCGATGCGCCTGACGACCATCGGGACTGACCGGATCGTGATGCATGCGCAGACGCCCAAGGCCGTAGTTGCGTGGAGATGAATTCATCTGAGCTTTCCCTTGATTCATTTCTGTCGGTGGTCCTGCCTTGCCGGGTCGCTACAGGCCGGCGCGTGCTGCCGCCAAGTCGGGCGTCCCAGCTCTTCTGCGTCATGCCGTTGACGTGATAATATCATTATCATTGTCTGCAAATGTTGTTAACCGGGGGACATCATGCCTGCCACAGCCCAGGGCAAACTCCGCGAAGCCGCCCTCGATTACCACGAGTTCCCCACCCCCGGGAAGATCGCGATCGCTCCCACCAAGCAGATGATCAACCAGCGCGACCTCGCGCTGGCGTACTCGCCGGGCGTTGCGTTCGCGTGCGAGGAGATCGTCGAAAATCCGCTGAACGCCGCGCGCTTCACCGCGCGCAGCAACCTGGTCGGCGTCGTCACGAACGGCACCGCGGTGCTGGGTCTCGGCAACATCGGGCCGCTCGCGTCGAAGCCGGTCATGGAAGGCAAGGCCGTTCTGTTCAAGAAGTTCGCCGGCATCGACGTGTTCGATATCGAGTTGAACGAGTCCGATCCGCACAAGCTGGTCGAGGTGATCGCGGCGCTGGAGCCGACCTTCGGCGGCATCAATCTGGAAGACATCAAGGCGCCGGACTGCTTCATCGTCGAACGCGAATGCCGCAAGCGCATGAAGATTCCGGTCTTCCACGACGATCAGCACGGCACGGCGATCGTGGTCGCGGCGGCCATCACCAACGGTTTGAAGGTGGTAGGCAAGGACATCAAGGAGGTCAAGCTGGTGGCCTCGGGCGCCGGCGCGGCGGCGCTGGCCTGTCTGGATCTGCTGGTCGATCTGGGCCTGCCGCTCGAAAACATTCTGGTCACCGACCTGGCCGGCGTGGTCTACAAGGGCCGCGTCGAACTGATGGACCCGACCAAGGAACGCTTCGCCCGCGAAACCGCAGCCCGCACGCTCGCCGAAGCGATCGGCGGCGCGGACGTTTTCCTGGGTCTTTCGGCCGGCGGCGTGCTCAAGCAGGACATGGTCAGGCAGATGGCGGACAAGCCGCTGATTCTGGCGCTGGCCAACCCGACACCGGAAATCCTGCCGGAACTGGCGCTGGAAGTGCGTCCGGACGCCGTGCTCTGCACGGGCCGCACGGACTACCCGAACCAGGTGAACAACGTGCTGGTGTTCCCGTTCCTGTTCCGCGGCGCGCTCGACGCGGGCGCGACGACAGTGACGCGTGAAATGGAAATCGCGGCGGTCAATGCGATCGCCGAACTGGCGCGCCAGGAGCAGAGCGATATCGTCGCGACGGCTTACGGCATTCAGGATCTGTCGTTCGGGCCGGAATATCTGATTCCGAAGCCGTTCGACCCGCGCCTGATTGTGAAGGTCGCGCCGGCGGTGGCGAAGGCCGCGATGGATTCCGGCGTCGCCGAGCGTCCGATCGAGGACATGGACGCGTACGAACAGCATCTGCAGCAGTTCGTGTATCACAGCGGCACGACCATGAAGCCGATTTTCCAACTCGCGCGCAGCGTTGAACCGGAGAGGAAGCGCATCGTGTTCGCCGAGGGCGAGGAAGAGCGCGTGCTGCGGGCGATGCAGATCATCGTCGACGAAAAGCTGGCCAGGCCGATTCTGATCGGCCGCCCGGCGGTGATCGAGCAGCGCATTGCGCGTTACGGCCTGCGTCTGGTCGCGGGCCAGGACTACACGGTCGTGAACACCGATCACGACGAGCGTTACCGCGATTTCTGGCAGGAATACTACAAGATGATGTCCCGCAAGGGCATCACGGCGCAGATGGCGAAGCTCGAAATGCGCCGCCGCACCACGCTGATCGGCTCGATGCTGGTCCACAAGGGCGAAGCGGACGGCATGATCTGCGGCACGATCAGCACGACGCACCGGCATCTGCACTTCATCGACCAGGTGATCGGCAAGCGCGAAGGCAGCACCGTCTACGCGGCGATGAACGCGCTGGTGCTGCCGAATCGCCAGATTTTCCTGGTCGATACGCACGTGAACGTCGATCCGACGCCGGACCAGCTGGCCGAGATCACGATCATGGCCGCCGAGGAAGTGCGCCGTTTCGGTATCGAACCGAAGGTCGCGCTGGTGTCGCATTCGAACTTCGGTTCGAGCAATGCGCCGACGGCGCAGAAGATGCG
>DASPZL010000381.1:0-13233 GCA_035636295.1 Paraburkholderia sp.
CGGGAATCGCAATGGTCGCGCCGCGCTGCAACTGGCCGAGGTTCGTCAGCTTGCGTGAATACAGCGCGACCGGAAAAGTGACGGTGGTGGCGACGCTCGTCAACGGGTAGCCGTGCTGTTTGCGCTGCGCCTCAAAGGAAGGCTCATCCTCGAAGCTCGCCGCATCGATCTGTTTCGCCGCGAGCGCCGCGTCGATGCGCTCGGGCTTCTCGAATACGACGACGTCGAGCGTGAGTCCTTGCATCGCCGCGACACGACGCACTTCGTCCATGATCTGCGCATGTGCGCCCGGACTTACGCCCACCTTGATGAGCTGCGATGCAGCAGCGTGCGCATGCTGAACCAGCGAAGCAACAACAAGCGCGGCCATTGCGAATGTGCGTGGCTTCATGACGCGTCTCTCGACACCGTGCGAAAACCGATATGAGAAGCCGGCAAATCCGCTTCCTGTTGCTCACGCGACGCCGCGCGATAGCGCACGCAATAGTCGCGCGAGCAGAGGAACGAGCCGCCCTTGATCACCATCGGCGTGTCGTGTTTGCGGCTGAGCGGCGCGACCGCCGCCGTGTCGCCATTGGTGTGCGACTGGTGCGGACCGGTGTACTCGTCCTTGGTCCATTCCCACGCATTGCCGATCATGTCGTAAAGCTTGAAGTCATTGGCCGCATAGCAGCCGACCGGCGCGAGGCCGATGTGGCCATCTTCATTGCTATTCAGCACGGGGAACACGCCTTGCCAGTAATTCGCGCTCGGCTTGCCGTGCTCGTCGCGCGGCGCGGTGTCGAGATCCGCGCCTTCGTGGCCGGCTTTGCCCGCGTATTCCCATTCGGCTTCCGTCGGCAGATCGCGGCCGAGCCAGCGCGCGTAAGCGAACGCGTCGGCTTGCGTGACCATCGTCACCGGCTGGTTCATGCGGCCATCCAGATTGCTGCCGGGCCCCGCCGGATGATTCCACGCGGCGCCTTTCACCCACGCCCACCACGCCAGATCGCGCGCGTTCATTTCCTCGCGTGTTGGCGTATGAAACACCACTGCGCCACCCTGACGCTCCGAATCGCTGACATAACCCGTCGCTTTCACGAATGCCGCGAACTGCGCGTTCGTCACGTCGGTCTGATCGATCCAGAAGCCGGCGACGCGAGTCTTGCCGTCGCCGGCGGGTCGCTCGTCTTCGTAGCCGAGCTTGCTGCCGAATACGAAGTCGCCGCCATGCAGATGCACCATGCCGGCCTTCGGATCGTCGCGCCAGCGCGCAGGCAAACCGGTGTAGCGCTCGCATTGCTGTTCGGAGCCGAGCGCGGCTAGTGTGCGTGATCGGTTCAGTTTATCGAATGCGCGTTGCTCGCCGCCGCTCAATGCCGACGACGCGGCCATCGCTGCGGTAAAAGCGGCGGCGAACGCGACCGTGGCGATCGCGGCGTAGACGCCGTAAAGCGCCGCGATGCTTTTCAGCTTGAATCCGGCGCTCATCGCGTACTCAGTAGTAGCCGCGCGGACGCAACGGCTCGACACCGCCGACGCTGCTCATATAGTCGTTCCACTGCTGCACGAGACCATCGATCACCGACGGATTCTGCGTGGACACGTCCTGCGTTTCGCCGCGATCGGCGCTTATGTCGAACAGTTGCCAGTGACCATCCACGGGACCCAGCGGCGGTTCGGTCCAGAGCGCTTTCCAGCGGCCGTCGGCGCTGCGCAGATAAGCGCGGCCGTATGCTTCGTCGCCGAAAGATGCCGTATGCACCGCGCCGTTCGTCTGATCGTTCAGCAGAGGCAACAGCGACTGCCCCGTGATCGGATACACGTAGCGATTGTTGTAGACCACCTTGCCCTTGTTCTGATCGACGCCGGTGAGCGTATTGATGAGCGGCGGCGCGGCTTGCGTGGGTGGCGAAATGCCCGCGACGGAGAGGAACGTGGCGGTGTTGTCGGTGACGTGCGTGAATTCACGCTGCGTCGGCTTCTGCGAAGTCTGGCCCGGTAGATGAACGATCAACGGTGTGGAGACGCCGCCTTCGCCCGAGTAACCCTTCGTCAAACGGAACGGCGTGGCGCTCACTTCGGCCCAGCGCAAACCGTATTGCAGACGTTGCGCGCTCTGCTTGCCGTTGTCGGTGCCGAGCGCCGAATAGACCGGGTCGACGGCATTGGCCGTGTCGGTGGCGGCGGGGTCCGCGCCGGAATCGATTGGCCAGCCTTCCGCGCCGTTATCCGACTGGAACATGATGAAGGTGTTGTCGTACTCGCCAATATCCTTCAGATGCTGGATCAGCAGACCGATGTTGTGGTCGAGATTTTCGACCATGCCCGCGTAGATTTCCATGTAACGCGCCTGGGCTTTCTTCTCGGCGGGCGAGAGGCTCGCCCACGTCTTGTTCACGGTGCTCGGGCCATAATCGTTATAGCCTTGCGCGGCGCTATGCACTGCGCTCACGTATTTCGCGTTCACCGTGCCGTTGTTCGCGGTGGCCGCTGTCGCGACGAGCGTTTCCGGTGCGCCGCCGTACGGCACGAAGTCGTTCGGAATGGTGCCGAGCGCTTTTTGCCGCGCGATGCGCGCGTTGCGGATCGCGTCGTAGCCCACATCGTATTTGCCGGCGTAATTGTGCAGATACGGTTCGGGTACTTGCAGCGGCCAATGCGGCGAGGTGTACGCCGCGTAGGCGAAGAACGGCTTGCCGTCGCCCTTGTTCGAATCGATGTACGAGATCAGGCGTTGCGTGTAGAAGTCGGTCGAATAGAACACGGCGGGACTGCCGCCAGCGCCGCCAGGTTGTCCCGGCTGACCGGGCTGCACGTACTTGCCGTCCTCGGTGTAGTTCTGCGAGTTCGCCGCTTCGTGCGCGAAGTGATTCGTCGCGGCGCCG
This sequence comes from Paraburkholderia sp., assembly GCA_035636295.1. Classification (GTDB taxonomy): domain Bacteria; phylum Pseudomonadota; class Gammaproteobacteria; order Burkholderiales; family Burkholderiaceae; genus Paraburkholderia. The sequence goes on from DASPZL010000381.1 coordinate 2,868, forward strand.
CCGAGCAGCGCATAGCTGTGCTCGAAACCCCATTGGTCCGGCGTCTGCCCGCCGCCCGTCGTGCTGCCGACGATGCCCGAGCCGATGTGCCATTTGCCGGCCATGTAGGTGTGATAGCCGCCGTCCTTCAGCAATTGCGCGATCGACAACGCGCGGTCGTTCAGATAGCCTTCATAACCGGGCAGTCCCTTGCGTTCATCGGTCGGCACGCCCATCGTGCCTTCGCCGACCAGATGATGATCGGTGCCGGAAATCAGCATGGAACGCGTGATCGCGCAGACCGTGCCTGTATGGTGATTCGTCAGGATGCGGCCCGACTGCACGAGCGCGTCGAGGTTCGGCGTGTTGATTTCACCGCCGAACGCATGAATGTCGGAATAGCCGAGATCGTCGGCCATGATGTACAGAATGTTCGGTCGCTTTTGCGCGACGACGGGTGCGGGCGTGGGGCCACGCAGATTGTCGTCGCCGCACGATGCGAGCACGACGAGGCTGGCCACAGCCGCGCCGATCATGCCGAGACGGAGAGCAGGGCGTTGCGATCGTTGTGTTGTCATTGTTGTGCAGACCGGATATGTCGGGTCGCCGATGTTAGCAATGACGTCAGGACGGCCAAAGATCGATTTCTGCGTTGCTATGTCCGATTGTCGATATAGGTGTTGCTGCGTGATGACGGGTATAACGGGCGTCGTCGTTTTGCGTTGGTAGCCGCCCCGCTAGTTGCCTGGATTGAGTACCGGCTTGTCTGGATTAGAAAGCGTTTTGTAGGGCAATTGTGCTGCGTGCGGGTTGTTCGTCGTGTTGTCGATCACGCGCTCGACGTCCGCGGTTTTCGCGAGTTCAGCGAAAAAAACCTGCTTGTCGAAGCCGGGCGCAACGCAGCCTTCCACGTAAATGAAGCGGCGTTGCAACGTGAGCCACAGCGTCGACTGTTCGCGCCAGTGCGTGGCGAAATTGATGTTGGTGAGGCGCCGTTGCACGGCGTCGGCGATTTCCGCGTCGTACAGGTACGTGTTCGGCAAACGGCAGCGGCCCTCCACCCAGCAGCTATTGCCGCGTTCGATCCGGTAATGGCTGTCGTCGAGCCATTCCTTCCCGGTTTCGAGCGGACCCAATGGCACAGGGCATTCGCCGATCGCCTTTGAAATCTGAAAGAACGGGTCGTGGCCGCGGTTGATGCGCGGCTCTCCGGCATGGGCATGCACGGCATGCATCGCGGCCATGGAGATCAGCAGACTCGCTAGCCGCATTGGGATCAGGCGTTTCATTCTCGTCAGCTCCGGTTATGGGCTTCAATAGACTGGACGGACCGACGGAGTTGTTGGGCTCGATTCAGTGCCGATTATGCGGCGATTGCGGTGCGGGACTCAACATCAGCGGCTCGTGCGCCGGTTCTCCACCGCGAACTTGATCAACTCCGCCTGACCTTCGATATCGAGCTTGCGTTTCAGATTCAGCCGATGCGTTTCCACCGTACGCACCGACAGATCATTGCGTTGAGCGATCTGCTTGCTCGACAGGCCCTCCGCGAGCGCGTTGAGAATATCGCGCTCGCGCGGCGTGAGCCGTTCAATCGGTGATTGCGTCGCGGACGCCTGAATCAGACGCGCACCGAGCCCTGCGCTGAAGAACTGTTTGCCGTCGAGCACCGCGCCGATCGCCTGAATGATTTCGGATGCGGGCGAGTCCTTGAGCACATAGCCGCTGGCGCCCGCGCGCACCGCCTGGGTCACGTATTCGAGGTTGTCGTGCATCGAGAGCATTAGCACGCGAATGGCCGGGAAGCGCTCATGAAACATGCCGGCCAGCGCGATGCCGTTCATCCCGTTCATGCCCACGTCCATCAGCACGAGGTGCGGCTCGCAACTGGCGGCGAGCGCGAGCGCTTCCTGCGCATTGCCCGCTTCACCGACGATTTCGATGTTGCGCACCGCTTCGAGCCGGGCGCGCAAACCGTCGCGCACGAGCGGATGATCGTCGACGAGAATCAGACGAGCGATGGCGGGTGTGGTGTCGTTCATGGTCGGATTTCCTGCAAGGCCGGCGATTGCGGCTCGCGCGTTCCGAGCGGCACGCGGGCGGTGACGAGGGTATGGCCGGGCTGCGAACTGAGCGACAGGTTGCCGCCCAGCGCTTCCAGCCGCTCGCGCATGTTGCGCAGGCCCACGCCGGAGCGCCGGCCGACGAATGCGTGCGTGACGTCGAAGCCGCGCCCATCGTCCGCGACCGTCAGCGTGACGGCGTCGCTCGAAAGTTCGAGAGCCATCGCCGCGCTCGACGCCTGCGCGTGGCGCACGATGTTCGTCAGCGCTTCCTGCGCGATACGGAACAGCACGGTGTTGACCGCTTCGGGCAACACCGCTGCATGGGTATGCGCGATTTGCGTGAAGCCGATCTCGATACCCGATTGTTCGCCCAGTTCGCGCGTGAGCTGTTCCAACGCGGCTGCGACGCCGAGATCATCGAGCATCGACGGACGCAGCGCGTGAGAAATGCGGCGCACTTCGCGCAAAGTATCGCCGAGCCGCGTGAGACTGGTCGACAGTGCGGCTTCCGCGGCGGGCACGCGCGTTTCGCTGCGCTCGAAGCGCGCGAGCGCCGATTCGAGCAGCAGCTTCACGGAGACCATCATCTGGCTGATGCCGTCGTGCAGTTCACGCGACAGACGCGCCCGTTCGTTTTCCTGCGACTCGACCACCTGCCGCGCGAGCCGCCTCAACTTCGCGTCGGCGCTGCGGTATTCGGTGAAGTTGAGCACGAGCGCGCATAGCGCGATCACGGCGAGTCCCGCTACGGCGATCGCGTCGATCCACTTCATCGTGCGATCGATATTGGCCGCCGCTTCGCGGTCGATGCGCGCAAGCGCGACATCCACGTCGTCGAGATAGATGCCGGTGCCGATCATCCAGCCCCAGCGTTCGAGGGGCACCACGTAGCCGAGTTTCGAGGCGAGCTTGCCCGTCGACGGACGATGCCACATGTAGCGAACATAACCGCCGCCGCGCGAGGCCGCGGCGAGCAGGTGCTGGATCGTCGGCGTGCCTTGCGGATCACGCAGCTCCGAAAGATCTCGCCCCACGAGGTCCGGCTCGCGCGGATGCATCAGCGAACGGCCATGCATGTCGTAGACGAAGAAGTAGCCGTCGCGGCCGAAATCCATGTTTTCCAGCACGTCGAGCGCGCGGGTGCGCAGCAACGCATCGTCGCGCGCATTGTCGTGGGCGGCGTCGTAGAGCGGCGCGATCGCGGTGGTCGCAAGTTCGACGTAATGCTTGAGCTCGATTTCCTTGCTGGCCATGTACGCGGCCTGGGTGGTCGCGTGCTGCGTCCCGGCGAGTTCGATCGCTTCATGGCGAACGCCGGTTTCGATGCTCGCGATGGCCGCCAGGAAGGGCACGATCGCCAGCAGGACAATCTTTGCTTTGAGTTTCATCGTTGAAAAGACAGCCGACAGGCTACGTAGTATCACGTAGCAGGCTTACGTAGTTGCGCGCTTGTGAGGACGCTTACGAAGGCGAATACTACATCCCCGCGGCATCCCGTGCCTTGCGACGAGGCCGTCGCGCATTCGTATGAATGTTCGGACGGCCGGATTGTATAAGCCGTCAGGCCGCGCTTCGCTCCCGCGCCGCGCAAAAGCAAACCTGGTTTTGCCGGCTACTTTCAGGTAACCGGTTTTCCGCGTGCCCGGCCACAAGTCATGGCGCGCGCTTTCAATAATAGACTTAGGAGAAGTTGTGGAGACCTCCAAACCCGCCGGCCGTTCATGGCTATGGCTCATCCTTCTGCTTCCGTACATCGCGCTGTTGTGGCTGCCGTTCTATAACGACACGCGTCCCTCGTTCGTGGGCTTTCCATTCTTCTACTGGTATCAGTTCTTGTGGGTGCCGTTGACCTCGCTACTGATTTACGTCGTGTATCGAGGTGTCAAATGAGCGATCTGAATCCTGTGAATCCGGTTGCGATGACCGTCTTTATCGCGTTCTTCGTTCTCGTGACCGTGATCGGCTTTTTCGCCGCGCGCTGGAAGCGGGGCGACCTGACGCAATTGCACGAGTGGGGCCTGGGTGGCCGACAGTTCGGCACGGTGATTTCGTGGTTCCTCGTGGGCGGCGACTTCTATACCGCCTATACCGTGATCGCGGTGCCGGCGCTGGTGTATTCGGTGGGCGCATATGGCTTCTTTGCGTTGCCGTACACGATCATCGTCTATCCGTTCGTGTTCGCGGTGATGCCGAAGCTGTGGAAGATCGCGCATGCGAAGAACCACATTACGGCCGCCGACTACGTGCAGGGCGAATACGGCGGCAAGTGGTTCCCGGCGGCGGTGGCGGTGACCGGCATCGTGGCGACGATGCCGTATATCGCGCTGCAGCTGGTGGGCATGCAAGTCGTGATCAAGGGGCTCGGCGTGACCGGCGAAATGCCGTTGATCGTGGCCTTCGTGGTCCTCGCGCTCTACACGTACGCAAGCGGCCTGCGGGCGCCGGCGATGATCGCGTTCGTGAAGGACATCATGATCTATATCGTGGTGATCGCGGCGGTATGGCTGATTCCGGCGAAGCTCGGCGGCTACGCGCACGTGTTCGACGCGGCCGATACGTATTTCAAGGCCAAGGGCGGCGCGACCGGCATCATTCTGAAGCCGACGCAATTCACCGCTTATGCGTCGCTGGCGTTGGGCTCGGCACTGGCGGCGTTCATGTATCCGCATACGATGACGGCGGTGTTGTCGTCCTCGTCAGCGAATACCGTGCGCAAGAATGCGATTTTCCTGCCGGCGTACACGTTGTTGCTCGGTCTGATCGCGCTGCTCGGCTATATGGCGATCGCGGCCGGCGTGCATGTGAAGTCGGCTTCGGACATGGTGCCGGCGTTGTTCAATACGCTGTTCCCGTCGTGGTTCATCGGCTTCGCGGCTGCGGCGATTGCGATCAGCGCGCTGGTGCCCGCGGCGATCATGTCGATTGGCGCGGCCAACCTGTTCACGCGGAATTTGTGGCGTCCGCTGGTCTCGCCCAATATCACGCCTGAGGCGGAGGCTTCCACCGCGAAGATCGTTTCGCTGGTCGTGAAGTTCGGTGCGCTGCTGTTCATCGTGTTCCTGCCGACGCAGTATGCGATCGATCTGCAATTGCTGGGCGGCGTCTGGATTCTGCAGATTTTCCCGGCGATTGTTTTCTCGTTGTACACGCGGCGCCTGAATACGCCGGGCTTGTTCCTCGGCTGGCTCGTCGGCATTGTATTAGGCAGTGGGTTGGCGATTTCACAAGGACTCAAGCCGGTGTTCGCGTTGCATCTCGGCGATGCGGTCTATCCGGTTTATATCGGGTTGATTGCGCTGGTGGTTAACATCGTCGTGAGTTTTGCCGTGTCGGTTTTGTCGCCGCGTAGGGTGGCGGCTACTGCCTGATTGTTTTGCCTGGCCGGCGTCGCGGGGTCCTGTCCGCGGCGCCGGCCATTGCCTGTTCTACTTCAAGCCGCGCTGTTTTCGATAGACCTCGGCCGGCAGCCCGCCCCATCCCCAGTTCTCCGTCTCCACCTCCTCTATGACGACGAACGTCGCGTCCAGCGGCTTGTTCAATACGTCGAGCAGCAGCTGGCTGACGCCCTTGATGAGCTGCGCCTTTTCGTCCGCCGTGACGGAATCGGCGCCCGGCTTCGTGCCCTCGCGGGTCACCTGAATCGTTACGATTGGCATGGTGTTCTCCTTGATCGTGACTGAGGAATGGGACGCCGGCTGGCGGCACCCCATCGTGTTTCATTGCGCTCAATGACCGGCGCTCTGACCACCATCCACGTGCAGGATTTCGCCCGTGACGAAGGGTGCGGAGTCCAGATACAGGATGGCGTCCACGATATCGCTCATCTCGCCCATATGACCCACAGGATGGAGCGCGCCGAGTGCCGCATGTGTTTCGGGCGCGTGCATCGGCGATTTGATGATGCCGGGTGCGACGGCATTGGCGCGAATGCCGCGCTTGGCGTATTCGATCGCGAGCGATTTCGTCGCCGAGTTCAGTCCGCCCTTGGTCAGCGAAGCGAGTACCGAAGGCACGCCGTCGATCGCGTGGTCGGCAAGGGCGGTCGTGATAGTGACGATGTGCCCGCTCGACTGCTTTTCCATTTCGGCGATCGCGAGCTGCGTGATGTGGAAGAAGCCGGCGAGGTTCACGCCCGTTACCGCAGCGTAGTCTTCCGCGGTATATGAAGTAAAGGGCTTCGCGACGAACACGCCGGCGTTGTTGACCAGCGTGTCGATGCGGCCAAAGCGCGCCACACCTTCGCTCATCACGCGGCGAGCGGTGTCGGGGTCGGCAATGTCGCCGGCCACGGTGACAATGTTGGACTCGTCGGACGGCTTGATGCCGCGTGCGGTTGCGACAACACGGTAGCCGCGCTCGCGAAATGCTTTGACTACCTCTGCGCCAATGCCTTGCGACGCGCCGGTAACGACAACGACTTTTTGTGAAGCGCTCATGATCCATCTCCGAAAACGTTGAATCGGCTTTACTGCCGATCGGGCCCGCGGCCCCGATAGGTGCTCAATCTAGGCGCATTCGCGTGAAGTTCGAATACCCGGCGTGGACAAACACTTGTGACGTCCGGGAACAAATGAGGCGTGGCCGGGCACGCGCGGATACTGAGGCGCGGCAGGCATGGATATCGAGGGGCGGCAAGGCTGGAATGTGATCGAACCGGCGTCGTATCATGCAGTACTCGCCAGCGTCGGCAGCCGGGTCCTGCTTCGCACTTTGCGCGAGACCGATACCGGACCTATGTCTTTGAGGGACCATGCAGCGTCAGTTTGATGATCTTCTTCTCGGCAGCATCGAACTGTTCTGCCTCGCGGCGGAACTGGGCAGCTTCACGAGCGCGGCGACCGCCGCCAGCGTCACGCCCGCGGCGGTGAGCAGATCGGTTGCGCGGCTCGAAAAGCGCCTCGGCGCGCGGCTGTTCGTGCGGACGACGCGGCAGATCCGCCTCACCGATCTCGGCAGACGCTACTTTGAACAATGCCGGCAGGCTCTTCGGCAACTCGCGGATGCGGAGCGGGAAGCGACGGGACAGCAGGCCACGCCCGCCGGCGTGCTGAGAATCAGCATGCCGACACCGTACGGCCATTACCGTGTTCTGCCGCTGTTGGCGGAGTTTCGTGCGCGCTACCCACAGGTCACGGTCGAAACGCACCTCAGTAACCGCAACATCGACTTTGCCGACGAAGGCTTCGACCTCGCCATCCGGGGGCGCGCGCCGCAGGATTCCGGGCTGATCGCGCGCAAGATCGAGGATGCGGAACTGGTGGTCGTTGCATCGCCCGGCTATTTGCGCGCGGCCGGCAAACTGAAAACGCTGGACGATTTAGTCAACCACGACTGCATTCAATTCGAGTTGCCGAGTAGCGGCCGCAACCTACCGTGGCAGTTCATTCGCGACGGCGAGACCGTCGAGATCGTCACGCGCGGAAACTATGGATCGTCGGGCGACGTGCTCGCCGGCGTGACGTTGGCGCGTCACGGCGCGGGCCTGTTTCAGACGTATCGGTTCGTGGTCGAGAAGGACCTTGCGGACGGCACGCTCAAGGACCTGCTCAGCCCTTACGGCGGTTGTTCGCGGCCGTTCATTCTGCTTTATCCGCACGCGCGGCATCTCTCGTCGCGTGTACGCAGTTTCGTCGATTTTCTGATGGAGCGACTGCAAGCGTAGAGGATCACTGAAGATCAAACGCGGTGCCGTGCGGCTAACGGTGCCGGCATTTACGACAACCTTATTTTGAAGAGGACGAGACATGACCATCCAGACAGACAATCGATCGCTGCTGCGCGTGTTGGGCATCGAAAAGCCGATCATTCAGGCGCCCATGGCCGGCGTGAGCACGCCCGCGCTCGCGGCTGCCGTATCGAATGCCGGCGGCCTTGGGTCGCTGGGCGTCGGCGCGATGAATGCCGAGGGCGCCCGTAAAGTCATCATCGAGACGCGCGCACTGACGGCGAAGCCTTTCAACATCAACGTGTTTTGTCACAGCCCCGCGACGCCCGACGCGAGCGTCGAGCGGCAATGGTTGAACTGGCTCGCACCGCAATTCCAAAAGTACGGAGCGACGCCACCGTCGTCGCTATCGGAGATCTACACGAGCTTCGTGGCGGACGCGGCGATGCTCCAGGTTTTCCTCGAGGAAAAGCCGGCGGTGGTCAGCTTCCATTTCGGTTTGCCGTCGGCTGAAGTCATCGCGGCGTTGAAACAGGCGGGGATCAGGCTGCTCGCCTCGGCGACGAATCCGCGGGAAGCCGCGCAGGTTGCAGCCGCGGGTGTCGACGCGATCGTTGCGCAAGGTATCGAGGCCGGCGGCCATCGCGGCGTGTTCGATCCCGATGCACCCGACGACCGGTTAGGCACGTTTGCATTGACGCGTCTGCTGGTTAGGGAGTTCGATCTGCCGGTGATCGCCGCGGGCGGCATCATGGACGGTGCCGGCATCGCCGCCGCGCTCGCGCTGGGTGCGCAGGCCGCGCAACTCGGCACGGCGTTTGTCGCGTGCCCGGAAACCTCGATCGACGAAGGCTACCGCCGTGCCATTCTTGGGCAGCCTGCTCGTCACACCACGTTTACAGCGGCAATTTCCGGGCGTCTCGCGAGGGGCCTCGCGAACAGATTCACGGAACTCGGCAACGAGGCAAGTTCACCGAAGCCGCCGGCGTATCCGATCGCATACGACGCGGGAAAGGCGCTTCATGCCGCGGCCAAAGCCAAGGGCGAGTTCGGCTACGGTGCGCAGTGGGCGGGGCAGGCAGCCGCTCTCGCGAGGTCTTTGCCGGCGGCTGAGCTGTTTGCCGAATTGGAGCGGGAGTTGAAGGAAAGCGCGAGGCAGTTGGCGCAGTGGGCGGGCTAACGCGCGATATACCTCGTCATTCACCCGCTCACTTCGTGCCGGGCTGATTCGGCGGCGGCAATGCCGGATCGAGTTTGGAGGACTCTTTGACGAGTTGATCCGTCATGGCGGCCGCAACCGGATTCGGGCCGCGGCGGGACCGATCGTCACGGACGAGAGGTGGCGCTGACGGTGAAGGCGGCGGCAATGCCGGATCGAGTTTGGCCGACTCCTTGACAAGCTGATCCGTCATGGCCGACGCGACCGGGTTCGACCCTTGGTTTGGGCGGTTCGGGTTGTCACGCGCGTTGTCATGCGCGCGTCCGCTGGACGGCACGGCGGGTGCCTTCGAATCGACGGAGCCCAAACCCTCGACCGGCGCCGGCGCACGCGCGAGTTCCTGACGCGGCTGTGCCTTCGGCTGCGGCGCTTGGACAGCGCGCTTCGTGGACGAATCGGCTTCAGGCGCGACGCTTCCTATCTGGGGCTGAGCAGGGGCGCGGGCGGTGTTGTTCGCGCTTTGCGTGGGCTGCACCGTGCCGGCCACGCTTCCCGCGGTGACATGCGTGCCGTCCGATCGGGAGCCGGCCGTCGCCGGAGTTGCGGCGGCGTCGGCGGGCGGCGCCGACTGGTCTTCGTTGTGTGTCAGAAAGTAAGCGCCGAACGCGACCTCTGCAACCACCAAGGCAATCACCAATATTTTTCCGGTATTCCTCATATTAACCAACGGGTCGCTCAGGCGAATGCAATCCGACCATGATAACCAATTGCTCGCCGTGCACGTCAAACGCTGGTTTGTAACGTGGCGTTGCAGCAGCGAGTGTGCGGAGCCCGTTGCCTTCGTAACGTGTACGCCTGAAAGTGCACGACGCCCACCGTCGAATGGATATGGCTTCGCTCGCGTCACACATCGACAAGGGGGCTCTCCGGGCCGTCAGCGTGTAAACTGCTGACTTTTTCGATTCCGGTGGTATGTTGCAAGTCCCCCAGCGCACAGCTTTCAGCGGCCCGGCGCTCATCCGCCTGCTGGCCCGCCTGACGGATGCCGACGTTCCCGAATCCAGGCAATCGCTCTCAGACCGGCTCAGCCAATGGCTCGGCTGGACCGACGCCATTGCGCTGTCCTCGGCGCTAAACGGCAATTCGCCTGCGGTGGCCCCCGGCGCGCGCGCCTTCGGCAGCGCCGAAGGGGACGAGTGCGCACGCGTGCGCGGCTCGTTGGCGAAGGCGATCGCGGGCGACAGCGCCCTCGCCGCGGCGAAGCGGCGCGGAAGCGCGCCGGCGTCCTCGCGGAGCGCCGCCACGGATGCGGCAGTCGACTACGCGGTGTTTCGTCAACGCTATCTCTCGATGCAGCAGACGATGGAGACCGGCATCGGCAATTTGCGCGGCCGTCTGCGGGCAATGCTGGCCGCGCGGACGCCCGCCATGTCGCGGCTCGCGGTGGTGGACGCGGTCATGGAGCGAGCGCTGAGCGAGCGCGAGCGGAGTTTGCTC
>DASPZL010000382.1:0-22630 GCA_035636295.1 Paraburkholderia sp.
GGCTTCATCGAGCCGCACATCGACGCCTTGGAGCACAGCCAAGATCGAGAGCACCATGAACGGCACGAGCACATGCACCAGGCCGAGATAGACCGCAATGGTTTCGTCCGCGAGATTAGAGGTGGTTTTAATCAGCCCGACTTGCTGGAGCACGGTGTTGACGACACCGCGACGGGCGAGCAACACGCGCCAGCCGAAGGTGCGCATGATGATCGACGTGAGCAGCGGCGCGACGAGCAGGAACAGCAGCACCGGAGCGAAGCGGCCTGCGCGCCGCACGAGGAAATACGCCACCGGATAGCCCACGACCGCGCAAATCGCCGTGGTCACGAAGCTGACCTTGAGCGTATCGGCGATGACGCCAAGGTAATAGGGATCGCTCAGCAGCTTCGCGTAGAAACGCAAGCTGAAGGCACTTCCCTCATGCGCGGGCGCCACGCTGCGAAGCACGTTTTCAATCAGCGGCGCGAGGAAGAACACACACAGGAAGATGAGTGCAGGCACGAAGAGCAAGCTCAGCCGCGTGCGCCGTTTCGTGACCTTTGCCTCGATCGGTTGCGCTGCGATGGCGTCGAAGATCTGCATTTACGCCGCCTTCGCCAGAGCAGGATCGAGATCAGCTTCGAGCAGCACGGCGCTCTCGGCGTCAAAGGAAACCACCACGTGCGCGCCCGCGGGACGCGCACCGCCGCCCGAGGACGACGTCGCCATTTCGTAGGCGTAAACCGGCCGGCCGAGTGCGGCGACATCGACCCGGTAGGCGTGGTGCGCACCACGAAAAACATGCTGCACGATACGGCCGTCGAAGCGGACATGATGTGATTGCGGCGCGTCGAGCACGACTTTCTCGGGGCGGATCGCAAATTCAGCGCACTCGCCGGAGAGTTTTACGTCGCGCACCGGGACCACGACTTCCGCTGTGCTTCTATGCGGCCGAAGCTTTACGGCCTGCGCATGACGCCCGATCACATCGCACTCGATCACGTTCGCCGTGCCCAAAAACTCCGCTACGAAGCGCGTGCGCGGCTGTTCATAGACGTCGCGCGGACTGCCGGTCTGCAAGATCCGCCCGCGATCCATCACGACCACGCGATCGCTCATGGTCAGCGCTTCTTCCTGATCGTGTGTCACCATCACGCTCGTAATGCCCAATTCGCGCTGTATCTGGCGAAGTTCAAACTGCATGCCTTCGCGCAGGTTCTTGTCGAGCGCGCCGAGCGGTTCGTCGAGAAGCAGCACGGAAGGGTTGGTGATCAACGCCCGCGCCAAGGCGATACGCTGCTGCTGGCCGCCCGACAGTTGCGCGATATGGCGCGCCTCGATGCCGGGCAGGCGGATCGTCTCGAGCATTTTCTTCACACGCGCCGTGATCTCGCCTTTTGGCGTGCCTGCCATGCGCAATCCGAAGCCGATGTTCGCGCCGACGCTCAGGTGCGGAAACAGGCTGTAGTTCTGGAACACCATACCCAAGCCGCGTTTGTTCGGCGGCAAACCGGTGAGGTCGCGCCCGCCGATGCAAACCGTCCCCGTATCGGGCTGATCGAATCCGGCGATCAACCTCAGCGTGGTCGTCTTGCCGCAACCCGACGGCCCGAGCAACGCAAGGAGTTCACCCGGCTGCACGTCGAGCGTCATCGGTTCGAGCGCGGTTACGGCGCCGAAACGCTTGCTCACGCCGTCGAGAAGCAGACGCTCGGAGCGTCCGCTACGTTCGGCCTCGCCCTGCATGGATGAACGAAACGCCATTGCCATGATTGAAACTCCGGTTAAGTACGTGCCGCTCAGGCGCGCTGCCTGCGTTTGTCGATGACGTCGCGAATCTGGTAGTAGCTTCCGAGCGCCGGCATGAACCACGGTTTGCCGCTATAGAGCGGGTGCGTGAGCATCGGCGTGCCGTAGGCGCTGCTGTCGGGCGCCTGTCCTTCGATGATCAGGCGCGCGACCTTGTAGCCGAGGTACGTCATCATCACCACGCCGCTGCCGTTGCAGCCGAGCGCGTAGTAAACGCCGTCGGCGGTGCGGCCCAGATGCGGCAGGAAGTCGAGTGTCAGCGCGACCGTGCCGCCCCAGCTGTACGCCACCTTGACGCCGGCCATCTGCGGGAACCGCTCGATCAGCTGCGCATGCAGGATCGCCGCCGACTGGCGCCGGTCGAGGTTGTAAAAGCGCGCGCGGCCGCCGAACAAAAGGCGTTTGCCGTCCGGCGAATAGCGGTAGTAATTGACGACGCGGCGCGTCTCGGAGATGCCGCGGCGCTTCGGTATCAGCGAGGCTTGCAGGCCGGCGGGCAGTTCCTCGGTCGCGATCTGGTGCGACACGACCGGCACCACGCGGCGTTGCAAATCGGGCATCGATTCGCCCGTATAGCCGTTGGTGCAGACCACCACGTGGCGGCTCGAAAGCGTCCCTCGCGACGTCTCGATCCGATGTTCAGCGCCCACGCGCGCGATGCTCCTGACGGCGGCGTTGCTGCATACCGTCGCGCCGGCTTTGCGGGCGGCGGCAAGCAGGCCGGCGAACATCAGCGACGGATGAACCTGCCCCGCGCGTTCGAGCAGCACGCCTCCCGCGTAGATGTTGCTGGCCAGTTCACCGCGCAGTTCCTCGCGCGAAAGAATCCGCGCACCGGCCGACGCGTGGGTGTTCAGATCGACGATGCGTTTCTTCCACGCGGCCATATGCGCGTCGGTCCACATCGCGTTGATGCGCCCTGCCTTCACGTAAGCGCATTCGATCGCGTTCTCGCGCAGGATGCTTTCGAATACGTCGTACGACGCGGATGCTTCGCGCAACAGCGTCTGCTGACGCTGTTGCGGTACGGTGCTGTCCAGCTTCCTGCCCGACGGCGCCTTGCCCACGTTCACCCCGCCCGATACCTGGCCGCCGCTGACCGTACTCGCGCCGATACCCGGCAGGCCGGCTTCGAGCACAGCGACGCGCAAGCCCTGCTTCGCGAACTCGAGCGCGCACGACAAGCCCGCATAGCCGGCGCCGACGATCGCGACGTCCACCTCGCGGGGCACCTCCGACATCGGCTCGTCGTGCGGACGCCAGTCTTTCCACCAGTACGGCGTGTCAGTGAAATCGGAGGAAAACACTTGCTTGCGCGTCGTCACGGTCGGGTTCCTGGTTGCGTTGGAATGCGGCATCAGTGATGCGCGATGTTTGCGGCATGCACGGCGAGGCCGTCGCTCGCGGCGTGCAACGCCTGCCGCGTGATGGCAACGATCTCGTCGATATCGGCACGCGTGGCGACGAGCGGCGGCGCGAATCCGACGATGTCGTTGGTGCCGAGCGCGCGGACGATCAGCCCGCGCGCAAGCGCTGCCTGCGCCACCCGCTGGCCGGCCTTCAGGGCGGGCGCAAACGGTTTGCGTTCGGTCTTGTCGGCCATCAGTTCGAGCGCCGCGAGCATTCCCACGCCGCGTACATTGCCGACTAACGGATGAGCATCGAACTCGGCATGCAGGCGTTCCTGTAAATAAGCACCGACGTCGGCGGCATGGCTCACCAACTGCTCGCGCTCGATGATGTCGAGGTTCGTCAGCGCCGCAGCCGCACACACGGGGTGTCCCGAGTAGGTCCAGCCGTGGTTCATCGCGCCTTGCTCGCGCGAGCCGCGCTCGATCACGTCCCACACGCGCTCGCTGACGATTACGCCGGACAGCGGCAGGTATCCGCTCGTCAGCCCCTTCGCGACCGAGATCAGATCCGGTCCGATGCCGTAATGCGCGCTGCCCGTGCGCGAACCCAGCCGCCCGAAACCGCAGACCACTTCGTCGGCGACGAACAGAATGTCGTGACGCTTCAGCACGGCCTGCATGGCCGGCCAATATCCGGCCGGCGGCGGCACGATGCCGCCCGAACCCATGACGGGTTCGCCGAAAAATGCGGCGATCGTGTCGGCGCCTTCACGGGCGATCAGTTGTTCCAACTGTTCGACGCAATCCGCCACGAACCCGGCTTCGCTGACGCCAGGCCGCGCATCGCGATAGAAGTCCGGACTGGCCGTGTGCAGCACTTGCGGCATCGGCAGGTCGAACCCCGCATGAAACTTCGGCTGCCCCGTGAGGCTGCCGGTTGCGATGCCGGAGCCGTGATAGCTGCGTTGCCTCGCAATGATTTTTTTCTTGCGCGGCCGCCCGAGCACGTTGTTGTAGTACCAGACGAGTTTCACCTGAGTCTCGTTGGCATCCGAACCGGACATGCCGTAGAACACTTTCTTCATGCCGGGCGGCGACCACTCCTCGATCAATCGTCGCGACAGTTCCACGGCGGGGTCGTTCGAGAAGCCCGCATACGTGTGATAAAAGGACAGCTTGCGCGTTTGCGCCGCAATCGCGTCGGCCATCTCTTCGCGTCCATAGCCGATGTTCACGCAATACAGGCCCGCGAATGCGTCGATGTAGGAGCGTCCCGCGTGATCCTCGATGCGGATGCCCGAGGCGCGCGTCATCAGGCGGCCGTCCATCTCGCCGGACGCATGGTCGAACGCGTGCGTTCCAGGGTGCATGAGGTGGCGCCTGTCCGTTGCGAGAGTGATGTCGCCCGGCGTGGCCGCTTTGGGGTCCATGCTCGGGTTCACGATTGTGTCGATCAGGTTCATGGTTGCGCCACCGCGAAGGCATTGTCAGGGGTATCCCATTCCGGATGCCAGGCCGGCTTGCTCACCCGGCCGTCGGCGCGCGCAAGCGCGCCGATGCGCGCCATCGACGGTGCGTCGAGTTCGAAATCGAACACCGCCAGGTTTTCGCCGATACGCACCGGATTCGACGATTTGGGAATGGCCGCCACACCGGGTTGCTGCATCAGCCAGCGCAAGATGATCTGTGCGGGCTTGCGCTCATGCTGCCGCGCGATCTCTCCGATCACAGGGTCCGCCAGCAGCTTGCCGCTGCCGAGCGGCGAGTGCGAGATCAGCGCCATGCCGTGCCGCGCGCACGCCGCCAGCAACCTGGTCTGATCGAGGTATGGGTGGTACTCGCACTGATTCGCGGCCAGCGGCACCGGGGACAACGCGACCGCGCGCTCGAGCAGCGCCACCGGAAAATTCGATACGCCGATGTGACGCGTGAGCCCGCTGCGTTGCGCGTCGCAGAGCGCGCCTATCGTCTCCTCGAGCGGCACGTCCGGGTTCGGCCAATGCACGAGCAGCAGGTCGACGTGATCGAGCCCAAGACGCGCGACGCTCGCTTGCGCCGCGCGGCGAAAGTCGCTCGCGCGCAATTCGGTATGCCAGACCTTGGTGGTGACGAACACCTCGTCGCGCGGCAGCGCGCTCGCTGCGAGCGCCTGGCCGACCGCCTGCTCGTTTTCGTAGCGCGCGGCCGTGTCGATATGGCGATACCCGGCTTCGAGCGCCGCGCGCACGGCGCGCACGCCTTCGTCGTGAGTGGATCGCCATGTGCCGAGGCCCATCTTCGGAATGCGCGCGCCGTTGGCGTCGATCACCGATACAGGCGCGGGCGGGTGAGCGGAAAGTCCCATCGCGGAAGATGTTCTCCAGTGCTTCACAAGTTTTTCAAGGTGTGCCACAATACGGCACGGCGTTCCACATTCAGCACGTGCAAAGTAACACGCGCTTTTTCCCGTTGCAAGCAGACGGCGGGCGCGCGCTCGTTCGTAGCCGCCGGTCAATGGAGACGTGCATGAAAAGTTTGTTGAAGAGCCTGGAGATTCTCGAGGCTGTGTCGCAGAACCAACCGGTCAGCGTGGGTGTGCTGGCGCGTTTGCTCGACATGCCGAAGTCCAGCGTGCAGCGCGTGCTGCTGACCTTTCTCGAAGCCGGCTGGTTGCGTCAAACCGGTGGCGACGTGACGCGCTGGGAAGTGGGCGCGCGAATTCTCGGCGTGCGCCCGGCCGCGCTGCGCGGCGGCACGCTGTACGCCGCCGCGCGCGAGCCGATGCGTGAACTGCGCGACCTAACCAACGAGACGGTCCATCTGTCGATCCCGGACAGCACCAAATCGATGGTGCTCATCGATCGCGCGGACTGCACGCAAACCGTCCGCACATTCAGTCCGATCGGCGATCTCAGTCCGTTTCATGCAACGGCAACCGGCCTCGCCGTGCTTGCGCACATGAGCGAAGCGGAGGTGGAAGAAATCCTGAGCCGCGACCTGCCGAAATTCAGCGACACCACGCCGTGCGACCCTGCCGAGATAAGACTCGAACTCGAACGCATCCGGCAACGCGGCTATTCGATCAACCTGTCGCAATACCGCCGCGCGGTGTGCGCGATCGGCGCGCCGATCATCGATTCCGAGGGTGCTCCGGTGGGCAGCATCTGCATCTCCATGCCCGAATCCCGCTATGAACCGGAGCGTCTGGAAGAATGGGGCAATGCCGTCGCGAAAGCGGCAGCGGCGATCAGCGTGTAGGCGCGGATGTTATAAGCTTCCGCGGCGCGAAGGCGGACCTTTACTCAACCTGACGAAGCGCGTTCGCAATGGTTTTGAACGGCACATGCCCGCCGGTTTTCTCGAATGAATCGACACCGATGGAAGCACTCGATGATCAAGTATCTGGATCAGGTATCCGCACTCACGAACGCCGGCTCTCTGCTATCCGCCGATGACAGGATCGTCGCGTCGTACGATCTGGAGGTCGACGGCGTTCCCGCCGAGGGCTACAGAAGCCTGACGTCCGATCCGGCAATCAGAAACGCAAACGCCGCGCCGTTCGAGATCGACTATGCGCGCGTCGCGAGGCTCCACGTGATCAACGGAATGGGCGTCACGCTCGGTGACTCGATCATCGGCCTCACCGCCCTCGCCGCGATCAAACGCGCGCATCCGGGAATCTCGATCAGCCTCTACCGCCCGCGCAAGGCGCCGGATTATGTAAGGCAACTGTACGAACTGGCACAGCCGGTGATCGGACAGACGATCGATCTGCCCGTGCCCGCTGCATCGATCCCTGTTGACGAATTGCGGATCGATATCGGAAACCATTTGTTCTGGCCGAATTTCTCACTGATGCCGATGATCGACTTCTTTTTCTGGTCGTTAGGCGTTTCGCCAGATCAGCTCGATCACAATGCCATGTCCAATGACTGGCTGAAGGGCGTCGCATTGCCTTCACTGGGCGAAGACTTGCAAGCCGGGAAGTACGTTCTTTTTTGTCCCGTGGCCAGTACGCCGGTTCGAAGTATTCCGCAGCCGCTTCACGCGGAACTTGTCGAGCGGATGTGGCGGAAGTTTCAATTGCCTGTGCTGGGTTTCGGACGGGTCGAGCATCGTCACTACACGGATATCACTCACCGTTCCCCGGACACCGCCGCGTTTCTCGCATGGGTAAAGGGCGCGCGGTTTCTTGTGACATCGGATACGGCCGCCGTACATATCGCGGCGGGGTTCGACGTTCCCACCACTTCATTTTTCACGACCATCCCGGCGAAAATGCGGGTTCGGGACTACCCCCGCTGCATTCCCGTGGACCTTCCGCTGCCGGCGCTGGCAGGTATCCAGGCGAGCGGACGGGAAGCGGATCTGCAAATGGTGGAGGACGCATATCGTGCGTTCCTCGACACGGGTTGGGAAATGTAGCGCCGCGCATCATTAATTTCGCCTTTTTTTTCGGTTTTTGTCGGGTTTTTGTTGTTAACCGCGGAGGTAAGATCGTCGCAGCCTGAAAAAAAGGGGCAGTAAAATGGCGATCACCTTGAATCCTTTAGCGTCCGCGAATCCAGGCAAGTCGTTAAAAATAGACGCCATTCGATTCCTCGCGGCGTTCTGGGTCCTGATGTATCACTTTCACCCGCCCGCATTCAAGGAATTACTGCCACATCGGCTGGCTTTTCTAGGCAGCGCATTGTGGTCAGGATCGACAGCGCTGTTCGCGGGTCCCGCGGCCGTCATTGTGTTCTTTGTCATTTCCGGCTATTGCATCCACAACGCATATCAGAAGGATGTCACCCTCAAGCCGATCAATTATTACGCGTCCAGATTCGTTCGTATTGGATTACCGCTGGTCATCCTGCTATGTCTCGTCCAGCCTTTGCCGACGGGGCAAAATTATCTCGAGTCCGTGCTTTGGTCGCTCTACTGCGAGATGGCGTATTACGCCGTTTATCCCATCTTGCGCCCGCAGTTTCGCTACATCGGCGAAATGATCGTTGGGAGCGCAATAGCGGCCGGAGTCATGGTGACGGTGGTTCGTCTGTTTGGACATCCCGTTTGTCACGGCTGCGTCTACGAGACGTATCGAGTTCCGGGTACGGCTTTACTGTATGCGTCTGGATGGATTTTCGGCTGCCTGATCGCGGAAACGCAGCGCAATGCGGAACAGTTCCATGTTCGTGGCGCGTATTCGCCGCTTACCATGATCATCAAGAACGGCCTCGATCGGACCACTCGTTACCTGGCGAATTATCTGATTGCGCTGAGACTGGCTATTGTCGCGGCCGGGGCGGCAATCATGATTCTGCTATCCGAATCGAATCTCAAACCGGCGATCGTGCCGCTGATTACTCCCGATATCACGCTTCCGCTATTTCAGTTTCTCGCGGCAATCTGGATCGCGACGGAAACCGCCACGCCTTCAAAAGCGGGCGTTTGGTCCAAACTGGCTGCTTTCGGGGCGTGGTCTTATAGCCTCTATCTTTGCCACAAAATGGCGCTTGCATTGCTGGAAATGACCGGATTCGACGACACATCCCGATTCGCATGGTTCGTACAGGTGGCATTGGCGTTCGCCATCAGCTATGCGTTTTATCGGATGATCGAAAGGCCCTCGCATCTGGTTTCCCAGCGGCTACGGAAATACACGCCGAATTCGCCGGCTGCGCCCGTGGCCTGAGCATGGCGACGAAAGGCGTAATGCATCGCGCTAAAGCTGGCCTTCGATAGCCGCCTTATCTATAACTGACCACACCTGTTCAATCTTTCCCTGCCGGAATTGATAGAACACATTCTCTGCAAAGGAAACTTTCCTTCCGTTTACATCGAGGCCAAGAAACCTTCCCTTTGGCGTACAGGCGAAGCCTAGCCGGCTGGCTATATAGGGCGGGTCGGAAATCAGCAACTGAATGTTGAAATACAGATCGGGAATTTCACTAAAATCTTTCTCCAGCATCTCGCGATAACCCGATAAACCGATTCGCCGACCGTTGTAGTGCGCGTCCTCATGAACGAACTGCTCCAGCTTCTGCCAGTCCTGCTTATTCAGGCAGGCAATGTAGCCTCGGTAGACGTTGGAGAGATCGGTTTTGTTCATCGCATTTCCCTGCCTATTTACAAGGTTCCCGCTGCAAATCTGGGCGGCCTGCTCCAGGACGCCCGACGCCGCTTCTGCGTGACAGAACTTGTCCTGGCCTGCGCAAAACAAACCTCGCTACGTCCGCCCGAGCGTTCGGTACAACGCGTTCGCGCGATTCAAATGGGCGCGCATCGCCTCGGCCGCACCGTCACCGTCGTGTTTAGCAATCGCGTCGACGATTCGCTGATGCTCCGACAACGTCAACTCTTCAGCGCCGGGCGCGCGCACGAGCGGCCGGTAGTACTCGCCCGCCCAGCGAAACAGCGATTCGACAATCGACGGGAAAATCGGATTGCCGCTGATCAACGCGATCTCGCGATGAAACGCCATATCCCGCTCGATAAACTCCTCGAGATTGACCATGGAAGCACGGTGCCGCGCCACGCTGAGTTGCAGGCGGGCCACGTCCTCTTCGGTCGCGCGCTCCGCCGCCATGCGCGCGGTGCCCGTCTCGAGAAAGACCCGCGCCTCTTTCAGGTGAGCCAGCATGTCGGGATGACTGCGCAGCAGATGCATCGCGCCGCCGGCGATCTGCGCGATCAGCCGGTCGGCCGTGGGAACCACGACCCGCGCGCGCTCGCCGTGCACGATCTCGACGATGCCGGAGCGCTCCAGCGTTTGCAGTGCTTCGCGGATGGCGGGCCGGCCCACGCCGTAGATTTCCATCAACTCCCGCTCTGACGGAAGCTGCGCGCCGGGCGCGATTTCGCCCGAACGGATTCGCTCCATGAGCCGGTCGACAACTTCCTGATACAGCTTTCTGCGCTGAATGATCTCAGCCATGACATGTCCGCGTAAAACCAAGTGGTGTAATGACCTTACCACGGACAACCCGCCGGATGGAAGGGCGCGAGGCCGGTGCCGAGCATGACCTGGCGAGACCGGTGGCGCGCGGCGCAACCGCTCGCTGGTTCGACGCGCGGCCGCACGTTACGCCCGCGACAGCCGCCCTTCCCTGAGCGCGCCGAAGAACGCCGCATCGCCGATCTGGCCGCCTTTCAGCACGATTTGCAGACCATCGCGCCGCGGCTCGGCGGACCACGCGCGGCACAGCGGCGCGCCAGGCGCGAGCCCTGCCACGACGCTCAGCGCGTCGATGCCGAGCGCGCTCGCCACTTCACCGGAGCTGTCGCCACCGGCGACGACCACGCGCGTCAGCTCGACGCCATCGAGCAGCCGCCGCATCACCTCGGCCAATGCGCGGCCGACCTTGCGCGCCGCATCGTGCCGCGCAAGCCCCGCTGCCGATGCAATGGCGTCGAAGCCGGTTACCGCCGGATCGTCCGGCCCTTCGGCGCTATGCACGATCACGCTGACGCCGCGAGTCAACGCCTGCGTGGCCACGATCACGACGCGTTCGATCTCGGCGGCGCCGTCGCGCGAATCGAGCGCCCTCGGCAAATCGAGGCGCTCGGTGTGAAAGCCCTGCGCGCGCGCCCAGCCGATCTGCGCGGCCGTCACCGGAGAACAGCTGCCGCTGACGGCTGCAATCGCCTGCACGGGATCGGCGACCGGTAGCGACGGCGTCGGCGGTAACAGGCCGCACGCGCGCCAGTACGCCGCCAGCGCGTATTGCAGACCGGACGACGACGCCGTAAAAATCCCCTCGCCACGCTGCTCCCAAACAAGACGGCCCGCCGCGGCCAAGGTCTCCTCGTCGAGCACGTCGATCAAGGCGACCGGCGTGTCGGGCGCACTCAGCGTTCGCACCCGCGACGCAACGTCGGCGCCGCGAAGCTGGAGCATGTCGATCAGTTCGACGCGCCGCGCCGTTTGCCTCGCGAGATGCAGGCGAAGATCGGCCTCGTTCATCGGCGTGACGGGATGCCGCGACATGGTCGGATGCCGGTCGAGCCGGTAGCCGACACCATCGACCGCGGCGAACAGATTGCCGAACATCTGATAGCGCTTCAGGCGCGGCGCGCCGATCACCATCGGCGACCAGTTTCCGGGCATATGCCTGACGCCGATATCGATCGCGCGGCCGATCGATCCGACCTCGGGAGACGAATCGAACGTCGAGCAAACCTTGTATTGCAGGATCGGCGCGCCGAGCGCGGCGAGGCTCGCGAATGCGTCCGGGAGTTCGTCGTCCATCCATGCGCTTGATCGTCCACGCGACGAGCCCGCCATGCCCACGCACCGGACCTCGGGAAAGCGCGCCAGCAACTCGCGCGTCGGCTTTTGCAGGCATAGCACGGTCGGCACGCCGGCGGCTTGCAGCGCTTCCATCGCGTCCGTCGAGCCCGTGAAGTCGTCGCCGTAATAGGCGAGCAGCAGCCCGGCGGGCCACGCCGTCGCGCTCGTCGCGTTCATTTCCAGAACTCCAGCGCGGCGTTCAATGCGGGATGTCTTGCGGCATGCTGCTTCAGCGGCACGCCTTCGATGGCCGCGACCCACGCCTCGCGCAACGCCTCGACACCCGCCGCCACGCCGCCCGGATGACCGAAGATACCGCCACCGGCCGTATGAATCAGGTCCGCGCAGCCAATTGCGGCATACGTGTCCGCGGCCTGCAAGCCGGTCTGTCCTGAACTGAACACGGGCATCGCGGACATCGCCGCTTCCGGCATCACCGGCGCGAGCACCGCGCGCGCGGCGGCGATCACGCTGTCGTCGGGCTCGCTGAATTTGTTGCGCAGTCCGTTCACATGCAGATGGTCGGCGCCCGCGAGACGCCAGATCATTTGCCACGGCGCGTAGTCCCAGCCGAGCTCGGGGCAGCGCGACAGATAACCCCAGCCGGCGCGATGCGCGTGAATCGGCAACTGAGCGTGACGGCGCAATTCATGCATGCCGACGAGACCGATCGAGTTGAGCACCGCCATCACGCACGTGCCGCCCTCGGCCAGCACGAGATCATGACGACGACGCATCTGATCGAGGTCGCCCGTCACGTTGAACGCGACCATCGCCTTCTTGCCGGTGCGATCCGCTTCGTCGTTGACGACACGCATCACGGCCCGCACACGTTCGTCGAACGGACAATGCGGACCGTCGGCCTGCAATTCGTCATCCTTGATGAAGTCGATGCCGCCCGCGACGAGCTCACGCACCTGCTGCGCCGTCTCCCCGGGCGACAACCCGACGCTCGGTTTGATGATCGTGCCGATCAACGGGCCGTGCGCCACACCGCTCAGCCGCCGCGTGCCTTCGATACCGAACGCGGGCCCCGGATACGCCGAAGCGAACGACGGCGGCAACGTCAGCCCGGTCAGACGCAAACCCGACACCTGCCGCAGCTCGAACAGATTGCCCGCGATGGTCGACATCAGATTCGGCAAGGACGCACCGAGGTTTTCGATCGGCCACGACAGTTCGAGCGTGCAGCGCGTATACCGCTCCGACACGATTCCGCCCGCCAGGCTCGGCCTGCCGACCGTCTCCAGCATCGTGAGACGCTCGACGCGCGCGCCCGAGCGAGCCTTCAATTCGGGCGTTTCGTTTGGCAACGCGACAAAGGTGCCGCTCGACTGCTCGCCGGCAATCACGTCGGCGGCACGTTGCGGATCGTCGCCGGTTTCGAGCCAGTAAGTCGCGTGAATACGTTCGCTCACGATATCAATCCCTGTTTGGAAATCGGAAAGAAGGGCACGTCGCCATATCATGTAATCCGGCGGATGCTCTCGGCGATTTCCGCGCGATCGAACACGTTCTTCCAGTCGTCGCGCATCAGCCGCGGCTTGCCGAATTCGATCGCCTTGTTGCACGCATCGGAGAACGCGCCGGGAATTTCGTTGAAGATCACCGCGCTCAGGATGTTCATGTGCCCGAGCAGAAAATCGCGCGCGGCCTCTTTCGGCACGCCCCGCTTCACGGTCTCGTCCATCGCTTCGCGCATCACGTAGAGCAGCGTTGCGCAGATCGTTTCCGACAAGCCGGGTTCGAGCAGCGCCATCTGGTCGACGCTCAAACGATACGAGCGCAGGATCGGCGCGTAGATCACCTTGGCCACGTCTTCACCCAGGTCGAACGCTTCTTCCGGTCCTTGCATCAGCGCGCTGGTGATCGACTGCTTCGCATACACGCCGCCGAAGAAATCGCGCCGTGCCTTGGGATCGGATTCGTCATTGAAGATCAGCGGATGACACGGGTGCGCGACGAAATACGTGAGGTCATCGCGCTTGGGCAGATGGCCGGCGAACGGCGCGGCGGCGTCCAGCGTCATCACCATCGTGTCCGGCGGCAGCTTCGGCGCGATCTCGTGACTGAGCTTGCCGATCAGCGTGTCGGGCACGGCGAGGATCACGACCTGCGCGCCGTCGAGCGCCGCATCGGTCGACACGCAGTCGACGTTCAATTCTTCCTTGAGGCGCTTCTGCCCTGCCTCGCTCACCTCGACGTGCGCGACGCGGTAGTCGGACTTCAGCAGATTGCTGGTGAGGCGAAAGCCCATCTTTCCGCCGGCGCCGAACAGTGCGATCTTCTCTTTCATGGTGCAAGCTCCTTGCGTGGATTCATTGAAATTCGTGGCGATCAGCTCGAATGCGATTGCGGCTCGAGCGTGACTGGCGCGATGCCGTCACCGGGTTTAGGCAGGCGTGCGCTGCTGCAGAACGCGAAGGCAAGCCCCGCGCTCATCAGCATCAGCACGCCGACGACGAACATCGGCGCGTGATACGAGCCCGTCGCGTCCTTCACGGCGCCCGTCACGTACGGCGCCACGAAGCCGGCGAGATTGCCGATGGTGTTGATCAGCGCGATGCCGGCCGCGGCTGCGGCGCCTGAGAGAAATCGCGCGGGCAGCGCCCAGAAGTTCGGCAGCGCGGAAAAGATCGCGCAGGCGGTGACCGTGATCACGGCGACGGTCGCGGCAGGCGATTGCATATAGAGCGCGACGGGAATGCTCGCCGCGCCGATCAGTGCCGGCACGCCGATGTGCCATGCGCGCACGCCATGTTTTGTCGCGTTGCGGCTCCACAGATACAGCGCGAGCGCGGCGGGCAGATACGGAATCGCGGTGATCAAGCCCTTCTGGAACACATTGAAGTGCGTGCCGAACTGGCCTTCAAAGCCGCCGATGATCGTCGGAAGAAAGAAAGCGAGCGCATAGAGTCCGTAGATCAGGCCGAAGTACATCAACGCGAACATCCATACGCGGCCGCTTCTGAGCGCGGCTCGCGCATGCATCGAGTGCTGTGTCGACGCATTGGCGCGGGCGCGTTCTTCCGCTTCGAGTTCGGCGGTGAGCCAGGTTTTCTCGGCCGCGGTCAGCCAGCGCGCCTGCGACGGCCGGTCGGCGAGATAAAACCACGCCACCACGCCGATCACGATCGCGGGCACGGCGACACCGAAGAACATCACGCGCCAGCCGGCAAGTCCAAAGAGGCCATGCGCTTCGATCAGCAACGCGGCCACGGGTGCGCCGATCACGATCGTCAGCGGCTGCGCGAGATAGAACAGCGCGAGGATGTGACTGCGATAGCGCGACGGCACCCACATGCTGAGAAACAGAATCGCGCCCGGAAAAAAGCCGGCTTCCGTCACCCCGAGCAGAAAGCGCAGCGTGTACAGGCCGGGAATGCTGCTGACCCAGGTGAACAGCAACGCGACGATGCCCCACGAAACCATGATGCGCGCGAGCCAACGGCGCGCCCCGAACTTGTGCAACGCGAGATTGCTCGGAATCTCCAGCACGATGTAGCCGATGAAAAACACGCCGGCCGCGAGACCGAACTGCGCGGCGCTCAAGCCGAGGTCCTTCGTCATGCCGTTCGGGCCGGCAAACGAGATCGCCGTGCGGTCGAGGAAATTGATGAAGAACATCAGCGCCACGAACGGCACAAGGCGGATCGACACCTTGCGTATGGCCGATCGTTCGATGGGGTCCATAGGTACGGTTTGCATCTCACATCCTCCAATCAGGCCGCTTCGATACATCACTCATGTGATGTACTGGTGTGATGAGTAGACCATTATGCTTAAAGTTTAGACAGTGGGGTATTCACGGAGCGGTGTTATCGGCGGCGGGCGGCGGACATTGGCCGTCCGAAAGGCGTCGGCCCGGAAGCTATCTGCACGCGTTCGTTTTTATCTTTTTGCGCTCGTCACTTATGCCGTCATGATGTCATCATACCAGCCACATTTAACGTTGGAATGACGATCTCGCCAGGGGTTTTCGCCAGGCTGCAGACGGCTTGTAAGCAAATGCCGGACGGGCGTTTCATGCTCCTGGACAGGGTCCAGTCGGGTGCGAATCCGTAGTTGCTCCACGAGCCGGCCCCGGTGTTTACCCGCTAAATCCGCTTCAGCGCTTGCAACTCCGCGTCGGTGCGATTAAAAATGTAAGCGCTATCATTTGCGTATTTCATCGGAAACACGCTCAAGCGGTGCGAGAACGCGTCGTAATCTCGGATCAAATGTAAGCGCTAACAATCGCCGAACCAACGCGCAAAACTAGCAACTTCCGCCGCCCGGCAACGCATCGGCGCGGCCCGCACTACTTCACCCGAAAACATGAAACGGAGACAACGATCATGAGCGCAACCCCGAGCCACGAGCAGGCGCCACCGAAAATCCGCCGCGCGCAGATCGTGGCGCTCACACTGCTGATGGTGAGCGGCATCGTCAACTATCTGGATCGTGGCACGCTCGCGGTCGCCAATCCGCTGATCCGCCACGACCTCGGTCTCTCGCTCGGACAGATGGGGCTGCTGCTCTCCGCGTTCTCGTGGAGCTATGCGCTGTTCCAGTTGCCGGTGGGCGGTCTCGTCGACCGGATCGGACCGCGCAAGCTGCTCGGCCTCGGTCTGATCGTCTGGTCGCTCGCGCAGGCGGCCGGCGGGTTCGTCTCGACCTTCGGCTGGTTCATCCTCGCGCGGATCGTGCTCGGCATCGGCGAAGCGCCGCAGTTTCCGTCGGCGGCACGCGTCGTCAGCAACTGGTTTCCGCTGCGTGCGCGCGGCAAGCCGACCGGCATCTTCAACTCGGCGTCGCCGCTCGGCACGGCGCTCGCGCCACTCTGCCTGTCGATCCTCGTCGTGCACTTCAACTGGCGCTGGGCCTTCATCGTGACAGGCGTGGCGGGCCTGATCGTGGCGGCCGTATGGCTCGCGGTGTATCGCGATCCCGTCAAGGCCACGATGACCGAAGCCGAGCGCCACTACCTCGAAGGCGACACAGCCGACCGCAAGCCGGTTCCCGCGCTCACGTTCGCCGACTGGCGCTCGCTGTTCTCGCATGGCACCACGTGGGGCATGCTGATCGGCTTTTTCGGCTCGGTATATCTGAACTGGGTATACCTCACGTGGCTGCCCGGATACCTGACGATGGAGCGCCACATGAGCCTGATGCATACGGGCATCGCGGCATCGGTGCCGTTCTTCTGCGGCTTTCTGGGCTCGCTCTCGGCCGGCTGGTTCTCCGATCTCATCACGAGCCGCAGCACGAGCCCGGTCGCGAGCCGCCGCAATGCAGTGGTGATCGCGATGCTCGGCATGGTCGCGTTCACGATTCCGGCGGCGCTCGTGCAGAGCAACGCGATCGCGATCGTGTGCATCTCGGTGGTGATTTTCCTCGCGAACGCGGCCTCCGCGAGTTCATGGGCGCTCGCCACCGCCGCCGCGCCGCCGAACCGCGTCGGCTCGCTCGGCGCGATCCAGAATTTCGGCGGCTTTCTGGGCGGCGCACTCGCGCCGATCCTGACCGGCTACATCGCGCAGACCTGGTCGTTCGTGCCCGCGCTGCTGACCGCCGCCGGCATCGCGTTTATCGGCGCAATGAGTTACCTGCTGTTCGTGCGCAAACCGATCGAGGACCAGGCCGCACCGAACGAAGCCGTGCAGGCGCCTGCATGAATGCGCCTGCCGCCCTGCTGAATAACCGAATTCTTTCCGGGAGATCAAAAGCATGACCAATACCAGGCAAACCGCCGCGTCAGTCGAAGGCATCGTCCCCGTGATGCTGACGCCGTTCGACGATACCGGCGCAATCGACTACGCCGGCCTCGAACGTCTGATCGAGTGGTACATCGCACACGGCTCGGACGCGCTGTTCGCGGTCGCGCAGTCGAGCGAGATGCAGTTTCTTACGCTCGCTGAACGTGGCGCATTGGGACGCTTCGTCGTCGAGAAAGTCGCGGGCCGCATTCCCGTTGTGGTCTCCGGCCACATCAGCGACAACCCCGATGCGCAGGCCGAAGAACTGAACGTCGCCGCGGCGACCGGCGCGCAAGGCGTCGTGCTCGTGACGAACCGGCTCGATCCGGATCGCGAAGGAACGCAGGCGTTCGCCGCGAATCTCAAGCGGCTCCTCGCGCGCATTCCGTCCGATATGCCGCTCGGCCTGTACGAATGCCCGGCGCCGTATCGGCGCCTGCTCTCCGACGACGAGTTGAAGATGTGCATCGACACCGGCCGCTTCATCATGCTGAAGGACGTGAGCTGCGATCTCGCAACGGTCAAGCGCCGCGTCGCGCTCGCGCAAGGTTCGCCGCTCAGGATCCTGAACGCGAACGCGGCAATCGCGTGGGACGCGATGAAGGCCGGCTCGGCGGGCTTCAACGGCGTCTTCACGAACTTCCATCCGGATCTGTACAACTGGCTGCGTAACGATGCGGCGCAGAACCCGGATCTCGCGGAGGAACTGGCGACGTTTCTCGTGCTCGCCGCCGTGTCCGAATCGCTCGGCTATCCCGCGCTCGCGAAGATGTACCACCAGCGCATCGGCACGTTCGACTCGATTCGCTGCCGCGTGATCGACTACGACGTGCGCGAACGCTTCTGGGCGCTCGACGCGGTGCTCGACAAGATCGTCGCCGGCACCGAGCATTTCCGTGAGCGCGTCGCGGCGTTCGGCGTGAACCGCCAGGTTCGTGGGCTTTAGCCAGCAGGGATTGCGGAGAACCCTGCCGCCGGTCTCCGCCGCGATCACGCGCACGCTTTGCGCGCACATGCGGCGGTAAGATAGCGGGCGCTCCAATTCACCGTTTTTGACAACCCGATGCCCGACTCCTTCGACTCTCCGGCCACCGCCCGAACCCAGACGAACCGCGCCCGCCGCAACACGGGCCGCACGGTGCTGTCCGATGTCGCGAAGCTCGCGGGGGTATCGACGGCGACCGTGTCGCGGGTCTACAACGAGCCGGACAAAGTGTCGGCAAACGTGCGCGAACGCGTCAAGCAAGCCGCGCTCGCGCTCAACTGGTTTCCGAACGCGGCGGGCCGCGCGCTCGCGTCCACGCGCAGCCACATCGCCGGCATCATCATTCCGACGCTGGACGACCAGGTGTTCGCCTCGCAGGTGAGCGGCATGCAGGCGGCGTTCGCGGCGCGCGGCATCACACTCGTGCTCGGCTGCTCGAACTACGATCCCGCGCAAGCGCTCGTGCAGGTGCGCGCGATGCTCGCGCGCGGCGTCGAGGCGATGGCGGTCGTGGGCGAGGCGCATCCGCCCGAACTGTTCGATGCGTTGCGTCTCTATCGCGTGCCGTATGCGGTCACGTACGCGTATCGCGAAGCCAGCCCGCACACCTGCATCGGCTTCGATAACCACGCGGCCTACGCGGAGATCACCGAACATCTGATCGGGCTCGGGCATCGCTCGTTCGCTGTCTGCATTCAGCCGACCCGCGACAACGATCGCGTGCAGGCGCGCGTGGCGGGCATTCGCGCGACGCTCGAACGCCACGGCCTCGCGGTGCGGCCGGAGCACATGCTCGAAGGCGAATCGACGATCGGATTCGGACGGCGCAGCCTGCGCGCGATCTGGCAAGCGCCGTGCGAGCGCCCGAGCGCGATCATCTGCGGGAATGATCACATCGCGCTTGGCGTGCTGCGTGAAGCGGACGAATCAGGTATTGCGATTCCCGGCGAATTGTCCGTGACGGGCTTCGACGATCTGGAGATCGCGAAAGAACTGCGCCCCGCGCTCACGACGATGCGTGTCGACACCCACGAGATCGGGCGGCTCACCGCGCAACATCTGCTCGACGTGCTCGACGGCAAGCATCCGCGACACGGACACGCCGGGCACGAGGTGCATGCCGAATTGCAGCTCAGGCAATCGACGGGGCCGTGCTTGAGGTAGGTGTGATGCTTCACTGTCACCAAGCCGTCTTTCACACCTGCGGCTCGAGCCTCTTCCTGATCACGTCGATCAACGCGCGGACCTTTGCCGTCGGGTAACGGGTAGGCGGAAACACCGCGTAGATGCCCTTGGGCCTGCCGGCCCAATCAGGCAGCAGACGAACCAGCCGACGTGCCGCCACGTCCGCCGTGATCGAAAAGTCGGTCAGCAATCCAAAGCCGCCGCCCGCGAGCGTCGCCGCGCGCGCGGCATCGGCCGTATTCACCAGCAGCGCGTTCTCGCACCGCACGCTTTGCCTGGCGCCCTTCGCGCGCTGCAAATCGAGCGTCAACGGATGCGGCAGGACAGACAGCGCGACATGAGGCATGGCCGCCAGCGCGGCCGGCGTTTTCGGCTTACCCCAGCTGTCGACGAATGCCGGACTCGCTACGACCCATTTGACGAAGCCGCCGATCTTCACCGCCCGATAGCCCGAGTCCGCCAGTTGCCCCAAACGGATCGCGACGTCGATGCCGTCCGCGATCAGATCGACATAGTGGTCGCTGCACACCAGTTCGATGTCGAGCTCCGGATACGCATGCCGCATGTCGACCAGCGCGGGCGTCACCACCAACGACCCATAGTCGATCGGCGCACTCACACGCAACGTGCCCCGCAGCGGCGCCGATTCACCCGACACGGCCGACAGCGCTTCTTCCGCCGCCTGCAGGATCTTGCAGCTCGCATCGTAGAAGGCGCGCCCGCTTTCGGTCACGCTGAGCCGCCTCGTCGTCCGGATCAGCAGGCCCGCGCCGATCTCGCGTTCGAGCCGCTGTATGTGCGTGCTGACCATTGTCTTCGTGAGTCCGAGACGTGCCGCGGCCGCGGTCAAGGAGCCCGCTTCGACCACCGCGACAAAAATCGCGAGCCGGTTCAGATTGACATCCCGTAGATCCGCCATTCGCCGATTGTCCATCTTCGATTGATTATGTTTTCCAGCTTAGCAGTCTTCTGCCCGACGCCGCACGCCGCTACGCTTGGCTCATTCCCGTCGAAGATTTTGGCGGCCTTTCCGATCAAGGAGTTTTGCCATGCCTGCCGCCAGACCCGCCCAGCCGATCCGCCTTCACACCACGCGACTCTCCGGGCACGGACACCGCGTCAAGCTGTTCATGACATTGCTCGATCTGCCTTTCGAAACGATCGAGCTGAACATGCGTGCCGGCGACAACCGCCGTCCGGAGTATCTGCAGCTCAACCCGTTCGGCCAGGTGCCGACGATCGAGGATGGCGGCACCGTGTTGTTCGATTCGAATGCCATTCTCGTTTATCTGGCAAAACGCTATGGCGATCCGTCAT
This sequence comes from Paraburkholderia sp., assembly GCA_035636295.1. GTDB lineage: Bacteria > Pseudomonadota > Gammaproteobacteria > Burkholderiales > Burkholderiaceae > Paraburkholderia. The sequence goes on from DASPZL010000382.1 coordinate 20,623, forward strand.
GGCTGCCTGAAGACGCGCTCGGCGCCGCGACGGTGCAGCGATGGCTCTCGCTCGCGGCCGGACAGATCGCTTACGGGCCGTGCGCCGCCCGGATGGTGACGGTATTCGGCGCGCCACTCGATCTGGAAACCGCGCAGAAGATCGCCGTCAAGCTGTTCGACGTGCTCGACGCGGAACTGGCCGACAAACGCTTCGCTGCGGGAGACAACGTGACCATTGCGGACGTCGCCGCGTATGCGTACATCGCACATGCGCCTGAAGGCGGCATATCGCTCGAACCGTACCCGAACATCCGCGCATGGCTTCGTCGTATTGAAGCGCTGCCGCGCTTCATCGCGATGCCGGCGACGAAAGCGGGACTGCTCGACGCCTGACCGAAAAACCCGCAGGCGCTGCCACAACCGGAGCCCGATATGTCTGACGTTTCTTCCAATACACCGCAAGGGCGCGACACCGTCGCCCCGCCCTTCCATTCCGGTGAACTCGCGGCACAGCAGCGTGCCGGCGTGGCAACAGAGGCGGAATCGAACGGCCGTCGAGGCATTCGTCGCTACATGCCGGATCAGCATCGGCAGTTCTTCTCCGAACAGCCGTTCATGGTGTTCGGCGGTCTCGACGCCAACGGCCAGCCGTGGGCGACGCTGCGCGCGGCGGCACCCGGCTTCGTGTCGTCGCCTGACGCGCACACGCTGCGGATCGACGGCGGCGTTTTAGCGGGCGATCCGCTCGCCAGCCGCTGGCAAACCGGCACGATGATCGGCGGCTTGGGCCTGCAACCGAAGACTCGCCGGCGTAACCGCGTGAACGGCGTCGTGACGTCGGTGGATGGCGATACGGTCGTGCTCGAGGTCATGCAGAGCTTCGGCAATTGTGCAAGGTACATTCAGAGCCGCACGCCGACATTTGTCGCGCGCCGCGAAACCGGCGTGCAGAGTGCGGTCGAGATTGCAACGCAACTCAGCGACGCCGACCGTGCGTTGCTCGCTAACGCGGATACCTTCTTTATCGCCAGCGCGAACGTCGATGAAGAAGCAGGCCCGGCTCGCGGCGTCGATGTTTCGCATCGCGGCGGCCTGCCGGGCTTCGTGCGCATCGACGACGCCGCCACACTGACAACGCCCGATTTCAGCGGCAATCGTTTCTTCAACACACTGGGCAATCTGATCCACGATCCGCGCGCCGGCTTGCTGTTCGTGGACTTCGCGAGCGGCGACTTGCTGTACATCGCAGCGCTCGCGGAGATCATCTGGAATGGCCCGGAACTGGCCGACTTTCCGCTCGCCGAGCGCCTCGTGCGCTTTCACATTACCGAGGTGCGGCGCAGTCGCGAGGCGCTGCCGTTTCGTTGGTCCGAGGTCGCGTATGCGCCGCAGTTCGTGGTGCGGGAACGCTGATCGACGGTGAACGGTTAGCCAAGTAATGCACCGCAATAGACGGAAAGGAAACGGGCACGTGTCGCTGCCGCCGCGAATGAATGCTCAGTGACAACCGATCGCGCAACCGAGCAGACTGAATGCGCCGACGATTCCCACACCCGCGCCGAGTCCGAACGTCTCGAGCGACGTGGCGCACCCTTGCAGACCGCAGGCAAACGCCAGCGCAGAGACCCACAGAAGTTGCCGTGCCCTCGCGCGGATAACGAGGCGGTGTCGAGTGCCGTGAATCATCTTTCTCCCCTCCGTGTGATTGGCTTGCGCAAACTCGCAATTGCCGAAGCGAGTTTAGCCAGCACCTCTCGGGGCGGAACGGTCGAATATCGGGGAGAAAGATAAAGGCGATTACAAAAGCTTGCGCGCGAATGCATCTGTCCCTAATCGACTGGGAACCACCTGTCCATGACCACTTCACGGGGAATGCCGGTTTCCCAACATACCGAAAGCTTACGGCTTGTCATCCTGACCGTTCAGGCGTGCAGCGGGAGAACGCTATGTCGGTCTATGTCGATGAAGGATTCAGGCCCTGTGTCACGGAATGCGCAACCGTCGCGTTCCGGGTGTGCTGTGACGAT
>DASPZL010000383.1:0-14297 GCA_035636295.1 Paraburkholderia sp.
GGGCGGCGATTAGCGCGGCCGCCAGCGGCGCGCGCGTGGTATTGGCGGATAAAGGTTTTTGCGGCACGTCCGGCGCGACCGCACCGGCCGGCACAGGCGTGTGGTACGTGCCGCCTGACGAGGACGCACGAGACCGTGCAAAAGCGAGTCGTTTCAAGTTGGGTGGCGAACTTGCCGAGCCGGCATGGATGGATCGCGTACTCGAGCAGACCTGGACCAATGCACAGCAACTGGCTGAATGGGGCTATCCGTTTCCGGTCGATAAATCCGGAGAGCAACGGCGCACGTCGTTGCAAGGGCCCGAGTACATGCGACTGATGCGCAAACGCGTCAGGGAAGCGAACGTGCGCATACTCGATCACAGTCCGGCGCTCGAGCTGCTCGTCGACGAGCATGGCGCGGTAGCAGGGGCGGCCGGCGTCGATCGTCAGGCTGGCGAGACGTGGATCGTTCGATCGGGCGCGGTGGTCATCGCGACGGGCGGGTGTGCGTTTCTCAGCAACGCGCTCGGTTGCAATGTCCTTACAGGCGACGGCCAGTTAATGGCCGCCGAAGTGGGCGCGGCGCTGTCGGGCATGGAGTTTTCGAATGCCTATGGCCTTGGCCCGGCGTTTTCCTCGGTGACTAAATCGCTGTTCTATACCTGGGCGACATTCTATTACCGGGACGGTTCGGTCATTCCGGGCGCAGGATCCTCGCATGGCCGCGGTGTGATCGCTCAAACCTTGCAGACCCAACCCGTGTTTGCCTGCCTCGACCGTGCCGACGAGCAGATTCGCGCCTGGATGCGCACTGCACAGCCGAATTTCTTTTTGCCGTTCGACCGGCTCGGGATCGACCCATTCACGCAGCGTTTCCCTGTCACCCTGCGTCTCGAAGGGACGGTGCGGGGAACCGGCGGCTTGCATCTGGTGGATCAGACTTGCGCGACGTCAGTCGAGGGCTTGTATGCGGCCGGTGACGCAGCCACCCGCGAACTGATCTGCGGCGGCTTTACGGGGGGCGGCAGTCATAACGCGGCGTGGGCAATGTCGTCGGGTTTCTGGGCCGGTGCGGGCGCTACGGACTATGCTCGTCGGTCAATAGGACGCGGCGCCCGTCAGGGCAGGGTGTTGCGAGCGGGCGGAGCCGGGCTTCGCGCCGGCGGCGGCACGGCGCCCTACGACAGCAATGAAGTGATTCGTGACGTACAGCAGGAGGTGTTCCCAACGCAGCGCAACTGGACTCGCCAGGGCGATTTACTCGTCGACTCGCTCTCGCGGCTCGATGCGCTGTGGCATCGCGTGCGCCGCGCCGCTCCGGCGCGAAGTGCATTGGATGCGGTGCGTGCACGTGAGGCCGCGGCGATGCTGGCCACGTCGCGCTGGATGTATCGCAGCGCGCAGCAACGAACTGAGACGCGCGGGATGCATCGGCGCCACGAGCATGCCGCGCTCGATCCGTCGCAGGGACAGCGTCTGTTGAGCGGCGGACTGAACGAAGTCTGGATCGACAGGTTAGCCGTGCCTCGATCTGCTGGCCAGACGGAAGGAGTGACGGCATGATCGAGATCGTCGATGGCGGGCGTTGCACCGGTTGCAATATCTGCGTGCGGGCATGCCCCACCAATGTGTTCGATATTGTGCCTGATAGCCCTCCTCGTATCGCTCGTCAGGGCGATTGCCAGACCTGCTTCATGTGCGAGCTGTATTGTCCTGAAGACGCGCTGTTCGTAGCGCCTCAGGTCGATCCAGCTCCGAACGGCGGCGTCGACGACCCGGTGTTTGGGCACTACCGGCGCGCCATCGGCTGGGGCCGCGAAAGGCAGCCGACCGCGAACCAGGATGCGAGCTACGAGTTGTTGGCGCGTGCGCATTGAGGAACCGCGTGGGGCTCGCGTAAGCTCCTACCGAGCGGGTTTCAAGGGGAACGTTGGCGGCAGCCATGGTTGCCAGACCAACGTTCCTTCGCTTAAAACCTATGTTGCATGCCGAGTTGAATTCCCTCCGCGTCAGCACCAGGATAGGGAACAGGCACACCGGGGGTCGTCGAGCCTGCCAGCGCGTAAGTCGATTGCCCTTTATTGACGAGGACGGCGGCGCTTGCATAAAGCCAGGTGCTTCGGGACAGCCAGTGTTGCAACATGACGCCGACATGCTCCGCGTCGTGTGCTGCCGAAGTTCTATCATTCAACGTCGTATAAACGAGGGCAACAGACGTCAGCGGGCTGAATCGATACGCGGCGGATACCGTGTAGACATCCTTATTAATGGAGCCGTCACTTTGCCGGGCATTGTGGAATCCAGCATAAGCCTTTACGTTTCCAAAGTTGTAGGAGCCACCCAGAAACGTCGCGCGCAGGGTACTAGAATTGCTTGCATTCGCAACTGATTGATAACCCGCATCCAGATCGACGGGACCGTTCAGGTAGACAAGCGTCACATGGTAGTTGTTGATGCCGCTGCCTGGATTGGTGGTGGCATCGCGCAGCCCCACCAGCACCTGCGCCGTCAGGCCCGCAATCGTGGGCGTCTGATAGAAAATACCATTGCTCGCACGCACGGAAAGTGTCGCGAGGCTGTTAAAGCCCGATGCTAAGGTCGAGACGCCGGTAGCATCGAACTTCCCTTCGAGCGGTACATAGAGGGGCGAGTTTTGACGACCGAAGCGAACCTCGCCCCAGTTGCCCGAAAAGCCCAACCACGCCTGGCGGTTGAAAATCGCGGTCGAGTCTGATGCCTGCCCGTTGGTGAGATTAAAGCCGTTTTCCAGCACGAAGTTGAGCCGGTTGCCGCCGCCAAGGTCCTCGGAACCACGAATCCCAAAGCGTGAGCCGGTTTGTGTGCCAGAGAGCATGCGGTAAGTGGTCTGATTACCGGCATGGGTTGCGTCGAGTGACAGATCGAGAAGCCCGTAGAGTGTCACGCTGGATTGGGCTGATGCGCTCGAGGCGCCGAGCGTGACAATTGCAGCGGCGAGGCAATACCTGATGGTCTGATTCACGGCTTTGTTGTTGTTGGATAGAGGGGTTGGATAATTATTGAACGGGTGCGAGTGTCAACTTCGCAACATGCGCGTTCACGTTTGGCACCACGGGGATGAGCTTGTTGTCCCGATACCATTGGGCGATATGCCCGATTCTTTCGATATCGTCCGGCTGCAGCACACGCAAGGGGCTTACGTTATTGGCGCCCAGGATCGCAGCGAAGTCCTCAGGAAGCTGCAGTTCCCGCGCCCAGAGAAGTCCCGCTTCCTTCGGATGCTGTGCTGTCCAGACGTTCTCGCGACGCAAGATGTCAAATACAGTATCGACAACCTTAGGGTGCGCGCTTAGATAGTCCTGCCGGACGAAGTAGCCGACTGCATTTTCTGAACCGATCTGCTTTCCGTCAGCTAACACCCTTGCGTCATAACGCTTCAACGCAATGCTGAGAAACGGGTCCCAGGTTGCCCAGGCATCGACCCCGCCACCCACGAAGGCGCTTCCTGTATCACTCGGTGAGAGATAGCGTATGGCCACTGAGTCCGGTGCGATACCGCCATGCTGCAAGCCTCGAACAAGCAGGTATTCGCCGGTGCCGCCTTTATTGACGGCAACGCTCTTGCCTTTCAGGTCGGCAAGGGTCTTGATCGGCGAGTTATTCGGAACCACGATCGATTCGTTGCTAGCCGTCATGGGCTGGTACGCGAAAATCGACATGGGAACGCCGGCGGCGATCGAGGTGACGAATGACGTCGAGCTGCCGCTTGTCAGGTCCACGGCGTTCGCGTTCAACGCTTCGAACGCAGGCGCGGCTGCGGGAAACGGCCCGGCCCAAACCACCTTCACGCCCTGCGCCGCGAGCGCTTTATCGAGCGAGCCCTTGGCCTTGGCAAGCGTCAGATCCGAGGTGCCCTTGAGATACGCGATACGCAGCGTCACGGTGGGCTGGCCTGCGGGTTGAGCCGCGAGTGCACCGGCGAATCCACACAACGCAGCAGCGGCAATGGCTTTGCGCAGGAATCGGCGTCGGGATTGTTGATTGATCTGCATTGGGGCTGTCAGGGTTGTGTCGTCGAGGGTGTAGTGGAGAGGTCACGGTCGAATAGCGTTGACCAGGTGAATGTTTTGGCAGTCTGTACTTCACGCTGAACCGGCAGATGAGGCAGTACTTTTTCAGCAAAACGGTAGGCTTCTTCCAGCAAAGGCATCCCGGATAGAATAAAAGTGTCCACGCCGCGCGCGCGATATTCGTTCAGCGTGGTGATGACTGTCTCGGGAGAGCCGACGATCGCCGTTCCCGGACCAGGACGCACGAGTCCAAGTCCTGACCAAAGATTCGGCGCAATTTCAAGTTCTCGAGCGTGCTTCGGACGCTTGCCCTGATGAAGGGCGCTCATGCGGCGTTGTCCGACGGAGTCGCTGTTGCCGACAAATCGCTGGTTGGCCGCAATCGCATCGTCGTCCATGAGGCTCAGCAGTTTGTCGGCTTCAGCCCAGGCTTCTTCGTCCGTATCGCGCAAGATGACGTACAGGCGCACACCATGCTGAAGGGTTCGGCTGTAGCTGGCGGCGCGTTCGTTGACGCGCGTGACACGTGTGCCGATTTCGTCCGGCGTCTCGCCCCAGGAGAGGTAGGTGTCGACGTGCTTCGCGGCGACCTCGATCGCCGGGTCGGACGATCCGCCGAACCACAGGGGAGGAATCTGAATTTTTTCCCCCGCCGGTAGAGCGAGTTTCGCGCCCTCGACGCTGAAGTACCGGCCTTCATAGGTGACGGACTCGCCCGCGAAGAGTCGCTTGAAAATGGTCAGATATTCGTCGGCCATCGTGTAGCGCTCGTCGTGCGGCATTTTCATGCCGTACGCGCCGAGCATTTTGGCGTCGCCAGAGACGATATTGAGCAGCAGCCGTCCCTTTGAAAACTCCTGAAAGGTCGCCGCCATCTTGGCGAGGAGTGTGGGTTGGATCAGACCAGGATGAATCGCCAGAAGGAAATTCATATCGTCGGTATAAGGGACGAGCGAGCTGCCCAGTACCCAGACGTCGTGGGCGCCGGTTGCAAAGAGCGCGCCGGTGAATCCCAGATGGTCGTAGCCACGCGCAAGCTGTTGCATATAGCGGTAGTCGAGTGCGCGTGCGCCGTTCGCGCTCCACGGCGCACGTCCATCAGGTGCGGTCAGATACCAGAAAACGTTCATTTAAAGTCGCTGATTGAGTTATTGGACAGAGAGAGGAAGGGGGCGATGGGGACGAGGCGGTTGCCCTCGCGTACGTCGACGGCGCGCGTCAGAACACCGCATCGGAAGAGCAGATCGGCCTCGGCCTGCTGTTCGCCGAGGATGGTTTCGTCGACGGTGTGAAGCGACCAGTCGCGTTGTCTGAGCGCGGTAAGCCAGGCCTGTTCGCTGACGTTTCCTATGCCGGCGTCAGCGAGCAAGGTGGCGAACGGGGCTGGGTCGCGAGTCACATCTTTACCCAGGCGGACGAGCGAATCGAAGAGCGCGTTCAGTGCCGGTGCGTGTTCGATGGCGGCGCTTTGGTGCGCCCAGAATACCGAGCGGTTGGCAACGAAGTCCCCGATCCATTCGAGTGCGCGGACCGGCTTGTTCGCGAGCGCATCACTGAGCAACGGCTCCATGGCGATCCACGCGTCCACCTCGCGACGCTCCAATGCGCCCAGCGACTCGGCTGGGGACAGTTCCACGCGGGTGACTTCTTCGAGGGCATGGCCGGCGCGGTCGAGCGCCGCCGCGAGGAAGTGCGTGTGAAACGAACCGTCCAGCAACGCCACCCGTTTTCCTGCCAAGGCGTGAATGTCTTTGGGACCATCGGCTAACGCCAGAATGGCGCCATTGGTTTTACGTGGAGCCGACGCGGCCACATAGACGAGCGGCGTTCCCAGGCTTTGCGCAATGAGCGGCGGAGTCGAGCCGGTTCCGCCGACATCGATGACCCGTTCAGCAATAAGCTGACCCGTATCGCGTCCCTCGGCATAGTTGACGAACTCAATGTCCGGACGGTCTTCGCTCCTGTTCCACGCAAGCGCGGCCAATTGCAGGTGGAGATTGTTGGGATGCACGCCGACCCGCAGCACAGTGTCTGCGGATAACTTCTTGCCATGTCGAGGCGAGACGTGCACGTCGATTGTCTTATGCGGTAGTATCTGATCGATTGGCACTCGGTTTCGCTCTTGATATTGTTTCTATAGCGAATAATATTGTCGTTTAGCGAATATTCTTAATGATCTTTTGCGCTATGCTTATCGAGGCATGTGATTGCCGCAGGTCGCGATGGGCAGCGGATAAGGGGTCGTGGTAATGAATGTGGAGACAGAAGTGCAATCCGGCGAGACTTACGGCGATACCGACGAACGCAGCGCAAGGGTGGCCCCGCCTGACGACGGGTTTATCAGCCGCTTGCGGATGATTGCGGAGGCAACGGGAAGTGCTAGTGCATTGGTGCGCCAGGCCGGCATATCGCCCAGCGGTTTCCAGAAGTATCTGAACGGCGCGGAACCCACGCGGCGAGTGTTGATCGCGTTAGCTCGCGCCGCACAGGTCGACCTCCAGTGGCTCATGACCGGCCAAGGTTCGATCAAAAGGGAAGAGCGGGGCAATTGGCCCAACAACCATCTGACACTGCTGCCACTCTTTCGTGACGGACAATCCGTCTCGTGCGATCTGCCCGAAAGCGGTGAGCCGGAGAAGCTGGTTCAATTAGCGTTTTGTCGCGAGTGGCTCGGCAAGCATGGATTTGATCCGGCCAATCTTGGCACCATGCGCGTTGAGGGCCGCTTGATGGAGCCGACGCTGCATCACGGCGACACGGTTGTCGTGGATCGCGTCGTCAACCATATTGCCGACGGAGAGATTTATGTCATCCAGGACAGCGAATCGCTGTTGATCAAGCGACTTCAGCGGCAGTTGGGCGGACGTGTGGCTCTTGTCAACGACAACGGCATGCAGGCTCCGCTGGAGGCCCGACTGGATGAGATCGACATCGTCGGGAAAGTCATTTGGCGTGGCGCATTGCTATGACCGGGTGCCCGCGGAACGCGGGTATGGCCGAGTAACCAACTAACCGAGTATCCGGATAAGGCTCGATCCTGAGCGGGTGTCTGTGTGAAGCGCTTTCTACGGGCGCGTCACGCAGCGAGCGGTGTAGCGTGCGGTGTGGCGTGTTGCGGAGAACGTCAGAGAACGAGACGCCCTTCCGATGCGATGGCAGCCAGCGAATTGCGCTGGCTCTGTACTTCGCGTGCCTGTAGCGTTTCCGGCAGCGATGCCTTGTCACCCGCGCGGCCGATTGCGATAGCGGCTTCTATGGAGTAGACGTCCGGAACGGCGAGTGCCTGGCGGATCTTCTCGCGTTCGATGCCGGCAAGGCCGTGCGCATTCCATCCGGAGAGGCTGGCCTGCAGCGCCAGGTATGCCCACGCGGCGCCGGTATCGAACGAATGAGTGGGAGCAGGGACTTCAGCCGCTCCGCCGGGCGGCGTGAACGTGCTCTTGGACAGAACGACGACAATGGCCGCTGCCTGGCGAGCCCAGCTTTGATTGAATTCGTTGAGGAAGCCGAGGAATCGTTCCCAGTGAGGTGTACCCCGTCGTGCATAGACGAAACGCCAAGGCTGGGAATTATAGGAGGACGGTGCCCAGCGGGCTGCTTCGAAAAGCGTCAGCAGGCTTGTTTCCGAGATCGGGTCGGACGTGAAAGCGCGCGGCGACCAGCGGTTGAGGAATTGCCTGTCGATGGGATGTTCGGCCGTACGTGCGTTCGATGTTGTCATTGGCTACTCCTGAAAAAGAATTCGACGATCAAACTGGAGGGCCACGAAGCCCCTTGGCGATGCCGGATCACTTTATTTGCTCGAACAGGGTGACTGAACCGATTTATCCTCACATCGTTATTCCGCAACTGAATCGACATGGCGGACAGTTTCGAGGCTGCGAGCCTGACGCGCGCCGCAGTCAGTCAGAACGCCGGGATGATCGCGCCGTGATAGTGATCGAGAATGAAGTGCCGAACCTCATCGGACTGATACGCCTTCACGAGCTGCTGGACCCACGGCTTGTTCGCATCCTGCTCGCGCACCGCGATCAGGCAGGCATAAACACCGGCTCCGTCTTCGACGAGAATGGTGTCGCGGGCTGGATTGAGACCAGCCTTGATGGCGTAGTCGGCGTTGATCGTGGTGGCGTCGAAATCGTCGAGCGTGCGCGGCAATTGTGCGGCGTCGATCTCGGTGAACCTGAAATGTTTCGGGTTTGCAGTGATATCACGTGGCGTGGCGTTGATACCCGTCACCGGGTCGATGCCCGAACGCAGCGTGATCGCGCCGGCTTTCTGCAGCAGCAACAGGATACGGCTTTCGTTCGCCGGATCGTTGGGGATGCCGATCGAGGCACCCTCGGGCAGGTCAGAAAACTTCTTGTACTTCTTCGAATACACGCCGATCGGACCGATCCACGTGCGGCCGATGCCGACCAGCTTGTAGCCACGAGCGCGCACTTGTGAGGCCAGAAACGGGCGATGCTGATAACTGTTGGCATCGAGGTCGCCTGCGTCGAGCGCGGCATCCGGCTGAATATAGTCGCTAAACGGCACGATCTTGATGTGCAGACCGTAGTCGCGCTCCGCCACCTTTTTTACCTCGGTGAATATTTCTTCATGAGGTCCGGTAGTCACGCCGACCTTCAGCGTTTGCGTGTCGGCGTGCGCGCTGGCTGAGGACAGACTCAGCAGGGCGATTGCCGGATAGGCGAGACGGACGATCAGGCGGCGCATGAGCAAGGGCAAGGACGGCACGGCAGGTTTCCTTATGAAGAAGTGAACGCAATTTAGCGCTCCCCCTGTCATGTGCAAACCAAGCAATTTGACTATGCAAAGCGCGTAACGATTGCTTGCGCCGTCGTTTGCGCGTTAGCGGCGTTGCAGCGGATAAGTAAATGAAAAATGAATGGTTCTGTGCCGTACGTCAACGCTTTAACCTCGAACAATTCTGCCGAGGTAGCATGAACGACATCTCCAACACCGGCGTTTTGCACGCGCGGCCACAAGCCGAAGCCCATGTCATCGCAAACGACGTCGAGGCCCTCGCGGTCGCCGAACAGCTCGCGCTGGAATTCGCCGTAGGCGCCGCTGAGCGCGACCGTCAGCGGCGTCTTCCCTATGACGAACTGGCGCGCTTCAGCGCAAGCGGTTTGGGCGGCATCACCGTGCCGCGCGAATACGGCGGCGCAGACGTTTCTTTCGTCACGCTTGCACGCGTGTTCGCGATTCTGTGCGAGGCGGATCCTTCGCTCGGGCAGATTCCGCAGAATCATTTCGGCTTTCTGAATGTGATCCGCACGCTCGGATCCGAGTCGCAGAAGCGACGCTATTTTCCTGGCGTGCTGGCGGGCAAACGTCTTGGCAACGCTGGACCCGAACGCGGTTCGCGCAATACGACTGACGTGCAAACCCGACTGGCGGCAGTGGACGGCGAACTGCGTGTGAGCGGCCGGAAATTCTATTCGACCGGTGCGCTGTTCGCTCACTGGGTCCCCACCAAGCTGCTCGATGAACAAGGACGCCTGATCGCAGCGATCATCGAACGGGACAGCCCAGGGCTGACCGTGATCGACGATTGGTCCGGCTTTGGGCAGCGCACCACGGCGAGCGGTTCGGTGGTGTTCAATAACGTGTTGGTAGACCCGGAGGCGGTATTGCCGCTGTGGCAAACCGCCGGCGAGCCTTCGCTGGTCGGCCCGGTTTCGCAGATTATCCAGGCCGCGATCGACGCGGGAATCGCGCGCGCCGCTGTGCGTGAGACCGTGCGCTTCGTGAAGGAGCAGGCGCGGCCATGGCTCGACGCCGGCGTCGAGCGAGCTACCGACGACCCCTACGTGATTCGCGACACCGGCCTGCTGCACGTGGAGTTGCACGCCGCCGAAGCAGTGCTGGAGCGCGCGGCCCGCACGCTCGACCGGATTCGCGTGGCGGGTGTCACGGCGCAGACGCAAGCTGAAGCGTCGATCGCCGTCGCCAAAGCCAAAGTGCTGACGACTGAAGCCGCGCTGAATGGCGCGGAAAAACTCTTCGAACTGTCCGGCTCGCGCGCGGTGCTCGAGGAACTGAATCTCGATCGTCACTGGCGCAATGCACGTGTACATACGCTGCACGACCCGGTGCGCTGGAAATATTTTGCGATCGGCAACTATTTGCTTAACGACGTGTTGCCGCAGCGGCACGCGTGGATCTGACGCCTGCCAAGCCAACCATCCCATGACTCAAACGATCAATAAGCAGGTCGCCGATCCGGCCACCATCATCGGTTCCGATGCAGAAGCGCTCGACGTGGCGCGCACGCTTGCGCAGGCCTTTGCACGTGAAGCGGCGCAGCGCGATGCCCAACGGCGTGCCCCGTATGAAGAGCTGACGCGGTTTTCGCAGTCGGGTTTGTGGGGTATCACCATACCGCGCGAATTCGGTGGCGCGGACGTCTCGAGTGCAACGCTCGCGGAAGTCGTGGCGCTGATTTCGGCGGCCGACGGCTCGCTCGGCCAGATTCCGCAAAACCACTATTACACACTTGAGGTGATCCGCGTGCAGGGCAGCGAGACTCAGAAGCGCGACCTGTTTGCACGGGCACTGGCAGGAGAGCGTTTTGGTAACGCACTCGCGGAGCGCCGCAGCGCCACCGCCTCCGAACGCACGATGCAACTCGTGCCAGATGGTGAGGGGGCGTTTCGCATCAGCGGCGAGAAGTTCTACGCAACCGGCGCGCTGTACGCACAATGGATTCCAACTGCTGTGGTCGGAGAGGACGGCAACGCCTATCTGGCGATCGTCGCGCGCGATGCGCAGGGCGTCGAGGTGATCGACGACTGGTCGGGCTTTGGCCAGCGAGGTACCGCCAGCGGCACGGTGAAATTCGACAACGTGCACGTCGCGGCGGACCAGGTACTGCTGCTCGCCGATCCCCACCAGCCACGCACGACCATCAAGCCCTACGCTCAATTAATTCATGCGGCGATCGATCAGGGTCTCGCGCGAGGCGCGCATGAAGCGACGCGGGCCTTCGTCACCACGCAGTCACGGCCGTGGATCGAGGCGAACGTCGAGCGAGCCGCGCACGATCCGTTGACGATCAACGAATTCGGGCGTCTCGCCGTGCGTCAGGAGGCCGCCGATGCATTGGTCGAGCGAGCTGCGTATCAGCTCGATGCCGCGCGCGTCGATCCGCAACCGGGCAAGATCGCCGAAGCGGCGATTGCCGTCGCCGAGGCACGCGCGCTGACCACGGAAATCGCGCTCGCTGCATCGACAAAACTATTCGAACTCGCCGGTACACGAGCGGCGGCTGGTGAGATCAATCTCGACCGTTACTGGCGCAACGCCCGTGTGCATACGCTGCACGACCCGGTGCGCTGGAAAGTCGCCGCAGTCGGCGACTACTACCTGAACGGCCGCTTGCCCACGCAGAGCGGCACGACCTGAATCTTCAGCGCCCCCTTGGCAACACTTGAATCCATACCGTCATGACGAAACAGATTCTGCTCAACGCATTCAACATGAATTGTGTGGGTCATATCAATCACGGGTTGTGGACGCATCCGCGCGACCGCTCCGTGGATTACAAAAAACTCTCGTACTGGACCGATCTCGCGAAACTGCTCGAGCGCGGTTTGTTCGATGGATTGTTCATTGCGGATATCGTCGGCGTGTACGACGTCTACCAGCAATCAGTCGAACTGCCTCTGAAGGAGTCGATCCAGTTACCCGTCAACGATCCGTTGCTGACCGTGCCGGCCATGGCCGCCGTGACTCAGCATCTGGGCTTCGGGGTGACCGTCAACCTGACTTATGACTTGCCGTATCTGCTCGCACGGCGCTTTTCCACGCTCGATCATTTGACGGACGGCCGGATCGGCTGGAACATCGTCACGGGCTACCTCGAAAGCGCGGCGCGGGCGATGGGGCTCGGTGAACAGATCGCGCATGACGAGCGCTACGATCGCGCCGACGAGTTCCTGGAAGTTGCCTATAAGTTGTGGGAAGGCAGTTGGGAAGAGGGCGCCGTGCGCGCCGATCGCACGGCGCGCGTCTATGCTGACCCTGCCAGGGTGCACCGGATTGAACATCGTGGGCAGTACTACAACGTTGAGGGATATCACCTGTCCGAGCCGTCGCCGCAACGCACGCCGGTGCTGTTTCAGGCGGGTTCATCCGGACGTGGCCAACAGTTCGCAGCGCGCCATGCGGAGTGCGTGTTCGTCTCCCAGCAGAAGCCGGCCGCCTTGCGGCAACTGGTCAGCGACGTCCGTGCTGCCGTACGCAACGAGGGGCGTGATCCGTCGGACATCAAGTTTTTCATGGGCCTGTCCGTGATCGTCGCGCCGACCGAAGCACAGGCATGTGAGAAATACGCCGAATACGTGCGCTACGCTAATCCGGAAGCCGGCCTTGCGCACTACGCCAGTTCCAGTGGCATCGATTTCTCCCGCTACGCGCTGGACGAACCGATTCGCTACGCAAAGAACAATGCGATCGAATCGGTGATGAAGAATCTCACGGGTGCGGGTAAAGAACGCACGGTCGCGCAGATTCTGCGTGAAGAACTGCAATTGGGCGGACGATATCCGGCCATCGTCGGCACACCCGAGCAGGTGGCGGATCAACTGGTCGGCTGGATCGAGCAAACCGATATCGACGGCTTCAACCTGGCGCGCACGGTGACGCCCGAATGCTATAGCGACTTCATCAATCTGGTGATTCCGGTGCTGCAGGAGCGGGGCGCGTACAAGACGGCCTACGCTGAAGGGACGTTGCGCGAGAAGCTGTTTGGCCAGGGCCGGGCGAAACTGCCGGCTGCGCATGCCGGCGCAACGCTGGGGCGCGCAGCACTAACGGTCCAATGTTCGCAACAACGATAGGGTAGAAAGGCCGCTTTCCTCACCCGCGCAACGCGCGAGCGGCGATCACCGCATTGGCCGCTTCCACGAAACCCTCGCCGCCGGGGCCCTTGGTAATCCACGCGGGGGGCACAGGAAGCTCAGACAGGTACTCTCGCACGGTACTCACACCCACTGTGTGTTTGAAGAATTCGAACATCGGTGCGTCGTTGGTCGAGTCGCCGGTATAAAGCACCGTGTGCCTGCCGGTGTCGATGTCGACCTGGTAAGTCGCTGCCAGCACCTTGCGCGTCATGGCAAGCTTGTCATAGCCGCCCAGCCAGCCTAAAACCCACAGATTGTTTATCGTGGCATTCGCCCCGGCTGCCCGCAGCACCTGGACCACCTGCTCGCTGAGTTCGGGGTTGTCGGGGCGTGCGAATGCGATGCTGGTCAGACGGAACGCCTGATCGTCGGCGAGGTGGATTTGCGGAAATCTGGCCGTCACGATTTCCGCCATTGCGGTCAGTTTCGCACGCGTTTCGCTCAGGTTCTCATCGGCGTGCCAATACGTTCGCGACACACCGTGACCGTTCGAGGTCCGCTGCAGGAACAGCCCGCCATTTTCTCCGATCACGCCGTCGACCGGCCACATGCGTGCCATCTGATCGCACCAGCCGGCGGGCGCCGCGGTCACAGGAATTACGCGGATGCCGGCGCTTTGCAATCGCTCCAGTGCCGCATAGGTGGAAGCCGCCAGTCTGCCTTGGTAGGTGAGTGTTTCGTCCATGTCGGTCAGGACAAAACGGACGTCTTTAAACTCGGAGGGCGTTGCGGCTGACAAAGGGCGCATTCGTTTTCTCATTGTGCTGAACAGACAGGCTGATTATCTCGTGAGCCGGCAGATTTTCTCGATGCGTGAAAAGATGGCTTTACGCAAGGGTTCCGGCTACGGTAAAAGCCGTCGCGGAATCTCCAACTCGGCGGGGGAAGTCGCGCTAACGCACAACTAGTACCCCTGCCGGATGTCCACCAGGTCTTCCAACTCCGCGCCAGCCGAGAACGCCTCAAAATTGCGGGCGAACTTGCGGGCGAGCTCCGCCGTATTGTGCGGGCCGATTGCCGACGTATGCGGCGAGAGCCGAACGCGCGGATGGGTGTAAAACGGATGTCCGGCGGGTAACGGCTCCGGCTCGGTAACATCCAGCGACGCAGCATCGATTAGTTCGTCGTCGAGCGCTTCGAGCACCGCTTCGTCGTCGATGAGCGAACCGCGCGCGACATTGATCAGGTGCAGCCCAGGTTTCGCGTGCTTCAGCAATGCCCGGTCGACGATATGGCGGGTCGCTGCCGTAGCGGGCGCCGCGAGCACAAGATGGTCGGTTTGCCGCACGAGCTCGCCGATATCCGCGGCGAAGGTCACGCCAGACACAGGCGGTTTCGTCGAAGCCTGGGGACGC
>DASPZL010000384.1:0-6442 GCA_035636295.1 Paraburkholderia sp.
ACGCAGGGCCGTCTCCGCCGTCATGGGCCGGACGGTTTGTACCGAGCCCTTGCCGAACGTGGTCTTGCCGACGATCAGCGCGCGATGCTGATCCTGCAGCGCGCCCGCGACGATTTCCGAAGCCGACGCCGAATACGCGTTAGTCAGCACGACCATCGGCACGGTCTTGAAGATCGGCGCTTCGTCCTTCAGCGGATCGCTGTCGAAGGATTGCAGACGGTAGTTGTCGTAGGTGTCGCGATAGACCTGCTTCGAATCCGGAATCTGGCCGTTGGTGGACACCACCACGGAATTCGGCGGCAGGAACGCGCCCGCGACGCCGACCGCGCTTTGCAGCAGACCGCCGCCGTTGTTGCGCAGGTCGAGCACGAGACCCTTCAGGTTCGGCTGTTGACGCGCGATGTCCTGCAGTTTCGCAGCCAGGTCAGGCGTGGTGCGTTCCTGGAAGCTGGTGATGCGGACGTACGCGTAGCCCGGTGCGAGGATTTTCATCTTGACCGACTGGACCTTGATGATCGCGCGCGTCACCGTGAGCGGGAACGTGCGGTCGTCGGTCTTGCGGAAAATGGTGAGCGTGACCTTGGTGCCCGGCTCGCCGCGCATCTGCTTGACCGCCTGGTCGAGCGTCATGCCGCGCACGGGCTTGTCGTTGATGCGGGTGATCAGGTCGCCCGGACGGATGCCGGCGCGGAACGCGGGCGTGTCTTCGATCGGCGAGATCACCTTGATCAGGCCGTCCTCAGACGAAATTTCGATGCCGAGACCCGCGAAGCGCCCCTTGGTCTGCTCCTGCAGTTCTTCGTAATCGGTCTTGTCGAGGTACGACGAGTGCGGGTCGAGGCTCGACACCATGCCCTTGATCGCGGCGGTGAGGAGCTTTTTGTCGTCGACCGGTTCGACGTACTCGTGCTTGATCTGCCCGAACACTTCGGCAAAGAGCCTGAGCTGGTCCAGCGGCAGCGGGGTCCCGGCGGCGCTGGCGGGTTGCTGGGCCGAGGCGGAGAGTTGCAGGGTGGCAAATACACCGGTAGCAAGGCCCGCGGCAATCAGGCCGATAGTTTTCAGGTTCTTTCGCATAGAGTCTGTTGCGGTCGGAAGCGCGTGGCAGCGTCGATAGAGATGGGGACGGACAAGTATAACTGCACACCCGCGCACTCAGGGCGCGGGGCGGGCAATCGTGATTCGACAGCGCTTGCCGGGCCTGGTTCGGCGGAATGTGCCCGCGCCGCCGAAGTAATGTGCGGTAACCGGCGGATGTCGGCTAGAAGGGCGCGCTCGGGCGATGCGAGCCGCGCCCTCCGGTATGTCTTGCCGGCCGGTGCGGTTCGGTGTCCCGTTTGCCGCGCCCCGCCGCATCTCTCACCGGAAGGGCAGCGGCCGGGCGACGGAATCAGCCCGCCTTGCCTTGCCTGGCGACCGCGGCTTGGGCCTTCGCGATCGCTTCCTGGTCGCCCAGATAGTAGTGCTTGATCGGTTTCAGGTTTTCGTCGAGTTCATAGACGAGCGGCACGCCGTTCGGAATGTTCAGGCCGACAATGTCCGCGTCCGAAATATTGTCGAGGTACTTCACCAGCGCGCGGATCGAGTTGCCGTGCGCGGCGATCACCACCTTGCGGCCCGACTTGACGGCCGGCGCGATCGACTCGTTCCACAGCGGCAGCACCCGCGCGACGGTGTCTTTCAGGCACTCGGTGAGCGGCAATTGCTCGCGCGGCACCTTGGCGTAGCGCGGATCGTCGTAGGGCGCGCGTTCGTCCGACGGCTCGAGCGCCGGCGGCGGCGTGTCGTAGCTGCGGCGCCAGACCAGCACCTGATCGTCGCCGAATTTGGCGGCGGTTTCGGCCTTGTTCAGACCCGACAGCGCGCCGTAATGGCGTTCGTTCAGACGCCACGAATGCACCACCGGCAGGTACATCAGATCCATCTGGTCCTGCACATGCCACAAGGTGCGGATCGCGCGCTTGAGCACCGACGTATAGGCGATGTCGAACGTGTAGCCCGATTCCTTCAGCAGCACGCCCGCTTGCTGCGCCTCACGATTACCCTGCTCGGTGAGGTCGACGTCGACCCAGCCCGTGAAGCGGTTTTCCTTGTTCCACGTCGATTCGCCGTGGCGGATGAGAACGAGTTTGTACATGAGATTGCCGGTCGGTAGTAAGGAAGCGGTAAAGCGCGGCGCGCTTCCTCTAGAGGAGCGCCGCCATCGCGTCAGACGGTTATTTTATAATGGCTGGATTGCCCTTTTCGATTTCTCTCTTTTTCGGCGGATTTTCCGTGAAGTTTTTCACTGATTACACAAACCTTGTTCTGATCGCGATCGTCCTCATCTCAGGTGGGTTGCTGCTGTGGCCGACGATCAGCCGGCGTGGCCGCGGCGGCCTGTCGGCCGCTGAAGCGACCCAACTGATCAACCGTCGCAATGCGGCGGTCATCGATCTGCGGCCGTCCGCCGACTTCGCCAAGGGTCATTTGCCCGCGGCGCGGCATCTTGAATTTGCGGAGTTGCAGGCGAAAGTCGCGCAGCTCGTGAAGAACAAGAGCAACCCGGTGCTGCTGGTATGCCAGACCGGCCAGCAGTCGAACAAGGCGGCGCGTATCGTTCAGGATGCAGGGTACGCCGAAGTCCACGTTCTCGAAGGCGGCGTGGACGCCTGGCAGAAAGCCGGCATGCCGGTGGTGAAACAAGGAGCAGCCAAGTGAACAAAGTCATCATGTACAGCACGCAGGTGTGCCCGTATTGCCAGATGGCCGAACGTCTTTTAAAGTCGCGCGGCGTCGAGCAGGTTGAGAAGGTACTGATCGACAAGGACCCGGCCCGTCGCGAGGAAATGATGACGCGGACCGGCCGCCGCACGGTGCCGCAGGTGTTCATCGGCGAGACGCATGTCGGCGGGTACGATGACCTCTCCGCGCTCGATCGCGCGGGCGGTTTGATGCCTCTGCTCGAAGCCGCCTGAATTCGCGGCGCCCGCGGGCGCGTGAGTGAGGCGGGGGAAATACAAGCCGGCGCATCCTCGCCTTCAGGGCAGGCGATGCGCCGCAACGATCTGGCGGCCCTTGAAGCCATGGGCCGCCGCTATGCACATCTATCAGGGAATCATTCAATCATGTCCGACGAGAATAACCAGCCGTTCTTCAATATCCAGCGCATCTACCTGAAGGACATGTCGCTCGAGCAGCCGAATTCGCCGAGCATCTTCCTCGAGCAGGAAATGCCCTCGGTCGAAGTCGAAGTCGACGTGAAGGCCGAGCGCCTCGCCGACACCGTGTTCGAAATCCTCGTCACGGGCACGGTCACGGCCAAGGTGGCGGACAAGGTGGCGTTCCTGATCGAAGCGAAGCAAGCCGGCATTTTCGACATCCGCAACATTCCGGCTGAGCAGATCGACCCGCTGGTCGGCATTGCCTGCCCGACGATCCTGTTCCCGTATCTGCGCTCGAACATCGCCGACGCGATCACCCGCGCCGGTTTCCCGCCGATCCATCTGGCCGAGATCAACTTCCAGGCGCTGTACGAGCAACGTCTCGCGCAAATGGGCGGGCAGGACGGCGCGGCGCAAAACGGCGTCACGCATTAACGCGCCACAGGCGGTGCCGGTTATGAAGGTTGCCGTCCTCGGCGCCGGTGCATGGGGCTCAGCCCTCGCCGGCCATCTGGCCGTGCGGCACGACACGGTGTTGTGGGCGCGCGAGCCCGCGCTCGTCGCCGAACTCCATGCTTCGCACGAAAACGCCCGCTATCTGGCGGGCGTTGCGTTGCCGCCGGCGCTTCGCTATGAAGTGGACCTGAGCGCGGCGCTCGATCACGCGCTCGCCGACGACGCGTTATGCGTCGTCGCGACGCCCGTGGCCGGGCTGCGCGGTCTCTTCCAGGCGATGCGCGACGCGGGCAAAGTGCCGGCGCACGTGATCTGGTTGTGCAAGGGTTTTGAAGCCGACTCGCAGTTGTTGCCGCATCAGGTGGTCGCGGCTGAACTGCCGGGACATGGCAGCAACGGCGTGCTGTCCGGTCCGAGTTTCGCGCGCGAAGTCGGGCAGGGCTTGCCGGTTGCGCTGACGATCGCGAGTGCGTCGGCGGCGTGCCGCGAGCGCACGGTCGCCGCGTTCCATCATGGCGCCATGCGCATCTATACCGGCGACGACGTTGTCGGCGTGGAGGTGGGCGGCGCGGTGAAGAACGTGCTGGCGATCGCGACGGGTATCGCCGACGGCTTAGGCCTCGGTCTGAATGCGCGCGCGGCGCTGATCACGCGCGGTCTCGCTGAAATGTCGCGCCTCGGCGTGACGCTCGGCGGGCGGACCGAAACGTTCACCGGTTTGACCGGGTTGGGCGATCTGATTCTCACCGCAACGGGCGATCTGTCGCGCAACCGCACGGTCGGCATGCAACTCGCCGCGGGCCGTACGCTCGACGACATTCTCGGCGGCCTGGGTCACGTGGCCGAAGGCGTGCGTTGCGCGCAAGCCGTGTTGGCGATCGCTCGCGCTCATGCGATCGAGATGCCCATCACGCAAGCGGTGTGCGCTGTGCTGTTCGACGGCATAGCGCCTCGCGACGCCGTCAGCGCCCTGCTGCGGCGCGATTCCAAAGCGGAATAAGCGTCGTCTTTCAGCCGTTCAGCGCGCAAAAGCGCTGAACGGTTGCCCCGTATCGCTGTCCACGTTTTATCGACGCTTCGGACCAGCGAGGTTCCCATGCTCACCTTCAATCGTTGCACGCTCGAAGCGCGCGTGGTCGACATCACGACGCTCGCCGTGGATGCGATCGTCAACGCCGCGAATACGTCGTTATTGGGCGGAGGCGGTGTGGATGGCGCGATTCACCAGGCGGCCGGCAAGGAGTTGCTGCGCGAATGCGAGCGGCTCGGCGGCTGTGCGACCGGCGACGCGAAACTCACCGGTGGCTACCGCCTGCCGGCCAAACACGTGATCCACGCGGTCGGCCCGGTCTGGCGGGGCGGCGCGCACGGCGAAGCCGACCTGCTCGCGTCCTGCTATCAGCGCTCGCTCGAGGTGGCGCGCGAGGCGCATTGCAGGAGCATTGCGTTGCCCGCGATTAGCTGCGGCATCTACCATTTCCCCGCCGACGAAGCGGTGCGGATTGCGGTCGGCACCGTGCTCGAAAACTTGCCGCGCGCGCCGCAGATCGAGCGGGTGGTGTTCGCCTGCTTCGACGATGCAATGCTCGCCCGCTACGAAGCCGAATTGAAGCGTCGTCAGGCGCCGCCGTCGAAGCCGGTCTGACGCCACGCTTCGAACACCACGACCGCGACCGTATTCGACAGATTCAGGCTGCGGTTGCCCGGGCGCATCGGCAGACGCACGCGCTGCTCGTGGGCGAACTGGTCGAGCACCGAGTCGGACAGGCCGCGCGTTTCGGCGCCGAACACGAACCAGTCGCCGGATTGAAACGCGTGCTCGTGAAAGCGTCCCGAGCCGCGCGTGGTGAAGGCGAACATGCGCGCCGGGTCCGGCGATTCCTTGGCGACGAACGCCGCCCAATCGGCATGCACGTTCATTTGCGCATACTCGTGATAGTCGAGACCAGCGCGGCGCATCCTGGCGTCGTCGAGCGGAAAGCCGAGCGGCTCGATCAGATGCAGCCGAGCGCCGGTGTTGGCGCACAGGCGGATGACATTGCCGGTGTTCGGCGGAATTTCCGGTTCTACGAGAACGACATTGAACATGATGAGACCAGGTGGAGACTAGTTTTTCGGTGTGCGCAGCGCGACGAAGTTGGTGATCCGCCGCGCGCCGGCAGCTTTGAGCGTGCGCGCCAGTGCCTCGAGCGTGGCGCCGGTCGTCATCACATCGTCGACGATGCCGACGTGCAGTCCTTGCACCGGTTCAGCCACCTTGAAGGCGCGGCCCACGTTCAGCCGTCGCGCCTCGAGGTCGAGCCGCGACTGAGGCGCGGTGTGGATCACGCGATGCAGCAAGGTGGCGTCGCCGCGCACATTCAGCGCGCGGGCCAACGGCCTGGCAATCTGCCACGCCTGGTTATAGCCGCGCTCGGTGAGACGCTGGTTGGCAAGCGGCACGGGCGCGAGCACATCGGGCCGTTCCGATCTGTCCTGCCACGAGTCTTGCGCGAGCCGTGCGAGGCGTTGCGCGAATTCGCGCGCCAGCACCAGCCGGGCGCGAAATTTCAGGCCGAGTGCCAACGCATCGAGCGGTGGCCGGTAATCCGCCAACGCGAAGGTCGCGTCGAACGGCGGCGGCTCGCCGATACAATCGGCGCAGCGATAGTGCGAACGGTTCGCCGCTCGCATTTCGGACAAGGGCTCCGCGCATACCGTGCAACGCAATCGGCTTTCGTTCCAGTACGCGTCGTCGCAACCGGCGCACAACGTCTTATGCGACAAATTGCCGCACAACGCGCACAGGTTCGGCAGCATGGCGTGAATCATATGCGGCCATGTCGAATGCAAGCCGCGTGAAA
>DASPZL010000385.1:0-4611 GCA_035636295.1 Paraburkholderia sp.
ATAGCCGGTAGGCAACACCATCCCCACGACAGGCCGCGAACAACCCATGTTCTCCATCTTGATGAGCATCTGCGGCAGCACCGCTTCAGTCGATGCCGTGCCGAGCGTGATGAGAATTTCGTCCTTGATGTAGCGAAGGAACTTCCACAGCGAAAGCCCGCACATTCGCATGACGGCGCCGAGCACCACGACCACGAAGACGATCGAAGTCACGTAAAGGCAGAGCATCAGTTCACCGAACGATGCCAACGTGCCGATCCCATACTTGCCGATGGTGAATGCCATGCCGCCGAAAGCACCGATCGGCGCGACATACATGACGATCCGAACCACGCCGAACATGCCTTGCAAAAACATATCGAGCATGTCGACCAGCGGCGCGGTGCGCGGACCCAGCCTCGCAAGCGCAATCGCGAGCAGGACCGAAAAGAAGATGATGGGCAGGATCTCGCCGTTCGCGAACGCGCCGACAATGCTGTTCGGCACAATGCTCATGAAGAAATCGAGCATGCCGTGCTGCTGCGCCGCGTGCGTGTAGCTTGCAATAGACGAACTGTCGATATGAGCGGGATCGATGTTCATACCGCTGCCCGGCTTGACGACGTTCACGACCACCAGCCCGATGGCAAGCGCGATGGTCGACGCGACCTCGAAATAAAGCACCGCTTTCACGCCCACTCGCCCGGCTTCATGAAGGTCGTTCATGCGGGCGATGCCAACGACCACCGACGCGAAGATGATCGGCGCAAGCAGCATCCGGATCAGTTTGATGAACAGATCCCCGAGCGGTTTGAGTTGAGAGCCGATGTCGGGGAAGAAGTGTCCAACGAGAATACCGGAGATGATGCCGATCAGGACCTGCACATAAAGCTTGGAAAGATATTTTCCGATCTTTGAAACCCGCATCTCTGTCTCCTATGCGTGGCGTCTTTTAATGAAATCGGGCAGTTGGCCGCCGCGGACATAACCGCCGCGGCCAGCACAGCCGGATTCGCCTGCGCCTCTTGTTGATTTTTGCCGGCGCCGCGCCGCCTGTTACGCAAGGCGCGGCTCAACTGAGCGCTTACGCGGAAAGCTTTTGCATCTCGGCAAAGAGATCCGCCTTTCCTTCAAACCCGATCCCCGGCAGATCGGGCATGGTGATGTAACCATTGTCGACCTTGACGCCGTCGGGGAATCCGCCGTACGGCTGGAACAGATCCGGATACGACTCGTTGCCGCCAAGGCCGAGGCCTGCCGCGATGTTCAACGACATCTGGTGGCCGCCGTGCGGAATGCAGCGGCTAGGCGACCAGCCGTGTTGGCGCAGCATGTCGAGCGTACGAAGGTATTCGACCAGTCCGTAGCTCAACGCGCAGTCGAACTGCAACCAGTCGCGATCGGGGCGCATGCCGCCGTAGCGGATCAGGTTGCGCGCGTCCTGCATCGAGAACAGGTCTTCGCCGGTCGCCATGGGCTTGTCATAGTAATTGCGCAGCGTCGCTTGCAATTCGAAATCGAGCGGATCGCCGGGTTCCTCATACCAGAACAGGTCGTACTGCGAGAGCGCCTTCGCGTATTGAATGGCCGTGTCGAGATCGAAGCGGCCGTTTGCATCGACCGCAAGCTTCTGGCCGTCGCCGAGCACGCTCAGGATCGAATCGATGCGGCGCAGATCTTCGTCGAGCGATGCACCGCCGATCTTCTTCTTCACCACCGTGTAGCCCCGGTCGAGATAGCTGCGCATCTCGTCCTTGAGCTTTTCGTGGTCCTGGCCCGGATAGTAGTAGCCGCCCGCGGCGTACACGAAGATTTTGCGGTCGGGCTGCCCATTGCCGTAACGGTCGGCGAGCAACTGGAATAGCGGCTTGCCTTCGATCTTCGCGACGGCGTCCCACACCGCCATGTCGATCGTGCCGATGGCGACCGAACGTTCGCCGTGACCGCCCGGCTTTTCGTTGGTGAACATCGTGGCCCAGATTTTGTGAGGATCGAGGTTATCGCCGGCATCATTGACGAGCGAGGCCGGATCGGCTTCGATGAGACGCGGAATGAAGCGCTCACGCATCAGCTTGCCCTGGCCGTAGCGGCCGTTCGAGTTGAAGCCGTATCCGACCACGGGCTTGCCGTCGCGGATCACGTCCGTGACGACGGCGACCAGGCTCAGCGTCATCTTGCTGAAGTCGATATAGGCGTTGCGGATCGGTGAACTGATCGGCACGGTCTTTTCGCGGATTTCAACGATTCTCATGTTGTCGATGTAACGGGCTGTAGGAAGCCGCTAGGTTATTCGCGGAAAGCCGCGCTATGATTCACTGAAAATCACTTCTTTATTAACTTACGGTGAAGACTGGCGCTGCATCCCATCTCCGGCTTTTTAGGGTCGCAGGACACGCATTGATCCGCTCGGAGATGCGCGCGCTAACCGCATGGCTATGCGCCGCCTTGATGTGCGCCGCAGCAATGCCGCCTGCACACGCGTCCACATCAACACCTAAGGCAGCATCACAGTCGGCCATATTGAGCGTCACCGAACTGGCGCCCGGGCTCTATGCCCACCGCGGCCACGACAATGTTGCAACGCGTCAGAACGGTGGCGACATCGCGAACGTCGGCTTCGTGATCGGCACTCGCTGCGTCGCGGTAATCGATACGGGCGGCACCGCCGCCGAGGGCCGCGCGTTGCGCGCCGCGATTCGCGCCGTCACACCGCTGCCGGTCTGTTATGTGATCAATACGCACATGCATCCCGACCACATTCTCGGCAACGCCGCGTTCGTCGGCGATCATCCGCAATTCGTCGGCAGCGACAAACTGGCGGAAGCGGAGATGTCGCATGCGGCAAACTATCTGCGGGTGCTGACGCGCGAATTGGGCGACGTTGCCGCCGGCAGCCGCGTGATTCCGCCGACGCTAGTGGTTCATGAAACGCTCGATCTCGACCTCGGCTCGCGCGTCCTGACGTTGCATGCGTGGAAAACTGCGCATACGAACAACGATCTGACCGTCTACGATAAAAGGACGGGCACGCTGTGGCTCGCGGATCTGCTGTTTGCGGGCTGCCTGCCGGTGATCGACGGCAGCGTGCTCGGCTGGCTCGACGACCTCGCCACAATCCGCGCGCTGCCGGGCGTGCAGCGAGTGGTGCCGGGGCACGGTCCCCTGCACGTTCAATGGCCGCAGGCGCTGGATGCCGAACGGGACTATCTGGCTCGCCTCGTGCGCGACGTGCGCGCGGCGATTCACGCGGGCCAGACGATGCAGCAGGCCGTCGACACGATCGGTGTCGATCAGCGCAGCCGTTGGCGGCTGGTCGGCGTCTATCACCGCCGCAATGTGACGGCGGCGTATGCCGAACTCGAGTGGGAGCAGTAAGCGCCGCACGCATGCAATGCCCGCGGCGCCAATGAAGGAGACGACAGATGCAAACCATGAAGCCTCACGCGGTGACATGGGCGGCAGGATTCGCGCTCGTCAGCATGCTGACGATGGGCCACGTGACCCAGGCGGCGCAGTCCTCGCCCGACGACGACCCGAACAAGGTGGCCAGCTGGCTGGACTTCCGCGCGGGCACCTTCCAGGACCGGCCGATCGATGCGCACGGCGACGCGGTCATCAAACTCGACGCGCCGAAGCGCGCGGCCGACGCAGCGATCGTACCGATCTCGATCACCGCGCAGTTCCCGCAAACGCCCACGCGCTACATCCGCAAGATTTATCTGTTCATTGATCAGAATCCCGAACCTTACGCCGGCTGGTTCGAATTCACGCCCGAGTCGGGACGAGCGAATATCGAAACCCGTGTGCGCGTGGAGGATTACACGTTCATGCGCGTTATTGCCGAGACCAACGACGGCCGCCTGTACAGCGCGGTGCGCTTCGTCAAGGCGTCGGGCGGCTGTTCGGCGCCGGCAGGCAAGGACGATGAAGCCGCCGCGGCGAACGTCGGCAAGATGCGTCTGCGCACGGAAGGCGCGGCGCCGGCCGGTCAGCCGCAACTCGCGCAGCTGATGATTAGCCATCCCAATCGTACGGGCATGGCGATGAACCAGATCACCCGCATGTATGCACCGGCCTACTACGTTCGCAAGGTCGACGTGACCTACGCGGGCAAGCCGGTGATGACCGCGAACGTGAATTTTTCGATCAGCGAGAATCCGAACTTCCGCTTCTACTTCATGCCGCGCGGCAGCGGCGAGCTCAAGGCCGCGGTACAGGACTCGCAAAAACACGTGTTCGAAAGCGCGATCGCAGTGCCGGCGCAGGGCGTCGCGGCCCAGCCCGCGCCGGCGCACATGTGACGAAGAAGCGGATGAGCGAGGCACGTCAGGCGCGCGCCGCTTCAACCACGCTCAGCACGCGGTGCGTGACGGTTGCGCGCGCCGGCACGTGGCTCGCGTTGCTGATGCTCGTACTGCCGTTGCGCACGGCGCACGCTCAGACAGCCGATGCGGATGCGGCGTCGACGCAAGCATCACCCGCTACCGCCGCATCGAGTATCGCCGCATTGCCCGCGGTCGCGACCGGGTACGATATTCCGCGCCCGGTCGAACTCGCGCCGGGCGTCTACGCAATGCTCGGCAACGGCGACGCGGTCGCACCGCGCAATCATGGAATCGTCGCGAATAACGG
>DASPZL010000386.1:0-9434 GCA_035636295.1 Paraburkholderia sp.
CGCCGAACGTGCGCAGATCGCGGACGTTGCCCGTCGACACGTTGGCGATGGTCGTCGAGAACGACGGCGTCGATTGGCTCGGGTAACGGATGTCCGTGTACGCCGCGCCGATACCGAACGGGCCGTTCGCGTAGTTCAAGCCGAAGCTGTACGCACGCGACGAACCTGCGACCGGTGCAGCCGTCGTGCCGCTTGCCGGCGCGCCGGCGAATGCGCCAGCCTGGTTCGAGAAGCCGTACATCGCGCCGAACGTCAGGCCGTAGAAGTTCGCGCTGCTGAACTTGACCGCGTTGTTGATGCGGCTCGACGTCAGTTGATCCACGTCGTTGATGTGGTAAGCGTAGTTACCCGCGACGGTCTGGCCGCCGGTCGAGTAGTTGCCGCCCAGGTAATCCGTCGAAAACGAGTACTGGCGGCCGAACGTCAGCGAGCCGATGTCGTTCTTCGACAGACCCACATATGCCTGACGGCCGAACAGGGCGCCGCCCTGGCCGAGCGTGCCGTTGCCGCTGTTAAAACCGCTTTCCAGCACGAACAGCGCCTTCAGGCCGCCACCGAGGTCTTCGGTGCCGCGCAGGCCCCAACGGCTGCCTTGAGCAACGCCGTCGTCGTACTTGAAGAGCTTGTCGTGGCTGGTGCCCGACTTGGAGTTGTTCACGTAGCTGATACCGGCATCGATCAAGCCATACAGCGTGACGCTGCTTTGCGCGTGGGCGGCGCTTGCGAAAACGGCGAGGGTAGCGGCGGTCAATAGTTTCTTGTTCAAGACTTTCTCCAATAAAGATTAAGCGATCGCGACGCCGTGCTCTTTGGTAAGGTCGTGCGATGGCCGGAAATTTAAGGGAACGCAGAGTAAGGTATGTGACAGCCCGGATCTTTTTTGAAATCTGTCGCGCCGGCGCGACATCGGTGTAGCTTCGCAAACTGAAATCACGCAAGGCGCCGCACGTATAAGCTTTTTCCGGATTGCGCATATAAGCGTGTGAAAAACGATTGGTTTTCCGGCGCCGCGGCGGCATGCGACGATGCGCGCCTACCAATCAAATTGCTCGTGGGGAAACGCATGCAACGCCGCACAATCATCCAGAATCTGCTCGCCATCGCCGCCGTTTCGCTGACGGCAACGTTTGCGCACGCGGACGGCAAACAACTCAGGATCGGCACGATGAGCGGCCCGGACGCGCAGATCTGGTCGGTGGTGACCAAGGTGGCGGCGCGTGAAGGGCTGAACGTGAAGGTCATCGAATTCAACGACTACGTGCAGCCGAATGCCGCGCTCGACGCGGGCGATCTCGACGCCAACGGTTTTCAGCATCAGCCGTTTCTCGACAGCCAGATCAAGCAGCGCGGCTACAAGATCGTCAACGTCGGGCTGACCTATGTTTCGCCGATGGGCTTCTACTCGAAGAAACTCAAGTCGCTGAAAGAGTTGCCGGAAGGCGCGAAGGTCGGCATTCAGAACGATCCGTCGAACGGCAATCGCGCGCTGCTGCTCCTGCAGAAGTACGGCGTGATCAAGCTGAAGCCGGGCGTCGGCACGAACGGCGTCAACGCCACGCCGCTCGACGTGGCCGAGAATCCGAAGAAGATCAAGCTGGTCGAGCTCGACGCCGCGCAATTGCCGCGCGCGCTCGACGACCTCGACGCGGCCTCGATCAATACCGACTACGCGGTCAAGGCCGGCCTGCAGCCGACCAAGGACGCGATCGCGATCGAGGACCTCAAGGGTCCGTACGCGAATCTGATCGCGGTGCGCGTGCAGGATCGCAATCAGCCGTGGGTGAAGAAGCTGGTCGCGGCGTATGAGTCGGACGAGGTGCGCAAGTACATCGATACGCAGTTCAAAGGCGCGATCATTCCGGCTTTCTGAGCGCGATTTAATAATCGACGCCTCAATGCAAATCGCCCGCTGAAAAGCGGGCGATTTGCTTTTGTAGCTGCGGCCTCGGAAAGCCGTTGGCAGCGTTCAGCGGTTCTTCAATTGCTCAACAGCGAGCCGCTTCTAAACGCCTTCGCGCCGGCAATGCGCGCGAATTCCAGCCCCGCCGTCGCGAAGCGCGTCAAATGCCGTGCGTACAGTACGCCGGCCACGGTGCTTTTGATCGTGACCACGCGATCGGTCAACGGGTCGACGATATCGGCGATCTGATGGCCGACGTCCACCCAGATGCCGACTTCGCAGCGGTACACCAGCACGCCGCTGATCGGCGCGACGAGCGGTTCGGCGCCCGCGAGCGGCGTGGCGGCGAACTCGAGCGGCGGCAACGGCGCGGGCGTGCCGTCGACCACGCCACGCGAGCTCAGGTATTCGATGATGGCTTGCGCGTCGTGCTCCGCGTACTCGTAGGATACTTCGCGCTGGCCGCGCAATTCGATCGTGACCGAGATCGAGCCGTTCGGAATCGGGAAACGGTCGCCGTAACGGCCGCGCAGATCCGACCAGCAGAAGCTGTGGATTTCGTCGAACGGATTGCCCACCGAATTGAGCGCCAGCAGCGACGCCTTGGCTTGCAGATAGCAGGCGAGCGGCTCGACTTCGGGCCACAGATCGGGGTTCGTGTAGAGGTGCATCGCGGCTTCCCAGTCGCAATGCAGATCGAGCACGACGTCCGCGTCGTACGAGAGCTTTTGCAACGCGAGACGTTGCGATCCAAGTTCCGTTTCCGGCTTCTCGGCGTCGAGCGCCTCGCGCATCGCCGCGCGGATCGCGGTGCGATTGGCGTCGATGTCGTCGGTCAGGCGCGCCTCGATAACCGGCTGCACCAGCGCCGACAGGTCGTGGAAATTGCGGTTGAAATTCTGCGCGGTGTTGGTTTCGAAACGGCCCGTCAGATGGCCGAGAAAGTGCTGATTCAGGCCGATCGGATTGGCCACCGGCACGATCACGACTTCGCCGCGCAGCTTGCCGGCGGCTTCCAGCGCGGCAAGCTTGCGGCGCAACGCCCACGACACCAGCATGCCGGGCAACTCGTCGGCATGCAGCGACGACTGGATATAAATCTTCTGCCCGCCGCCGGGACCGTAGTGAAAACTCGTCAGGTTGCGGGCGGTGCCGAGCGTCGGGGCAATCAGCGGATGGGTTTGGGTTTGCATGGTTTTCAAATCCGCGGGCAAGTCGGGCGTGCCGCGCTATGTCGTTGATTACAGGGGGAAAGCTTGCTGTTGGGTCTGCTGTTGGACCGGTTGATGGCGGGCCGGCCGGGGCGCAGTTGCGGCGTCTTGATCGCACGATCTTAGCCGATATGGCGGGCTGCGTGGTTTTACGCGGCCCGCAAACAAAACGGGCTCCGCGTGTGGCGGAGCCCGTTCCCTGCAAGCCGGCCGGCGCGCCGTCGGACGCGCGCGGCGGGCCTGGCCGCCAGATTGGCTAGCCTGTTTAGCTGCCGTACACGTCGAAGTCGAAGTACTTCTTCTCGAGCTTCTTGTACGTACCGTCCTTGATGATGTCGGCGATCGCCTTGTCGACCTTCGTCTTCAGATCGGTGTCTTCCTTGCGCATGCCGATGCCCGCGCCGTTGCCGAGGATCTTCGGATCGTCGAGGTTCTTGCCGACGAAGTCGAAGCCCGCGCCGCGCGGCGTCTTCAGGAAGCCGATTTCAGCCTGCACGGCGTCTTGCAGCGCCGCATCCAGACGGCCCGACAGCAAGTCGGCGTAGACCTGGTCCTGGTTCTGATACGGCACGACCTTCGCGCCCTTCGCTTCCCAGTAGGTCTTCGCGTACGTTTCCTGGATCGTGCCTTGCTCGACGCCAACCGTCTTGCCCTTCAGCGATTCGGCGGTCGGCAGGATGCCCGAGCCCTTCTTCGCGACGAGGCGCGTCGGCGTGTTGAACAGCTTCGACGAGAAAGCGATCTGCTCGGCGCGTTGCGGCGTCATGGACATCGACGACAGCACGCCGTCGAACTTCTTCGCCTTCAGCGCGGGGATCATGCCGTCGAAGTCGTTTTCGACCCACACGCATTTCGCCTTCAGGCGCGTGCAGATTTCATTGCCGAGGTCGATGTCGAAGCCAACGAGCTTGCCGTCCGGGCCCTTGGACTCGAACGGGGGATAGCTGGCGTCGACGCCGAAACGGATGGTCGTCCAATCTTTAGCGTGTGCGCCAATCGAGACGGTGGCAAGCAGAGCAACCGTCAAAGCCGCTAGCAGTTTTTTCACTGTTTAACTCCTCGTGTAGTTCAAATACGCCCGTATGCGGTTGTGCCGCGGCGGGACGCCCGGCGCGACTCACGACCGGGCTTGGGTTTAGTCTGCCGGCCGGGGCGGCCAGCAGCGCGCGCCAAGCTTATCAGTTCAAAAAAATTGGGTAGCTAGTGAAACACCGGATGGCGCACGAGGATAGCTTCTAAAGCTTGGCTGTGGTGGGGCGAGCCGAGGGCGGCGTCGCGGTGGTCTATGCGGATTGGATCACGGCTCTGAGGCGTATGCTGCGCCGTCCGTTGCGCTGTAATGCGTTAGTAATGAAGTTGGCTAGCGGCCGCGGCCGCGGCGAATTCCCGCGATTCACGCGGACCAGCCGCGTGCCGGTCAACAAATGCGGCTATTCCTTACTCAATGAGTCCGCGTGTGCGGGGTCGACAGTGCCGCACCACAGTTCGCCCCTGTCCATCATCTCCGCGTCCCGTGCGCTCATTCCCGCGCAGGCGCCGCGCGAGTCTTGCGCCGCTCGTTGAACGCGCGCCAGCGAAGCGCGGTTCATTTCGCCCTGGAGCCAGCTGCCGAAGCACGCTATTGATCCGGCCACGACAACCACTAGCATCCAGTCTGTTTTCCTCAAGCGCATCGTCTATTTTCGTCTTCAATTGCCCGCCGGGCAGGCCACGCGATTTGCGGCGGCGCTGCGTGGCGCGCATCGCCGGATCCGCTTCGCGGTCTGCCGTCAGCCGCCGGCGGGTCGGGGCAAGTCATCGTTATCGGCAGCGGCGCGCGGCTTCTTTAGCTGCCGCGCCGCATGCTTTTGAATCGGCTGCCGACCAATTAAAGATTTCGCATCGATTGCCGTTAAATACAGAGGAGCGCGTTTGTTGTATCACGCCGGACCGAATGTTTTTCGGACTCCGGAGACGCCAAAAACCAAAAATGCATTGCTTGGCGCTATCATCGATGCTCCTCGCGCTCGCCATTGCAGCGTAACGAGTGCATCTGTCTGAAGAATGTCATCGAGCACCGCGCCCGCGGCCAAGCGCCGCGGGTCCTGCCGCGCTCGTCCAAACGGCCTTCTGCTAAACGGTGTTGCATATGCACATGATTTTGATGGCAGATGAAATGCGCTGTTGTAAACGGTCGTTTGGTTGGCGACTCTTCATGCCGTTCGCGCTGCGGCACGCCGTTTTTCGCGCATCTCCGGCACTTCTGATCATTGCGGTTTTCTGCTGCGGCCTGCTGTCGGCGGCACCGGTTGCGGCCGGCGAAAAAGTGCTGCGTGTCCTCGCCTGGCCGGGGTATGCGGACGCCGACGTGGTGAGGAATTTCGAGGCCCGCTACAAGGCGAGAGTGGAAGTCACGATGGTGGATTCCGACGAGGCGCTATGGGCCCAGATGCACGCGAAGGGCACGCCGCCGTTCGACGTGCTGGCCGCCAATGCCGCTGAAATCGAGCGCTATACGCGCGCCAATCTGCTGGCCCCGCTCGACCTCGCCAGCCTGCCGAATACGAAAAGACAGTTGCCGCGTTTTCAGGCGTTGTCGTTGATTGAAGGGCTCACTTCGGCGGGCAAGGTGTACGGCATCCCATTCACGTATTCGTCGATGGGGCTGATTTATGACCGCAAGCAGATCGCCGTCGCGCCGCGCTCGATGCTCGAATTGTGGAACCCGCGATACCGCGGCAAGGTGCTCGACTTCAACAGCGCCCAGCACAATTTCTCGTTCACGGCATTGGCGCTCGGCTACACCCATCCGTTCGAACTCAATGCCGTGCAGATGCGCTTGATCGCTCACAAGCTCATCGCGTTGCGCCGCAATCTGCTGACCTATTACACGTTGCCGGAAGAAGCGACCGCGTTTTTCATCCAGCACAAGGTCGCCTTGATGTTCGGCAACTACGGCACCCAGCAGGTCGAATTGCTGCGCCGAGCGGGCGCGGACGTAGGCTACGTGATTCCCGACGAAGGCGTGCTTGCGTGGCTGGATTGCTGGGCGATGACGCGCTCGGCGTCCGATCGTCCGCTCGCGCTCGCGTGGATCGATTACATGCTCGAACCGGAGGTCAGCGGGTTGTTGCCGCAACGCCAGGGACTCGCCAACACGTTGACGGCGCCCGTGGACAACAACGACAACGCGCGTATCGTGTGGATCGGCCCGGTGGAAGATATTCAGCGGCGCGAGGAGCTGTGGACCCGAATCGTGTCCGGAGACCGGTCGGAGCGTTTTTGATGATACGCCCAGGCTTGACGTTCAAGTTATCCGTGCTGCTCGCGTGCATCGGCGTACTCGCGTCCGGCGCGACCGGCTATTACGCGTATCGCGCCAACCGCGCGATGCTGGTGAACGAAGCCGGGCGCAGCCTGCTGACCTCGACGGAATTGCTGGGGCAGCGCTTTTCCGTCGCGATCGACGACGTCGGCGCCGACGCGCTGGTGCTCGCGGGCATGCCGTCCTCGGGGGAGGTCGCGCAGACCGACGACGGGCTCGGCGAGAATGCGGCGCGCGAACGGCTGGCGCAGGTGTATTCCAGTTTCATGGTCCACCATCCCGACTATCTGCAGATTCGCCTGATTACCCGTCAGCACTACGGGCTCGAGCTGATCCGTTTCGACCGTGACGCGGATGGCCTCGTGCGGGTCGAGGGCAACCGGCTGCAGGAAAAAGGTCAGTTTGCCTACATTTTCGACACGCTCGCGTTCTCGCCCGGCCGCCTGTACGCGTCGCCGATCTCGGTCAATCACGAATACGACGCCCATGCCGCCGAAGGCAAGCCGACGCTGCGACTCGGTACGCCGGTGGCGAACGCGAAAGGGGCGGTGGTGGGCGTCGTCGTGATCGACGTCGATCTTGCCGGCATGCTCAAACGTTTGCAGAGCGATCTGCCGAGCGACTATCAGGTTTATCTCGCGAACGAATGGGGCGATTTCCTGGTGCATCCGGACGGCTCGAAAACCTTCGGCTTCGACAAAGGCCGGCGGGTGCTGATGCAGGACAGTTTCGCCGTGACCAAGCCGCTCTTCGAACAGTCGCAAAGCGAAGTGCTGGTGAACGGTCTGACGTATCCGAGGCAGGCGGCGGAGCAGGTGCTCGCGTTCGTGCGCAGACCGTTCGGCGCGT
This sequence comes from Paraburkholderia sp., assembly GCA_035636295.1. Taxonomy (GTDB): domain Bacteria; phylum Pseudomonadota; class Gammaproteobacteria; order Burkholderiales; family Burkholderiaceae; genus Paraburkholderia. The sequence goes on from DASPZL010000386.1 coordinate 7,265, forward strand.
CCGAGGGCAACCGCTTTATCGTACTGGGTCTCGCCAAGCCGCTCGAGGACGTATTGTCCGACGCCAATCTGCTCGGCAACAGAATCATTCGCATGGTGCTCGTCTTCAGCGCATTGGCGGTGCTGCTCGCGATTCTGTTTGCCCGCGCGCTCACCAAGCCCTTGCACATTCTTGCGTACGCGGCCACGCACCTGTTCGCCGAGCACGCCATGGAAACGCTGCCGCTCAAACGTACCGACGAGATCGGCGTACTGGCGCGCTGCTTCGATCGTCTGCGCCGCGAGATCAAGTCGCAAATGGACGTACTCCATAACAAGCAGACTGAACTCGTGCATCTCGCCACGCACGACGGGCTGACCGGATTGCCGAACCGCATGCTGTTCATGCAGAAGCTCGAAAACGCGATCGAGGAAGCGACACGGCGTCAGGAAGGGCTCGCCGTGCTGTTCGTCGACCTCGACCGTTTCAAGCAGATCAACGACCAGTTCGGCCACTCCGTCGGCGACAAGGTGCTCGTGGTAGTGGCGCGCCGGCTAAAGCAGGTGCTCTGCACCGCGGACGTGGTGGCGCGGCTCGGCGGTGACGAGTTCATCGTGTTGATCGAGGGTCCGCGCGCCGTGGAAGCGGCACCCGCCATCGCCTCGCGCATCATGAACACGTTGAACGAGGAACTGCTGATGGATGGGCAAAACATGGCGGTGGGCGCGAGCATCGGCATCAGCCAGTTCCCGGACGACAGCGGCACGGCGGAGGAACTGCTGCTCAACGCCGACGCGGCGATGTACGCGGCCAAATCCGGTGGACGGTGCGCGTATCTGCGTTACCACGATCTGCTCGAAGCGCGCCGGCTCGAACAGCTTGAACAGGCGCGAGCACAGGCGAGCGAAGGGGCCACGCAAGGGCACGAGGCCGAGCCGATGGCGTGATGCGCCCGCTTTGCGCAAGCGGTTCATTGCACCGCGGCAACGGCGCCACGCGCACCGTTTTGCCGCAGCAATTGCAACGCGCCCCGCAGCGCCGTTCTGAATTCGGCACGCGCGGCGAGCTTCGCGGGAAACACTTCGCGCACGGACAGCAACGCGTTCATCAACGCCTGCGGTTCTCCTTGCGCGGACGCGGCGAGCGCCTTCAATTCATCAGCGAGCGGATCGCTAACGTCGTAGCGCGTGCCGTCGTCCGCGTGGCCGCGCAAAAACATCATCCATGCCGCTACCGCCAGCGCGAGACGCGCGAACGGCTGCCCCGCGTCGATCCTCGCCTCGATCGTGGCGAGCAGGCGCGGCGGAATCTTCTGGCTGCCGTCCATTGCAATCTGCGCACAGCGATGCTTCAGCGCGGGGTTCGCGTAACGCGTGAGCAACGCGTCCCGATAGGCCGGCAGATCGAATGACGCGGGCATGGTGAGCGTCGGCGCGATTTCCTGCGTCATCATCGTGTGAATGAAGCTGCGCATGGCGGGGTCGGCGATTGCCGCATCGATGGTGGCGAAGCCGCCGAGCATCGAGAGGTACGCCAGCGTCGAATGCGTGCCGTTCAGCATGCGCAGTTTCGCCAGCTCGAACGGCGTGACGTCGTCGACGAGTTGCGCGCCGACGGCGTCCCACGCGGGACGTCCCCCCGAAAAGCGATCCTCGATCACCCATTGCCGGAACGGCTCGCACGGCACTGGCGCGGCGTCCCGATAGCCGGGTTGTTCGGCAACGGTGGCGCGCTCGGCGTCGGTGGTGGCTGGCACGATGCGGTCGACCATCGTCGACGGAAACGCGACGTCGGCGGCGATCCAGTCGGCCAGCGCGGCATCGACTTGCCGCGCGAACGAACAGACCACCTGGCGCAGCGCCGCGCCGTTATGCGCGAGGTTGTCGCACGAGAGCACGGTGAACGGTTTGCCGTCGGCGGCGTCGCGCCGCGCTCGCAATGCCGCGACGAGAATGCCGGGCACCGTGCGCGGCGCGAGCGGATGCGCCAGATCGTGCGCGACGCCTGGATCGCCGAGCGCGACGTCGCCGGTTTTCGCGTCGCGGCAATAGCCTTTTTCCGTGACGGTCAGCGAGACGATCCGCACCAGCGGGTCGGCGAGGCGCGCGAATAGCGCCGCGTGATCGTGCGGCATGGCCAACACCTCGCGCAGCGCACGCATGACCGTTACCTTTGCGCCGCCCGGCCCGCG
>DASPZL010000387.1:0-11202 GCA_035636295.1 Paraburkholderia sp.
AGTTCTCGATGCTCGACGTCGCGATCGCGCCGCTCCTGTGGCGTCTGGATCACTACGGTATCGAGCTATCGAAGAACGCCGCACCGCTGATGAAGTACGCCGAGCGCATTTTCAGCCGCCCGGCTTATATCGAAGCGCTGACGCCTTCGGAAAAGGTGATGCGTCGTTGAGTTTGGCTTTGGGGCAAGGGCGCCGCGCGCTTGACGTGGTGCGAGCCCATGCCCGGTAAGAGGACTGTTGATGCAAGAGATTTCCACCAAGCCTTATCTGCTGCGCGCATTGTACGAATGGTGCACGGACAACGGCTACACGCCGCACATCGCGGTCCGGGTCGACAATCAGACGCGCGTGCCACGTCAGTTTGTGCGCGATAACGAAATCGTGTTGAACATCAGCTTCGAGGCGACGAGCCAGTTGCAGATGGGCAACGAGTGGATCGAGTTCAGCGCGCGCTTTTCCGGCAAGTCGCACAAGATCGAAGTGCCGATCGCCAATATTCTCGCGATCTATGCGCGTGAAAACGGGCAGGGCATGGCGTTTCCGGTCGAGTCGGCGGGCGGCGAGGCGCAGGACTCCGGCGCCGACGCCGAACCGGCGGACGAGGCCGACGCACCGGCGGCGCCTCGCGTGGTCGAGAAGTCGCCATCGGCTGCCGATGCTGCTTCGGCCAAGGCGGATAGCGCAACGGACGGCCCGCAGCCTGACGATGATGGATCGAAAGGTGGCGGAAGGGCTCGCCTCAAGATCGTAAAGTGAAGTAGAATTGTGGGTTCAGGCCGGCTTAGCTCATCAGGTAGAGCGCTTGACTTGTAATCATGAGGTGGCGGGTTCGAGTCCTGCAGCCGGCACCAGTAGTACGAAAACGGGTTTCTGAAATTTCAGAAACCCGTTTTTTTATTCCTGGTTACTAAGTTGCCTTTAACGGCGCGTAACGGCGAAAATAATCGACTCGATAAAATACATCGGGTTGCGGACACGGTGAATGCCCACAACCCTATATTCAAAAGTATTAATGGCGTTATTGAAGTTTTAATATGCACCCCATTGTTCTCTCAGGTTCTATTGTTATTTGTGACCGCACGCCTCGCGGTCGGGGATGACTATACATAGGCGATGCCGGTCTGTCCATTAGCCGGCGGATCTGCAAACGCTGCGTGTTACCGACCGCTTATTTACGGTCGCCTTGTATAACCAGCGACCATAGTTTTAAAACGTGGCCGTCGTGTCCTGCAAGCGTCAGCAGATTCTCGTTACTGCAACGGGCTGTTCAGCAAGCATGGCTCACGCGTAGCGGGTTGAAGGGCCCAAAAGCGCGTCGGGCGCAACCCGTCGGCGAGACCGAAAACGGTCCAAATTCACCATATCTCTTTCACCTTGTCGATTGTGGATTTTTTAGTCCACATTTTGTTGCGAGGGCGGTGAAACTGCGGTCGAGCGGCCGCCTTGGTCGCGCTCACTGGCGAATAGCGCACCGCGAACCCGGACTACAGAGGTACTATTCGGGCGTCAGTCGGCATCGCTTATCAAGTACTCCGGCGGGCAATGCCCCCGACGACGCGACGTTTCATCGCGTCACTCCCGCAACACAGATCCCACCTCACCATGACCAGCCCCGCAACCATTACCTGGCCCGAAGCCGACGGCCCCCGCACCGCGCGTTGGCGCTCCGAAGCAGCGGTGCCGCCGCCGAAACGCGTCATTGTCGCGGATGACCGCACGACCGCCGACTCGGCTTACCGTCTCGCCTGCGAAGGCACGGCGCTGTTATGGAATGGCGACTTCCAGAACGCTCGTCAATTGCTGCAGGCGGTCATGCGTCGACTGGAACGCAAACCGCGCAAGCAGGGCCAGACGCCGCTCGACGCGTTCAACCTGCATCGGCAGGCGCAATCGCAACGCGCCCGCACGCTCGGCATGATCCTGATTCCGCTCGACTCCGCCTACGGCATTCCGCTGCGCCGCGCACCCGACGTGCAGCAGGCCTGTATCGAAACCTACGGTCCGGCTACCGACGAAGCGTCGGTCGTGTCGCTGCGCGAACTGCTCGGTCTGATCGGCTCGCACGAGTGGCGTAAGAAGGGGGTCGAGATTCCCGCCCTCGGCGACCGCATCCATCCGCACTACGGCGTGTTTTCGCCCGTGCGCGGCGAATATGTGGACTTGGTCGCGCGAACGCCGCTGCCCTCGTTGAACAAGGCGTTCGATATCGGCACCGGCACCGGCGTATTGGCCGCGTTGCTCGCCATGCGCGGCGTGAAAAAAATCATCGCCACCGACCAGGACCCGCGAGCGCTCGCCTGCGCACGTGAAAACCTCACGCGCCTCGGCTATGACCAGCAAGTTGAAGTGGTGCAAGCGGATCTGTTTCCGGAAGGCCGTGCGCCGCTCGTGGTGTGCAATCCGCCATGGGTGCCGGCGAGGCCCGCGTCCCCGATCGAATATGCGATCTACGATTCCGAAAGCCGCATGCTGCTCGGCTTCCTGAATGGCGTCGCGGAGCATCTGTCGCCGGGCGGCGAAGGCTGGCTGATCATGTCGGACTTCGCGGAGCATCTTGGTTTGCGCACGCGCGAGTGGCTGCTCGCGGCGATCGAAAAGGCCGGGTTGACTGTGGTCGGCCGCGAGGATATTCGTCCGCGGCATCCCAAGTCGACCGACGAAACCGATGCGTTGCATGCGGCGCGCGTGGCTGAGGTGACGTCGCTGTGGCGTCTTAAGGCGCGCTAAGGCGGGGAGGCGCGGGGGCGTGTCGCTGAGCGGCTGACGGCTGAACTTGAAGTGCCGACCGCAGACCAGCGCCTCCGTCAGCCCGCCGCGCCGCGCGCCTCAAGATACGCCAACGCGCCGCGCCCCGCGACGAAGCCGCCGGCGAAACAGGCGGTGAGCAAATAGCCGCCCGTCGGCGCCTCCCAATCGAGCATTTCGCCCGCGCAGAACGCGCCGGGCAGACGCTCGATCATCAAATGTTCGTCGAGCGCCTCGAAGGGAATGCCGCCGGCGGTGCTGATCGCTTCCGCGATCGGCCGCGCTCGTGTAAGCCGCACCGGCAGCGACTTGATTGCATGCGCGAGAACGTTCGCGTCGGCGAAGTCTTCCTTCGATAGAATCTCGTGCAATAAGGCCAGTTTTACCCCGCCAATCCCGATTCGGCCATGCAGATGACTCGACATCGAACGTGAGCCGCGCGGCCGCGTGACTTCGGCGACAACACGCTCGAGAGCCAAGCCTGGCGCCAGATCCAGCGCGATCGCCAGGTCGCCGTCGGCCAGAATTCGCTCCCTGATAGCCGCCGACAACGCGTAAATCAGACTCCCTTCCAAGCCCGTTTCGGTCAGAAGTATTTCACCTTGTCGATTGTGGACTTTGTTGTCTACATCGGTGAGTGAAATGGCCACCGGCTTGACCGGTTGGCCCGCGAAACGCTCGCGCAGATAAGGGCTCCAGTTGGCGTCGAAGCCGCAGTTCGCGGGCTGCAAGGGCGTCACAGGCACGTCGCGCGCCTCCATCAGCGGCACCCAGGCGGCGTCCGATCCGAGGCGCGGCCAGCTTGCACCGCCGAGCGCGAACACCACGGCATCGCAGGTCACGGTTTGCGGGCCGCCGGGCGTTGCAAACCGCAGCGCGTGCGTGGCGAAGTCTGCGTCGCTCTCGCCCCAGCCGGTCCACTTGTGGCGCATGTGAAACCGCACGCCCGCTTCCCTCAATCGATGCAACCACGCCCGCAGCATCGGCGCCGCTTTCATATCGGTCGGGAAAACGCGCCCCGAACTGCCGACGAAGGTTTCGACGCCCAGTCCGTGCAACCAGGCCCGCAAAGCATCGGGACCGAAGGCGTCAAGCAACGGTGCGATCCGCTCGCGCCGCGCGCCGTAGCGGCCGAGAAACGGTTCGAGCGGCTCCGAATGCGTGATGTTCATGCCGCCTTTGCCCGCCATCAGGAATTTGCGGCCGACGGACGGCATCGCGTCATAGACGTCGACCTGCACGCCATGCCGGGCGAGCGCCTCGGCAGCCATCAAGCCGGCGGGGCCGCCGCCGATCACGGCGACGCGGGCGGAATCGAAGGAGGATGACATGCGGTCCTGCGGATGAGCGGAAGAGGCGGCGCGTCAGCCGGGTCAGGTGACCGGGCGGCACGAAGGGCGCTATTTTCACACCGCGGGCAGCGCAGGGCAAACGCGCGGCCGGACCTGCAGGCCGAAAAAAGCTGGGTTCGGGCGTTTCCGTATCTGTCCGGCTTGCGTTTGCCGCTTCGTGATCGATTCGCGCGAACTATACTTTTTGCATACCTTCCACCGGACGCAGTATCGCGTCTTCCGCGTCACGCCAACCGCTTTTATGCCGCCCCGCGCTGCCATTACGGCCGCGTGACGACGGGTGACGGGTTCGCGCGTCTGTTCCCTGTCTGGATGTCTGAAGGTTTGAATCCAAGGAGACTGCCATGAGCCGCAAATACATCGACTGTCGCGAATTCCCGAGCGAAATGAACTGCACCGTTGCCATGTCCGCCGACAACGAGGACGAATTGCTCGACGCCGCCGTGCAGCATGCCGTCTCGGTGCACAAACATACGGATTCGCCGGAACTGCGTTCGCAGCTCAAGACACTGTTCCATGAAGGCACGCCGCCGGTCGAAGCACCGCGCGCGTGATATGCCGTCCTTCCGCGAGGAGGATGCCGGCTGACCGGTGCGAGCGGCGGCGTGCCGCCCGCGCGGGTCGCGGCGTGGCTGCGCTGCCCTAACCGGGGTAAGCCTCGTCCACCTTGAGCCCGGCGAGCTTGAAAATGACCCGCAGCGTTTGCGGTTTGATGTCGCGCCGCGACGCGAGCGTGGTCATGACGAAATCGAGCACTTTTGCGTACTTCAGCATCGTCAGACAGGTTTCCATATCGACGCTGCCGTCTCGCATGATCTCGGCAAGACGCAGCATTTCGGTGGAAATGTCGCGCGCCATCTCCAGCTCGAGTTGCTGCTTCTCGGACCAGACTGGTGTGGCAGTGAGCTTCGCCAGCATTTCCTGAAACTTCTGTTCGACGTTTCCGTTGGGTATCGTATCCATTGCTGCCTCTGCTATATCCGAGCGCGTCCGGTCGAGATCGCGGCGCGCTTCTGGTTACGTAACGTTCGGTCCCTGTTCCGGGACCGTCCTCCCCACATGCATCCGGTTCGCGTGATCGAAAACCGCGCCGGCAACCTGTTGTTATGGGCGGCACGGCTTATGTCATTGGGCGAGCCGGCCCGCAAGCTGTTGTGCGCCCTCCAGGAAACGTCCCACGCCGCACTTTGCGAGCAGGAAACATTCCAGGTTGGTGCTTTTTTTGCATGGTTTGCGCGGCTCCTTCGGTGGCCGGGCCGCGCTTTGGGTAAACTGGCAGCAACTTTTCCCTTTTTCCGTCACCTGTCGCACGTTCGCGTTGCAATCGGCGGCGTTCCATGATGTCCAGCAAAACCCACGAAATCCGTCCGAACCAATCCGTCGAGCTACTGAAGGAACTGCACATCCTTACGCGCGACGGCAAGATGAACCAGGACAGCCGCCGCAAGCTGAAGCAGGTTTATCACCTTTTTCAGTTCATCGAGCCGCTGCTCAAGGACCTCAAGGACAAGCACGGCATCTTGACGCTCGTCGACCACGGCGCGGGCAAGTCATATCTAGGTTTTATCCTGTACGACCTTTTCTTCAAGGAATTTCAGGGGGCCGCTGGTGGGGCTTCGCACATTTACGGCATCGAAACACGCGAGGAACTGGTCGCGAAGTCCGAGGAACTGGCCGCACGGCTGGGTTTTACGGGGATGTCGTTCTTGAACCTGTCGGTGGCCGACTCGATCACGTCGGAGCGCTTGCCAGCTGAGATCGACATCGTCACGGCGCTGCACGCCTGCAATACCGCGACCGACGACGCCATCCGCTTTGCGTTGGAAAAGCACGCGAAGTACATCGTGGTCGTGCCGTGCTGCCAGGCTGAGGTGGCGGGCGTGTTACGGCAGAACAAGGGTAAATCGCTTGCGAACGCGTTGACTGAAATCTGGCGGCATCCGCTGCATACGCGGGAATTTGGCAGCCAGATAACGAACGTGCTGCGGTGTTTGCAACTGGAAGCGCACGGATATCAGGTGAGCGTGACCGAATTGGTCGGGTGGGAGCATTCCATGAAGAATGAACTCATCATTGCCCAATATAAGGACTTGCCGAGGCGGCGGCCGGCCGAGCGGCTTAATGAGGTGATGGAAACGCTCGGGATCGAGGATCTGAAGGAACGATTTTTCGTTTCCGCCTGATTTTCCCGTCTCTTCCAGGCGGGGGCAGCCGTGGCTGCTTGAGGCCACGGCCAGGCCGCTGCGTCGATCACCGCTTCATTAGTTCGTTCCAGCCTGCAAGGCCGATCCGCCGAAGGGTTTCCTGATTCCGCCCGTAAATATCTCCCGCATCGGGGAATGCCTGAACAGCGCGCTCAATGCTGTCTTCACGCAGCAAATGCAAGATCGGATAGGGCGCCCGATTGGTGTAATTCTCGATGTCGTCCGGTTCGCTGCCTTCGAACTGATAAAAAGGATGAAAGCTGGCGATCTGAATCGTGCCTTCCAGCCGAAGCTGCTTGAGCATCCTCTCCGCGAAGAATAGGCAATCGTTGTAGTCGAGAAAATCGCCGAGCGCCCGCGGCAGAATCAATAGCGTGGTATCCACGGCGTCCGGATCGGCCGCAACCAGCGCCTGCAACTCGCTTTCGAGATCGGTCAACACGCCTTCCATGTCCACGGCGTTGCTGACGGCATAGCGAATCTGTCCCTTCACGTGCACCGCCTTCGCAAACGGGCACAAATTCAGTCCGATCACGGCTTGGGTCAGCCAGTGACGGGTAGCGGCAACGACAGCATCATGAGATTCGGCAGGCAACGGCATGGCACACAGCGAAAGGGGAAAGCGCCATTCTAACGGCGCGGACCAACGCCAATCCGCGCCCCGCGACGAAGAGACCGCACAGCCAGCTCAGGCTCAACCCGCCGCCGCCCCGCCGCATGCCGCAGCGATCAACTGCGCCGCGACTTTCGGCGCGGCGAGAATCGGCCCGCATCCGGGGCCATAAGTCTGGCTGGCCGCATACACGCCTTCGATCATTAAACCGAGCGCATTGGCGAGAGCCACCGGCTCGTCGGCGCCTGCCGCAATCGTCAGCTCGGTGAGTCGCGCCATCAACCGTTCCTTGTTGCGAAACACGAACTGCCGCGCCGGATGCGCCGTATCGGGAAACTCCACCGACACGTTCACGAACGGACAGCCGCGGTAGTCGTCGATCGAGGCGCGCACCGCCAGATCGTCGAAATACTGCTGAAGCTGCTTCGCCGGCTCGCCCGGATGCTTCGCGAAACTCCGCTCCACGTAGCCGAAGAACTGCTCGTCCTTGCGCTCCAGATAAGCCATCACCAATTCGTCTTTCGACGAAAACTGGCGGTATAAGCTCATCTTGTTCACGCCCGCGCGCTCCACCACCGCGTCGACGCCGACCGTTCGCACGCCCTCGCGGTAGAACAGTTCGTCCGCGGCGCGCAGCAGATGCTGCTGCGCCTGCGGCCCGGCCGTCTGCGCGCCGCGCGCGCGCCGTGCGCCGGCTGGCTTGAGGGTTTCGCTGTCGGACATGATGGCCACCTGAATAGAATTGACGCCTTGACATGTTACCGATCAGTAACTAAGATCGCAACACCAATTGTGACAGATCTGTCACAAGTCCTTTACCGAAATCGTAACAATGCGAGCGGCGCCGCCTCAAGGGCAAGGCGTCGACTGGAGAACCGATGAACTGGGCAGCGAGACTGATTGGCGGACGTTTCCACTACGGCTGGTTGACCGTCGCCGTGGTGTTTCTGGTATTGCTGGCGGCGGCGGGCACGCGCGCCACGCCGAGCGTAATGATGGTGCCGCTCGAGCATCAATTCGGCTGGAGCCGCGCGACGATTTCGCTGGCGATCTCGGTGAATATCGCGCTCTACGGCCTGATGGGGCCGTTCGCGGCGGCGGCGATGCAGCGCTTCGGCGTGCGTCCCACGCTGCTGGCCGCGCTCGGCACGATGGCGGCCGGCGTGGCGCTGTCGTCGCTGATGACGCATCCGTGGCAGATGGTCCTGATCTGGGGCGTGATGGTGGGCGGCTCGACGGGCGTCGCGGCGCTGTCCCTTTCCGCAACGGTGGTGACGCGCTGGTTCACCACGCGGCGCGGCCTCGTCATGGGCATTCTCACGGCCAGTTCCGCCACCGGCCAACTGGTGTTCCTGCCGATGCTCGCGGCTATCGCCCAGCATTACGGCTGGCGGCAAGTGGTGTGGGTCGTCGCGCTGGCGGCGGTGATCGTGCTGCCGCTGGTCGCGTTCCTGTTGCCCGAGCGTCCGGCCGACATGAAGCTGCGTCCGTACGGCGAACCGCACGACGCGCCGGTCGCGGCCACCGTCACCAAACAGAATCCGCTGGCGATCGCCTTCGGCACGCTCGCCATGGCGAGCAAGACGCGTGACTTCTGGCTGCTGTTCTTCAGCTTCTTCATCTGCGGCGCGAGCACCAATGGCTACGTCGGCACCCATCTGATCGCGATGTGCGGCGATTACGGCATGACCGAAGTGCAGGGCGCGTCGCTGCTCGCCGCGATGGGCATCTTCGATCTGTTCGGCACGACGCTTTCCGGCTGGCTCTCGGACCGCTTCAATAGCCGCGTGCTGCTGTTCTGGTACTACGGCCTGCGCGGTTTGTCGCTGATGTATCTGCCGCACGCGTTCGGCATCGACTTCTTCGGCCTGCCGCTTTTCGCCGTGTTCTACGGCCTCGACTGGATCGCCACCGTGCCGCCCACCGTGCGTCTCGCGACGGACGTCTACGGTAAGGAAGCGGCGCCGGTCGTGTTCGGCTGGGTGGTCGCCGGCCACCAGTTGGGCGCGGCGTTCGCGGCGCTCGGCGCCGGCATGCTGCGCGCGAGCCTCGGTACGTACACGGTGGCGTCGATGATTTCAGGCGGCTTGTGTATCGTCGCCGCCGTGATCGTGTTGCGCATCAACCGGCCCGCCAAGGTGCCGGAACCGCAGGCGGTGTAACGTCGCACGCCGCGAGCAAATCGCAGCGAATGGAAGCCGAACAAACGGCCCCGCACGGGGCCGTTTGTCATTGCAGCCGACGCGAAAACTAACTCACACATGTTGGAGCGCGCGCGGCGAAGCCCGGTTATGCTATGTGACCCCGGGCAGCCGCCCGTCGATCATGAATTTCGACCGAGAGAAGCGCATGACCAACAAACCCGCCCCTACCGAAGTTGCCATTCACGAGCTGATTGCAGGCCGCTGGAGCCCGCGCGCGTATTCGAGCGAGCCGGTGAGCCGCGAAAACCTGCGTTCCGTGCTCGAGGCGGCACGCTGGGCGCCGTCTTCGTATAACGCGCAACCGTGGCGTTTTCTCGTATTCGACCGCAGCGTCGACGAAGTCTCGTTCAAGCAGGCCTTCGCCACCCTGGTGCCGTTCAACCAGGGCTGGAATGCGTCGGCGCCGGTGCTGATCGCGGTGACCGCGCACACGCTCACGAGCAAGGGCGAAGTGAATCGCTGCGCGCCGTACGATGCGGGCGCGGCGGCGATGGCGCTGGTGTTGCAGGCGCACGCGCTCGGCCTCGCGGCGCATCAGATGAGCGGCTTCGACCCGAAGGCGTTCCGCTCGGTGTTCCAGCTGCCGAACGACGTCGAAGTGATCGCGATGATTTCGCTCGGCCATTACGGCGACATCGACAAGCTGGATCCGGTGCTGCGCGAACGCGAGAAGTCGGTGCGTCAGCGTCTGCCGCTGGCGGACATTGCGTACGGCGGCGGCTGGAAGAAGGCGTTCTGATCAGCTTGCAGGCTGGGTAGTGACAGAAAACGCGCGGCGCCGACCGCGCGTTTTTCATTCCTCGTCGTCCGCCACGCTCGAAAGCGGCCTGGCGACGTGCTCAAGCGACCTGCGCTCCGCATCCACGCCCCAGATCGCCGCGATCACCGCGGCCGCCAGCATCAACGCGGAACCGACCAGATAACCCGAAAACACCTCGCTGCGCTGCTGCGTGTCGATCAGCTTGCCGAAGAACGCCGGGCCGGCGATGCCGCCGAGCGCCGTGCCGAACGCGTAAAACACCGCGATCGCCAGTGCACGGATTTCCAATGGAAACGATTCGCTGACTGTCAGATACGCCGAACTGGCCGCCGCCGACGCGAAAAAGAAAATCACCATCCATGCGATCGTCTGCGTGACGACGGTGAGCATCTGCTGCTCGAAGAGATAGCCGCTCACTGTCAGCAGGATCGCGGATATGCCGTAGGTCGCCGTGATCATCTTGCGTCGTCCGATCACGTCGAAGAGCCGGCCGAGCACCAGCGGTCCGAGGAAATTGCCGAGCGCGAAGGGCAGCAGATACCAGCCGATATGCTCGGCCGGCACCCGGTAGAAATCGGTAAGCACCAGCGCATAGGTGAAGAAGATCGCGTTGTAAAAGAACGCCTGCGCGGTCATCAGGGACAGCCCGACCAGCGCGCGCCGCCGATGCACGTTGAAAAGCGTGTGGAACACCTCGCGCAGCGGCGTATGTCCGCGTGCGCGCAGCCGTAGCCGAATGAGTTCGTGGTCGGTGAGCGTGTGGCCCTCGCGGCGAAAGCGCGTTTCGATCCCTTCGACGATCGAGCGTGCGTCGCGCTCGTCGCCGTGCGTCAGGAGCCAGCGCGGGCTTTCGGGCACCCAGACACGCATCGGCAAAATGACCAGCGCCAGCACCGCGCCGATGAAAAAACATGCGCGCCAGCCCCAGTCGGGTGGCAGCAGAGCCGGATCGAGCAGCACCAGCGAGCCGGCCGCGCCGAGCCCCGCGCCGACCCAGAATGTGCCGTTGATGCCGAGGTCGGTCCAGCCGCGCACCCGCGCCGGCGTGAATTCCTGGATCGTCGAATTTATCGCTGTATATTCCCCACCGATGCCCGCGCCGGTGAGAAAGCGAAACAGCAGAAAGCTAGCGAGATTCCACGCCAGCGAGGTGGCCGCGGTGGCGGCCAGATACAGCGCCAGCGTGATGAAGAACAGCTTGCGCCGGCCGAGCCGGTCGGTCAGCCAGCCGAAGCCGAGCGCGCCGAGCACGGCACCGGCGATGTAAGCGCTACCGGCGAGACCCACGTCGGCGTTGGTAAAGTGCAACGATGGGCTAGATTTC
>DASPZL010000388.1:0-9430 GCA_035636295.1 Paraburkholderia sp.
GACTGGGCCGCCTTTAATGCCGAGGCGTTGCCGCAGATGTGCATCGTGCCTATCCTCGCGCGAAGAAAAACGCTCGACGTCGACACCATTCGGCACTGTGATCGCACTGATGCCGTGAGTCGATTGCATTTCGCGCGTCCACGTCTCGCTCACGCACAACACCTGGTCCGCATCCTGATACGCACGCAGCTGCCACATAGCCAAGCGTGGATCGTCGAAATGGTCCAGGTGATGCACGGTGCGCACAAAGCCATGAATACACCCTTGCGCTTTCAACTCGGCAAGCGCATTGCCGCTGATACTGTCCTGCGCATGCAATACATCGAAGGCTGCCGCGTCGTGTTCGATCAACGCGTGCCTGAAAGCATCGATACGCGCCTCGACCATCGCGACCGTATTAGCCTGAGACAGCGTGATCGGCGCATACACCACGCGGCAGGACGGCACGCGAAACAGCGTCTCGCCAGGCGCCGCCGGCACGAACATGGTCACGTCGTGACCAAGCGCGGTCAACGCGGCCGCCAGTTCGACCGTATGCACCACGCCGCCGCGCGGGTTGACCGAATGCGTCAGCAATGCGATGCGCAGCGCGCTCATCGCACACCTTCCTTCGCGACGATGAACGGCTCGCGCTCGAAGTCCCACAACATCGCCGCATCATTCTGCTGATGCAGGACCACCTGCTGTGTCGTATCGACGGAGCCGATGACCGCGCACGCGAGCGAGCGCGATTCGAATTGCGCCTGCACCGCATCCACATGGTCTTCGCGCACGGAAAGCAGATAGCCGAAGCTCGGAAACGCGGTGACCCAACGCTCCAACGCCACGCCGTCAGGTTTCGGAATCCGCTCGAGATCGATCCGCGCGCCTACCTCGGAGCATTCGAGCAACATCAGCGCCGTGCCGAGCGTGCCGGCCATGCTGATGTCTTTCGCGGCGTCGCATAAGCCGCTTTCCGCCAATAGCGGCAACAGTTCGAGATCGGCTCGCAGACGTTCAGGCGGCGCATCCACCGATGCATTCCAGAATGGATACGGTTCCTCGAACCGGCCGCGCAGATCGACCGCCATCATCAAACTGTCGCCCGGCTTCGCATTGAAACTCGACAGCAACGCTTTCGCGCGTCCCACGATCGACACGGCCAGTTGCGCCGCATCGCTGCGCGTATTCGTATGACCGCCGACAATCGGCACGCCATACGCAACAGACGCCGCGGCCATGCCCGCCAGCACCTCTTCCGCCGCGCCGATGCCTTGACTCCATAGCGCATCGACCACCGCCAGCGGCCGGCCACCCATCGCATAGATATCGCTGACATTGACCATGACGCTGCTATAGCCGGCAAACCATGGCATAGCGCTGACGAAATCGCTGACCATGCCTTCGATCGCGAACAACAGATAGCCGTCGCCATCGGCAAGCGCCGCGCAATCGTCACCGAGCGCGACGGCTTGCGCGAGATCGCGCGAACCGCCAGGCAAGCGCCGCGCCAGCGAACCGACTACGTCGACGATATCGGTCTTGTGGCGAAACCCGCGGCTTTCGCGCAAACCCGCAACGAAATCGGCCACGCTCATGCGCCGCTCCGCGCGGACCCGAGACCGTGTCGCGGTGTATGCGTGTGCGTGACGAAGCCGCCATACGGCGTGACACACGGAGGATACCGATCCAGTTGCGCCTGCATCAGATGATGCGGCCGCCCCAGCAGCGTTTCTTCAGCGAGGACATCCCAATACATCGCGCGAAAGAGCGGCACGTTCTGACTCTGCACGTGTGCCAGAAACGTTTCGCAGCCGAGCGCATGGGCGCTGCTCACCGCGAGGCGAATCAGCGTCGCGCCGATCTTGCCGTGACGGCGAAACGCGGCGTGCACGGCGAGCCGCGAACCGAACCACACGTTGCCCTCGTCGCGATGAATCCGCACGGTGCCGACCACCTGCTCCGGCATGCCGGCCAGGCAACTCACCGCCACCAATTGTTGCGCGTGGCAATCGATATCGTCGCGATCGTCGCCGACGAAGATGCCCTGCTCGATGCAGAACACCGCGCGCCGCAGCTTGAACGCTTCATCGGCTTCCCAATTCAGCGTGGTCCATTTGATGCGGAATTCGCTCGGCGCATAAGGCGCGAAAACCATGCCGCCATTCAGCGCCTCGCCTGCAATCGCTTCACCGAACATGATCACTCCTCGTACGATGACAGCGACGAACATGCGCCGCATTTGCCGCAACCGGCCTTGATGTCGCTTGACCGCATCGCGGCGGCGTTGAGCATCGCGCCGAGCGGTTGCAAAACCGCCTTCATGAATTCGGGCGTAGGGGCAGGATGATCTTCGAGCGGCGTGCCGCTGATCGGCACGAACGGCACCACGAACGGATAAACGCCGAGATCGATCAGTTCGCGCGACGTCGCCAGAATCGCCTCCGCGCTATCGCCGAGACCGGCGAGGATGTAAGTGCTGACCTGTCCGCGTCCGAACACGACCACCGCCGCCTTGAACGCTTCCATATAGCGCGACAGCGGCACGCTCGCCTTGCCCGGCATGATGCGTTCGCGCAATGCAGGGGTCACCACTTCGAGATGCATGCCGAGCGTATCGATGCCGCTCGCTTTCATGCGTGCGAACCAGCGGTCGTCGTCGGGCGGCTCGCATTGCGCCTGAATCGGCAAATCGACTGCGGCCTTGATCGCGAACGCGCTCTCGCACAGAATCTGCGCGCCGCGATCGGGCGTCGGTGGCGTGCCGGTAGTGAGCACCATATGCTTGACGCCGTCGAGCAATACCGCCGCGCGCGCCACTTCTGCCAGTTGCTCGGGCGATTTGCGCGCGATCGTGCGCCCTGCCGCAAGCGACTGTCCGATCGCGCAGAACTTGCAACTCTTGCGCCGGCTCTCATAGCGAATGCAGGTCTGCAACACGGTGGTCGCGAGCACGTCCGCACTGTGCAGCGTGGCGATGTGCGAGTACGGCACGCCGTCGAGCGTCTGCATGCCGTAAAAACGCGGCGCTTTCGGAAAGCTGATGCTGGCGATCGGAATCGTGCCGCGCAGCAATGCGCTCGCACCGTTCGCGTCGGGCGTCTGCGCGACGAACGGCGAGTGCCACGCCGTGCTCGTGTGCACCGGCACCATGATCGTCACGCCGTCCACCGTCACGGCCTTGTGGTCCGACGGACCCGCGCCGCCGCGCCGGCTCGAGGCGCCCGCATCCGGCGACACGAGCCGCAAGCCGGCCGACTGCAATTCAGTCATCAATTGCCGGCTCTCTGCCGACAGCGTCTCGCTGGAGTTCATCGCACCATCCCTCGGTTGAATTGAAATCGGCGTTCGAAGCGGCGGACCACGCAGGCATCGGCGCCACGGTCTCCGCGGGCCGCCGGTTGATAGCGAGGCTCAGCAACTCGGGCCGCGCGTAATGGCCGACCGAATCCATCATGCGTTTGCGCTTGGTGATCAACGCCATGTCGAGATCGGCGATCACCATGCCTTCGCCCTCGCGCAACGGCGCGGCCAGGTGCTGCCCTTCCGGCGACACGATCGCGGTATGGCAGCCGCCGCGCAGCGCCTTCTGCAGATTCGTATCCGGCGTGACGGATGCAATCTGCGCTTCGCTGAGCCACCCTGTCGCATTGACCACGAAGCAGCCCGACTCCAGCGCGTGATGCCGGATCGTCACCTCGATCTGCTCGGCGAAGATCGGACCCACCAGCGAGCCGGGAAACTGGCTGCAATGAATTTCTTCATGCTGCGTCATCAACGCGTAGCGCGCGAGCGGGTTGTAATGCTCCCAACAGGCGAGCGCACCGACACGCGCCACCGCCGTATGCGCCACTTTCAAACCCGCCGCGTCGCCCTGCCCCCAGATCATCCGCTCGTGAAATGTCGGCGTGATCTTGCGGCGCCTGAGCACGAGCTGGCCGTCCACGTCGAAGATCAGTTGCGTGTTGTACAGGCTGCCGTGATCGCGCTCGTTGACGCCGAGCACCACCACCATCCGATGCAAACGCGCGCACTCGGCCACCGCTTGCGTGACCGGCCCCGGCACGATCACGGCTTCGTCGTAGAGCTTCATGTGATCGGCGCCGGAGGCAACCGGAGGCCGCACGAAAGAAAAATACGGGTAGTACGGCACGAAGGTTTCGGGGAACACGATTAGTTGCACGCCTTCGCGCGCGGCCTTTTCGATCGCCTCGCAGACCTTCTCCAGCGTGCCGCCGCTGCGTTCGAAGTCCGGTGCGATCTGGACCGCCGCGGCGCGCACGATGCGTTTGTCGGACATAGTGGTCACCCGCCTCTCGTCAAACCGTCCACGTGTGGATGATCAGCGCGTTGTCCTTGCGATGAAGCAGCTGGATGTCGAGCACGTCGAGCGGGCTGATCGGGCGAATGCCTTCGATCAGCGAGGCTTCACCGTGCCCGTACAGCGCTTGCAGCGCGAAGCGGCACGCGTACACCTTGCCGCCCTCTTCCATGAACTTCATCAGTTGCTTGTTGAAGTTCAGATGGCCGGGGAAAGCCTCGTCGCCGAGCGTCGGAAAGCCGCGTTGCAAACCGAGCGTGACGCCCGGCCCGTACAACAGCACCGACGTTTCGAAGCCCTTGCGTTGCAGACGCGTGGCCTGCAGCAGATTGACGAAGCCGATCGAGCCTTCGAACGCGACCGTATGAAACGTCACGAGCGCCTTTTCGCCGGGTTCGGCTTTCACGTCCTCGAAAACTTTCTCCTCGTAGTCGACAAGGTAATCGCCTTTCTGATGCAGCGGTTTGTTGACGGCTGGCATGGCACTCTCCGATCGGGTTTGCTAATTAAAAGAAGGCGCACGTTCAATCCGTGCGTGCTTCTCCTAATGCAACGCCCGTGCCATTGATTGGCGAGGCAAATGCGATCAATCAGCAATCAATTCCGCCTCGATTCGAAGTCCGACACAAAAATTTTCTTGGGCGCGAAGCTTGCATGCAGCCGGGGCATCGCCAGCAATTGCTTTTAGCGCCGCGATATCGCACCAGCCGGGTGCGATTCGGTTGCGCGAACGTGTCGGCGTGGTGCAGTCATTCACCGCCGGCGATCAATCCGATCATTGATCGCATTCAAATGCGATCAATTTCTCTTTCACACCAGTCGAAGATCTAACGCAATGAGCAGCCCGACGCATCACTGGATAAAACGTCTCGCCGACATTCGCAAGCCGGCCTACCTCGCGATTCCCGATCTGATCGAGGAAGATCTCGCCACCGGCCGCCTGCGTCCGCGCGACCGCTTGCCGGGGCTGCGCGATCTGGCCGAGGAACTCGCGCTGAACTACACGACGGTGGCGCGTGCATACGCGGAAGCGCGAAAGCGCGGCTTGCTCGATTCGCGCGCCGGCAGCGGCACCTTCGTGCGCGGCCGCACCGCCACCTTGCCGCTCACGGGCGGCAGCAGCATCGAGATGTCGATGAACACGCCGCCCGAGCCGCCCGACTACGCCGCGCGTTTGCGGGATTCCGCGGCGCGTCTCATGACCGGCAGCGATCCTTATCAATTGTTGCGCTATCAGGACTTCGGCGGTTCGGCCGCGGACAAGGATGCGGGCGCAGAATGGCTCAGGCGCCGCGTGCCGCATTGCGACGCGCAGAACGTATTGGTATGTCCTGGCATCCATAGCGCGCTGGTCGCGCTCGTCTCGCAACTGGCGCGGCCCGGCGGCACGATCTGTCTCGACACGCTCGCCTATCCAGGCATCAAGGCGATCGCCGCACAACTCGGCGTGCGTCTGCAAGCCCTGCCGCGCGACGACGAAGGACCGCTCGCGCATGCCTTCGAAGCGCTCTGCAAGACCGGCAAGCCGAGCGCGTTCTATTGCAATCCGACGCTGCAGAATCCCAGCACGCTGACGCTCACGCACAAACGCCGCGAGGCGCTGGCCGACGTCGCGTTGCGCTATAGCGTGCCGATCATCGAGGACGATGCCTACGCAATGCTGCCGCACAGCGCGCCCGATGCGCTTGCTAGCTTCGCGCCCGAACTGACCTACTACGTCACCGGTTTGTCGAAGAGCCTCGGCGCCGGTTTGCGGGTCGCGTATCTGCACGCGCCGACGCCGCGCCAAACGCAGCGTCTCGCCGGCGCGTTACGCGCGACCACGGTGATGGCGAGTCCATTTACGGTGACGCTCGCGACGCAATGGCTCGTTGACGGCACCGCGCTCGATATGCTCAACGCCATTCGCGGCGAATCGCGCGCACGCCAGGCGATCGCTTCGCGCATGCTCGAAGCGTGGCCTTACGAAGCGCATCCGGACGGTTTTCATTTGTGGTTGCCGGTGCCGGTGGACAGCGGTTGGAGCACTTCGGAACTCGCATTGCAACTGCGCAACCAGGGCATCGCCGCCGTTGCGGGCGCGGCGTTTTCCACTGACGGCAATCCGCCCAACGCAATGCGCGTCTGCCTCGGCGGCTCGAAGACCCGCGACGAATGCGAGGAGGCGTTGCGCATCGTCGGTGAAACGCTCGACCATCCGCATCATCTGCATTCGCCGGTGATGTAGGACGATGCGGCGCTGACGTGGACGGCGTCGACAAGGCGCTCGCCACGCACGCCTCGTTGCGGGACCGCTACCTCGAAGCGCTTAAGCACTACGACGACGCCGATGCGGTACAGGGCAAGGCATCGGGGTTGGTGCGAAGCGTGAGTTTCTTCAGGCTGGGGGCGGCGGCCTGAACTCTCACGACTCGAAGTCGAGCCCGCCGATCAACGCTACCGGTTCGCCCTGCGTATGCGAGAGAAAATCCAGTTCGCGCGCATGCCGCCAGGCCGCAAGCTTGCGCGGCAACGCGGCCAGATAGTTTTCGAAGCGCGCCGGCCCTTTCGCGCCCATCAACCTTTCGATCTCGTCGCTGTCCCAGGTCAGATATAGATTCAACGGATGCGCGTAGTGGCGCAGATCCTCGATCGGCGCGGCATGAATCCGAACACGCGTCGGATGCCCGTGCCCCCCGTAAGGCAGCACTTCCGTATGCACGGTGGTGGCGAAACACGCGGCGACGGCCTCGGCGATGCGAGGCGCGAACTCTTCATCGAAACGGGCGGCACTCTCTGGACGCATTTGTGTCTCCGACTCTCTGCGCAATGAGCAAAGCATCGTAGCATGCGAGAGCGGCCGCGCTTACCACCGAATGGCATCAGGAGTCGCGATCATCGTGCTTGAACGAGTGCGGCAACGGTGGCTTTGATCACGCCTTCCTTCTTTCCTGGCTCTGGCCGCCGAGGTTTATCGCGGCGCCTTCCGTTGAGCGCGATTGGCGCGCCAGCGAAGCAGCAAGCTGACCAGCGCGGCGAATACGGCAGTGCCCGCATAGCCGGCGAAACGGATGGCCTGGTCAGCAGGCAGGCGCGCGACCAGCACAATGACAATGGCGGTTGCAAGCAGCGCCAGACAAGCGATGGCCCATTTCATTCGTGTCTCCTCTGAAGTTCATGTGCCGCCAGATGGCGCACGGCTCTTCGTTTTTGTTAAGCATACCCGTGACAGTTCAAGCCGCAATCCCTCTCCCGCTTCCCCGCGCCTGCTCCAGAACAAACTCGATGAAACTCGCCGCAGCCCGCGTGTGATGCCGGTTCGGCATATAAAGCATGTACATGTGCGTGCCGAAGATGCTGAGCCGCCATTCGTCGAGCGCCGTCACCACGTCGCCACGCTGCAGATCGTCCTGCACCACATAATCGGGCATGAGGCCCACGCCCAGACCGGCCAGCACCGCCTGCCGCAAAAACAGAAAGTTCTCGGAGATGAGCGTCGGCTCCAGCAGCACTTCGTGCCGCTCGTCGCGCAAGTAAGCCGCCACGCGCAACTGCCTGCCGACCACCGCCGACGTGATCAACGGCGCGGTGCGCAAATCGTCGAGTTGCACCGGCATGCCGCGGCTTTCAGCGAAAGCGGGCGAAGCGCAGGCCACATACCGCACCGGCCCCATGTCGCGCGCGACGAGATTTTGCGGCGGCTCGGACATCACCCGCACGGCGATGTCCACTTCGTCGCGCATCAGGTCCTCGACGCGATTCTCGAACATCACGTCCAGCACGATGCCCGGATAGAGATGCTTGAAGGCGATCAGCCAGTCCGACATCACCAGTTGCCCATAGCCGCTCGGCACGCTCAAACGCACTCTGCCTTGCAGGCTTTGCCCGAGCGTGGCGACCGATTCGCGCGCGGCAAGCAGCGCGTTCTGGATCGCCCGGCCGTGCTCGTATAGCTGCAGACCGATCTCGGTCGGCTCGACCCGGCGCGTGGTGCGCCTCACCAGTTGCAGCCCGATCGAACGCTCCAGCTGATTCAGGTGGTAGCTCACGTTCGCGCGGCTCATTTTCAGGCGCCGCGCCGCCTCGCTCAGATTGCCGGCGTCGAGAATGTCGACCAGCAAGGTCAGGGAATTGACGTCCATGACGGCGCCTTTGTCAAAATAACCTTGACAGTCTGTCAATGGTCCATGTGATTGTCAATAAAGCTTGACCAACCGACAATCGAGGAATTCGCCAGACCCGGCATGCCCGGCGCACACCCCGATCACAATCAGGAGACGACACCATGAGCCTCAACCCTTCGGCCGACGTTGTGACGCGCGAATTGCGCGGCAAGGTTTTGCTGGTCACGATCGACCATGCGCCGGTCAACGCGCTGTCCGCCGACGTGCGGCGCGGCCTGCTCGCCGCGATCGAAGCGGCGGATGCCGACAAGGCCGTGGGAGCCGTGCTGATCGTCGGCGCGGGGCGCAACTTCATTGCGGGCGCGGATATTCGCGAGTTCGGCAAGCCGCCGGTGCCGCCATCGTTGCCGGACGTCTGCAACCGCATCGAGGCGTGTACGAAACCGGTGGTGGCGGCGATTCACGGCGCCGCGCTCGGCGGCGGCCTGGAAGTGGCGCTCGCGGCGCACTACCGCATCGCCGTCGGCGGCGCGAAGCTC
Organism: Paraburkholderia sp.; assembly: GCA_035636295.1. Classification (GTDB taxonomy): domain Bacteria; phylum Pseudomonadota; class Gammaproteobacteria; order Burkholderiales; family Burkholderiaceae; genus Paraburkholderia. The sequence goes on from DASPZL010000388.1 coordinate 8,943, forward strand.
GGCTTGCCGGAAGTGCAACTCGGCCTGCTGCCGGGCGCGGGCGGCACGCAGCGCACGCCGTGCCTGATCGGCGCGCAGGCCGCGCTCGATCTGATCCTGAGCGGCCGCCACGCCGGCGCGAAGGAAGCGCTAGCGCTCGGTCTTATCGACCGGCTCGGCAGCAGCGGCGACATCCTCGCCGAAGGGCTCGCCTATGTGCACGAACTGCTGGCCGCCCACGCGCCGGTGCGCCGCACGCGCGATGCCAAGGCGCTGAGCGAGCGTGCCGCGAGCCTCGCCGCTGTCGCGACAGCGCGCGCGGAAACGGCGAAGAAGTCGCGCGGTCTGTTCTCGCCGCTGAAAATCGTCGACGCGATCGAGGCCGCAATCGAACAGCCTTTCGACGAAGGCCTGCGACTCGAGCGCAAACTCTTTCTGCAATGCATCGACAGTCCGCAACGCGCGGGACTCGTTCACGCGTTCTTTGCCGAGCGCGAAGTGCTCAAGGC
>DASPZL010000389.1:0-12462 GCA_035636295.1 Paraburkholderia sp.
GCGGTAATCTTGCCGGGCGCCGCCGCCGCGACGTGCGTGAACATCGCGAGCGAGATGTCGAAGTGATTGTTCGAATGCGAGCCCCACGTGAGGCCCCAATCGTTGCACATCTGCGCCACGCGCACCGAGCCCTGCATGGTCCAGAAGTGCGGGTCGGCAAGCGGAATGTCCACGGACTGCAACTGGATCGCGTGGCCCATCTGACGCCAGTCGGTGGCGATCATGTTGGTGGCCGTCGGCAAGCCGGTCGCGCGACGGAATTCGGCCATGACCTCGCGGCCCGAGTAGCCGTTTTCCGCGCCGCATGGATCTTCTGCATAGGCCAGCACGTCGTGCTTGTCGCGGCACAGTCGAATCGCTTCCGCCAGTGACCACGCGCCGTTCGGGTCGAGCGTCACGCGGGCATTGGGAAAGCGTTCGGCGAGCGCCGTCACCGCTTCGATTTCAGCGTCGCCGGGCAGCACGCCGCCCTTAAGCTTGAAATCGTTGAAGCCGTACCGCGTCTGCGCCGCCTCGGCCAGTCGCACGACCGCCTCGGGCGTCATCGCTTCTTCAGTGCGAATGCGCTCCCAGTCGTCGCGTCCTTCCACGCCGCTCGCGTACGGCAGATCGGTCTTCTTGCGATCGCCGATATAGAACAGGTAGCCGAGCATTTCCACTTCGTCGCGTTGCTGGCCTTCGCCGAGCAGTGCCGCAACCGGCACGCCGAGATGCTGGCCGAGCAGATCGAGCAGTGCGGCTTCGAGCGCAGTGACCGCGTGAATGGTGGTGCGTAGATCAAAAGTCTGCAGGCCGCGTCCGCCCGCGTCGCGGTCGGCGAACTGCGTGCGCGCTCTGTTCAGGATAGCTTGCAAATTGCCGATCGATTGACCGACGACGAACGGACGCGCATCGTCGATCGTCTTGCGGATGCTCTCGCCGCCGGGCACCTCGCCGACGCCGGTATGCCCGGCGCTGTCGCGCAGAATGACGATGTTGCGCGTGAAGAACGGACCATGCGCGCCGCTCAGATTCATCAACATGCTGTCACGGCCGGCAACGGGGACGACACGCAATTCGGTGACAGTCGGCGTGGCGTTGGATTGAGTGGTGTTCGTTGGCATAAGAATGGAAGCGGTTGAATGAGTGGGCCGGCAGGCGGAGATCATTGCGGCGCGCGTTCGCCTTCGCGTTCAACACCAGCGCCGGACGGAAATGGAAAAGTGCGCGACTCACGATTGACGGTTTCGAAAATCACGGCGATCAATGCGCCTTGCTGTGGAGCGCATCCGGCAACACGTCACGATTGACCCTGCGAGTGCGCGTCAGGAAGCCGACTGCCGCCGCGATCAGCGAAGCCACGCCCAACGCATAGAGGCCGCCGGTAATCGAGCCGGTGTGCTGCTGCAGATAACCGAACGCGGCCGGCGCGAAGAATCCGCCGAGGTTGCCCACCGAATTGATCAGCGCGATCACCGCGGCGGCCACGCGCGCATCGAGGTAGCCCTGCGGAATGGGCCAGAAGAGCGAAGCCGCCGCCTTGAAGCCGATCGCCGAGAAGCAGATCGCCACGAACGAGAGAACCGGATTGCCCGAGGTCGACGCGAACAACCCGCATGCCGCGATGACGAGCGCCACCGCCAGCCACGCCTGCTGGAAACGCCACCTTGCCGACAGCATCGCGAAGCAGTACATCGCAACCATCGCGATGAGCCAGGGAATTGCATTGAACATCCCGACCTGGAAATCGGAAAGCCCGCCCATCTTGCGAATGATCGTCGGCAGCCAGAACGTGGCCGCGTAGATGGTTAGTTGAATCGAAAAATAGAGGAAGCAGAACAGCAGAATCTGCGGATCCTTCAACAGTTTCATCGCGGGGAGATGCGCGCTGCCGGCTGCCTCGCGCTCGGCCTGCTCCGCCGCGATCGACGATTCGAGCACGTGCTGCTCTTCAGCGGTCAGCCACGACGCATCGCAAATGCGCGACTTCAGCAGCATCCAGCTGACAACGCACAGCGCGACCGAGAAGCCGCCCTCGATGAGGAACATCCATTGCCAGCCGTGCAGGCCGAATCCGCGAATCGACAGCAAGCTGCCGGTGATCGGTCCCGACAGCACCGACGCGAGCGCGGAGCCGCCCAGAAACACCGCGACGGCCTTGCCGCGCTCTTTTTGCGGGAGCCACTGCGTGAAGTAGAAAACCACGCCGGGGAAGAAGCCGGCCTCGGCAACGCCGAGAAGGAAGCGCAGCACGTAGAAGGACGTGTCGTTCCACACGAAGGCCATGGCTGCCGCGACGAGTCCCCACGTGCCCATGATGCGGGTCAGCCACGCGCGCGCGCCGTACTTCTGCATCAACACGTTCGACGGCACCTCGAACAGCGCATAGCCGATGAAGAACAAACCGCTCCCCAAACCGTAGGCCGCCGCGCCAATGCCGAGATCGGTCTGCATGTGGGAGTTCACGAACCCGATGTTCACGCGGTCGATGTAGTTTGCGATGAACATGATCAGGAAAAGCGGCAGCACGTGCCGCTTGACCTTCGAGACCGCGGATTCAAGCGGGTCGGTCGCCGTGGCGAGAGCAGATGTCAAGGGTGTCTCCAGTTGGGCCGTTGAACGGCCTGATCCGGCGCAACGCGGCGTCCGAGTGGAAACGGATTGTGCGGCGAAGCGCGTGATACGTTGTCTGATGACAGTCTACAATTTTATGCGCGGAGATTCCAATGCGGTGTTTACCCTGTCACTCTTCCCTTCTCGGTGCCCCTCAGGCCCAAATCACAAGATAGGGCGACGACAATACGCTTGAACTAAGACGTCTGATGACATCGTGCGATTCTGATACGATCCACTCCGGCTCCCTGGAGTCGCTGGCCGTTTCAGCCAACGCCCGCGTCGCGACGTCCGAGTCGTTCTCAATACGAACAGACGTTATGATGGCTACGTCGAGCCGTCCAATGACGCCGCTCGCCTGAGCACCATGTGCATTTCCTGCCGATTAGCCAACAAGTCCCAGCAATGAGCAGCCTAACTGAGAAGGTGGTGGCCATCCTTTCCGATGAAATCCGCCGCGGCGCCCTGAGGCCGGGAGACCGCATTCCCACCGAAGTTGCGATGATGAAGCAGCTCTCGGTAAGCCGCTCCGTGGTCCGCGAGGCAATTTCGCGCCTGCAGGCGGCTAAAGTGGTGGAGACGCGTCACGGCATCGGCACATTCGTGCTGGCGCCGGCCGCGGAAAAAAGCATGCAGTTGCCTGCCGCCGACCTGTCCAACATGCTGGACGTGATGGCGATTATCGAATTCCGTATCGACGTCGAGGCAGCCTCGGCGGCGCTCGCCGCCGCACGGCGCACCGAACAGAATCTCAAGCAGATCCGCAGCGCACTGGAGCGGTTCGAAGCCGAACTCGAGCGCGGCAGCACTGATACGCTGGCGCACGACATCGAGTTTCATCTGCAGATCGCGCGTGCAAGCGGCAATCGCTACTTCTTCGATGTTCTCAGCCAGCTCGGACGCGCCGTGAGTCCGCGCACGCGGCTGGGCTCGGCGGAGATCGCTGAACTTGACCATATCGAGCACCTGCGCAACGTGCTCAACGAGCATCAAATGATTTACCGGGCAATCGAACGCCAGGACCCGGACGACGCGCGCGCCGCGATGCGCATGCATTTGAGCAACAGCCGCGAAAGACTTCGCCGCGCGCACGAGTTGAGCAAACCGGGCGGCTAAAAAGTCGTGCAAGCGCGATGAGAGAGCGAAGAAGTCGCGCTGGCAATCTAGCGGCTCCAAAGGCAGCGGAGACAACAACCATGGAACCCACCACCACGAAATCTCACGACGACGACCTCGAACATTTCGAAGCACACGGTGCGGCGCCGCTGCCCGTCTCGAACGATCAAGGCTACGTCGAGCATGAAGGGGCGCGCATCTGGTATGCGTCATATGGCGCCGGCGCCCCGGTGATTCTGCTGCACGGTGGCCTCGGACACAGCGGCAACTGGGGCTATCAGGTGCCGGCGCTGCTTGGCGCGGGACATCGCGTGGTGGTCGTCGACAGCCGCGGCCACGGCCGCAGCACGCGCGACGCGCGGCCCTACAAGTACGAGTTGATGGCGTCCGACGTGCTGGCCGTGATGGACACATTGCAAATCGACCGCGCCGCGATCGTGGGCTGGAGCGACGGCGCCTGCATCGCGATGGTGCTGGGCATCACGGCTCCCGAGCGCGTTGCGGGCGTGTTCTTCTTCGGCTGCAACATGGACCCGAGCGGTACGAAGGAATTCGTGCCGACACCGATAATCGATCGCTGTTTCAGCCGGCATGCCAAAGACTATGCGCAACTCTCCGCGACACCTCGCGACTTCGACGCGTTTGTCGGCGCCGTCAGCGAGATGATGAAAACCGAACCCAACTACACCGCACACGATCTGGCTCGGATCCGCGTGCCGGTCGCGATCGTGCAAAGCGAGCACGACGAATTCATCAAGCCGGAACACGCCGACTATCTCGCGCGCAGCATTCCGGGCGCGGAGTTGATTCTGCTACCGGGCGTGAGCCATTTCGCGCCGCTGCAAAGGCCGGCGCAATTCAACCGCGTGATGCTCGGTTTTCTGCGCCGGGTTCTTTCCTGATCTCGGACGGCGATAGCAGGCCGCATCGCTGCGCCTTCACTCCGCAATGTTTTAACTCTCGCAAGACGCCAGAATTTCACGATGTGGCATGAATCATTGCTTCGTAAAAAATCGTGGTGCGTGGCACAAATCCTTCATTTCGCAATGCCGCCCCACGTTGCACATCGTAAAACGTCACTCTCAAGCCATTATTTTAAAAGGAGATTTTTCGATCGAGTGAACCGTCTAACACCGTCTTGCGCCGCTGCCTGCTGACGTAGACTCCTTTACATGAGTCGGCGCTTCATGTGGCCAAGCCGGATTGGACGGGACAAAGACGCAATCATTCTGTCTCCGGCCGAACGCAGGAAGCCGTCCCGACCTCGCGGTTTTTAATTGGCAATTGGGAGATTAAAAATGAAAGGCTTTCGCTTTGGCTCGGCCCAGGGAGCGTTCTACATTTTGCCGGGACAGGATGGTTGGGAGGCAACCTACGGCAACGAGACGCTCGGAGAGTTTTCCAGCCCGCAACAGGCCGCCGATGAAGTCGCGCGCGGCTTGACCTGCCCGCATCTGTCCGAGGTGGACACGTCGACGCTGGAAATACCGGAAAAACTCAGCGATTGGGAAATCGTTCACGTGTGATGGCCGGCATGACCGGCACTCGCCTGAAAGCACAAACGACGATGGCGCTCGAGAGCGCCATCGTCGTTCTTACTGCTTACTTCAGTGCGTTACTTCACAGCTTAAACAACCGCGTCCACGATCTTGTTCAGCGTGGCGCTCGGACGCATGGCCTTACCCGTCAGCTCGACGTTCGGACGATAGTAGCCGCCGATATCCACCGGCTTGCCCTGCGCCGCACTCAACTCCTCGAGAATCTTCGCTTCGTTGTCGGCCATTGCCTTCGCGACGCCGGCGAACTGCGCCTGCAGCGCCGCGTCTTCGGTTTGCGCGGCCAGTGCTTCAGCCCAGTACATGGCCAGGTAGAAGTGGCTGCCGCGATTGTCGAGACCGCCCACCTTGCGCGCCGGCGACTTGTCGTTGTCGAGGAACTTGCCGGTTGCCTGATCCAGCGTCTTGGCTAGAACCTGCGCCTTCGGGTTGTGGTACGCATTGCCCAGATGTTCGAGCGACGCGGCCAACGCCAGGAATTCGCCGAGCGAATCCCAACGCAGGAAACCTTCTTCAACCAGTTGCTGAACGTGCTTCGGCGCCGAACCACCCGCGCCGGTTTCGAACATGCCGCCACCGGCCATGAGCGGGACGATCGACAGCATCTTCGCGCTGGTGCCGAGTTCCATGATCGGGAACAGGTCGGTCAGGTAGTCGCGCAGCACGTTGCCGGTGACCGAGATCGTGTCCTTGCCGGCGCGGATGCGCTCCAGCGAGAACTTCGTGGCCTCGACCGGCGTCATGATGCGGATATCCAGACCGCTGGTGTCGTGGTCCTTCAGGTATTGCTCGACCTTCTTGATGATCTGCGCATCATGGGCGCGAGCCGCGTCGAGCCAGAACACGGCCGGCGTGTTGGTGGCGCGCGCGCGGTTCACCGCGAGCTTGACCCAATCCTGGACCGGCGCGTCCTTGGTCTGGCACATGCGCCAGATGTCGCCGGCTTCGACCGGTTGCTCGAGCAGCACCGTGCCGGCTGCGTCCGTCACGCGGACCACGCCGTTTGCCGGGATCTGGAACGTCTTGTCGTGTGAACCGTATTCCTCTGCGGCTTGCGCCATCAGGCCGACGTTCGGCACGGTGCCCATCGTGACCGGGTCGAATGCGCCGTTCTTCCTGCAGTCTTCGATCGCAGCCTGGTAGACGCCGGCATAGCAACGGTCCGGAATCACGGCCTTGGCGTCGTGCAGCGCACCGTCCGCGCCCCACATCTTGCCCGACTCGCGGATCATGGCCGGCATGGAGGCGTCGACAATCACATCGCTCGGCACGTGCAGGCTGGTGATGCCCTTGTCCGAGTTGACCATGGCGAGCGGCGGGCGCTGCTCGTACTGCGCCTTGATGTCGGCTTCGATCGCTTCACGCGTTTCGGCCGGCAGGTCTTTCAGACGCGCGTACAGATCGCCGATACCGTTATTCGGGTTGAAGCCGGTTTGCGCCAGCGCGTCAGCGTGCTTGGTCAGCACGTCTTTGTAGAACACCGACACCACGTGGCCGAAGATGATCGGATCCGACACCTTCATCATGGTGGCTTTCAGGTGCACCGAGAACAGCACGCCCTTGCTCTTCGCATCGGCGATTTCCGCCTCGATGAAGCTGCGCAGCGCGTTCTTGGAGAGCACCGAAGCGTCGATGATCTCGCCCGCTTGCACGGCCGTCTTTTCTTTCAGGACCGTCTTGCTGCCGTCCGCGGCCGCCAGTTCGATCTTCACGCTGCCGGCTGCCGCGATCAGCGCCGACTTTTCGCTGCCGTAGAAATCGCCGCCGCTCATGTGCGCGACGTGCGACTTCGAGTCAGCCGACCACGCGCCCATCTTGTGCGGGTGCTTGCGCGCGTAGTTCTTCACCGAAAGCGGCGCGCGGCGGTCCGAATTGCCTTCGCGCAGAACCGGGTTCACGGCGCTGCCCTTGATCTTGTCGTAGCGGGCCTTGACGTCTTTTTCAGCGTCGGTCTTCGCTTCGTCCGGGTACGGCGGCAGCTTGTAGCCCTGATCGCGCAGTTCCGTGATCGCGGCCTTCAGTTGCGGCACCGACGCGCTGATGTTCGGCAGCTTGATGATGTTCGCTTCCGCACGCGTGGTGAGTCCGCCCAACTCCGCCAGATCGTCGGAACCCTTCTGTTCCGCGGTCAGGTAGTCCGGAAATGCAGCGATGATCCGGCCGGCAAGCGAGATATCGCGCGTTTCAACGATCACGTCGGACGAGCGCGTGAACGCCTTGACGATCGGCAGCAGCGAGTAAGTCGCCAGCGCGGGGGCTTCGTCAGTCAGGGTGTAGATGATCTTCGGCGGTGTGGACATGTTTAATGCTTTGCTAGGTGAAGTGAGAGACAGAGCGTGGGTAGCGCTGAGCCAGCGAAATTGCGACGAAGCAGCAAAAACGCAGCGCAACCCGCAGCACTACTTTTTACGGCCCGACCGTGAGTATATGCGCGTTTTCCTCTACTCGCTGCTAAACAAACATATCCGGGAAACATGCCCAACAGGGTCGTGCCCCGCCAGATAAGGCTTTGAGGCGAATACCCTATATCGAAAAACAGATGTCTTATAGATGACTTGCGACGCGAAAAGAATGTGTTAATGCGAATTAAGTGCATTACCAGCCCGCCTGCACTCTTTACTCGCGGAACGGGCGCCTAAGCGGGCGCCCCAACCATCGGAGGAATTTCCGCGACGAGCGCGTCGATCGCACTGCGCGTTTTCAAAGCCAGATAGCGGCTCTTCGGCCATACCACGTGGATTTCCTGCGAAGGTCGAAAACAGTTCTCCATTACCGTGACGAGTTTGCCGCTTTCCGCATAACGCGCCAGTAGCCAGCTCGGCAACCACGCCAAACCAAACCCCGCGATAGCGGCATCGACAATGCCCTGCATATCGTCGAAGCCCAGTTGCGGCTGAACGTCCGCGCGGCGAATCTGCCCGTCGACGTCAAGCACGTCCCAAGGCTCGGCGGTTCCTGCCCGCAAGTAAGCAATCACCGTGTGCCCGCGCAATTCATCGACGCTGCGCGGCGTGCCATGCCGCGCCAGATAAGAAGGCGCCGCGCCGATACTCGCGTGCTGCACGCCAAGCCGTCGCGCCGCGAGGCTCACGCTGTCGACCAGCGGACCGATACGCACCACGAGATCGAAACCTTCCTCCACCACGTCCACGAAACGGTCGGTAATCGAAATGTCGATCTTCAATTGCGGATGCCGGCGCGCGAGCCCGAGCAGCACCGGCGCCACGCAATGATGACCAAAGGCCTGCGGCACGCTCACCCGCAGACGCCCTTTGGGTTCGCGCCGCCCCGAGTCCAGATCGGCCTCGGCAGCCTCCAGTTCGGCAAGCGCGCGCACGCAGCGGTCGTAATAGGCCTGCCCGTCCTCGGTGAGACTCTGGCTGCGCGTCGTGCGATTGAGCAGCCGCACGCCGAGACGTTTTTCGAGCCGCACGATCACCTTGCCGACCGCCGAACGCGTCAGGTTCATGCGTTCGGCGGCCAACGCGAAACTGCCCGTTTCCACGACGCGTACAAATGTCGTCACTCCATCGAGGATGTCGCTCATACCTTCGCCTTATTGGTTCCTTTCAGGACGCATTTCTGGGATCAACGCGCGCCAATGGGGACTTCGATTCCCCTTATATTACAACGGACCGCATTGACCAAGTCCATCGAACATCGAGGTGATTCTTATGTCCAGGTATCGGCTCGCGCCGCCACGGCGCGATGAACAACCCGAAGGGGTCGTCGCAACAACACAGCGCCAGTCGCAATCGGCGCGCTTTTTCCCGGTCCGCAAAAACATGCTGGCATTGGCCGCCGTGTGTCTGTCCTCGCTGATGTTCGGCCTCGAAATCTCCAGCGTGCCCGTGATCCTGCCGACGCTCGAGCGAGTGCTGCACGGCGACTTCAAGGGCATGCAGTGGATCATGAACGCCTACACGCTCGCGGTGACGACCGTGCTGATGGCGACCGGCACGCTGGCGGACCGCTTCGGCCGGAGAAGAATCTTTGTCGCCGGTATCGCGCTTTTCGGCATTACGTCGTTGATTTGCGGACTGGCGCAGACCGTGCCGATGCTGATCGTCGGGCGCGCGCTGCAAGGCGCGAGCGGCGGCGCGATGCTGATATGCCAGGTCGCGGTGCTTTCGCACCAGTTCAGCGAAGGCCCCGAGCGCGCCCGGGCGTTCAGCGCGTGGGGCGTCATTCTCGGCATTGGGCTCGGCTTCGGGCCGATCATCGGCGGGGCGATCGTTGCGCTCGCGAGTTGGCAATGGGTGTTCTGGGTGCATGCGCTGCTCGCCGCCATCACGTTGGCGCTCGTTTTCGGCGGCGTGCAGGAATCGCGCGATCCGCACGCGCATACGCTCGACGTTGCGGGCATCGTCACGCTGTCGCTCGCGGTTTTCGGACTCGTGTACTTCATCACGCAGGGTTCGGAACTCGGCTTCACGAGTGCTCGCGCAGGCTCGATCATCGTGGCGACGGCGCTCGCTTTCGTGGCGTTTCTCTGGGCGGAGCGTCGAAGTGCCCGTCCGATGTTCGACTTCGCGGTATTCAGGATCCGCAAGTTCTCGGGCGCGCTGATGGGTTCAATGGGTATGAACTTCAGCTTCTGGCCGTTCATGATTTATCTGCCGATCTATTTCCAGATCGGGCTCGGCTACAACAGCGTCAGCGCCGGCCTGGCGTTACTCGCCTACACGCTGCCGACGCTGCTGTTTCCACCGCTCGGCGAACGTCTCGCGCTGCGTTGGGGCTCGGGAATCGCGATACCCGCGGGCTTATTCACGATCGGTCTCGGCTTCATGCTGATGAGATACGGCAGCAACGCCGCGCATCCGGGCGTGCTCGCCATGTTGCCGGGCTGCCTACTCGCCGGCGCCGGTCTCGGCCTGACCAATACGCCCGTGACTAACACGACGACCGCCGCGGTTCCCGCCGAGCGGGCGGGCATGGCGTCCGGCATCGACATGAGTGCGCGAATGATCACGCTTGCGATCAACATTGCGCTGATGGGCACGATCCTGGTCGGCGGCATTCTGTTCAATCTGAAGACAAAGCTGCCCGCGACGCCCGACACCGCGCCGCTCGTCCAGTTGGCGGAAAAGATTGCGGCGGGCGATGTCGAAGCGGTCAGAGCGGGAATCCCGGCTTTGGCGCGGATCGACCCGTCGGGAAGCGCCGTTCATGCGGCGCTGATTGGCGGCTTTGGCTGGGTGATGCTATACGGCGGCGCCGGCGTATGGGTGCTCGCCGTCCTCAGTTTCGTGATTTCGGGAAGTGCGTCGAGAAGGCTGGGCAACAAGGAAGCCTCGCCCGCACAACAGCCCGCCCGATGCGAATCGTGTTGAACTAAAGGCGTCTCGTCATTGAGCGGCCGTCCGCGCGTCGCCTTCGCCTTGGCCTTCGCTGTAACTTTGCGCCATCGCCACGACGACCTTGCGCGGTCCTTCGAACGGATCGCGCGCGTGCGCGGTCAGCATGTTGTCGAGCATCAGCACGTCGCCCGTCTGCCATGGAAACACGATGCGCTGCTGATCGAGCACGCCGCGGATTTCCGCGAGCGCCTCTGCTTCGAGCGGTTCGCCGTCGCCGTAATAAACATTGCGCGGCACGTTTTCGAGCCCGACCGAATCGATCAGCGCCTCCTGCATGTCCTCATCGAGCGATGAGAGGTGGAACAGATTTGCCTGGTTAAACCAAACAAACTCACCCGTGCGTGGATGACGCGCCACCGCCTGGCAGCGCTCACGCGTGCGCAACAGCAGTTCGCCGTCGTCGCTGTCGCGCCATTCGCATTCGATGCCGCGAGTCCGGCAGATGCGCTCGACCACCCGCGGGTCGTCCGAGCCGAAAGCCTGCTCCCACGGCAGATCAAGCCCTTGTCCGAAGTTGCGCACGTAAAGCAGTTCACGCTTCGCAAAGCGCGCGACCAGCGCCGGATCGAGCGCGCCGTAAATCGCGCGGCTGTCCGCAACCGGCGTCGCGCCGCCCGAACGCGCGGCGAGCGCGCAGTGGAACCAGATACGCAGCGGCCACTCGCGCGTGTACGACTGTTCGTTATGCAAAGGAATCGAGCGATGCGGCGGATATTCCGTCGATGTGTACACCGCGCCTTCCACCTGGCTGCGCGGCGTCGACGCGAATTCATAGCCGATCAGCGGATGTCCGAACGAGCCAGCGAAGCGTTGAAAGGCATCGATCGAGTCCACGCGAAAGCCGGTGAACAGCACACCGCCCGCGCGTTCGAGCTTATCGTCGACGATCGCATGCAGTAGCGGCGCCGCCTCTTGCAGCGAGATCTCCGCGCCCGCGCGCGGCGAGACGGCAGTCGGCAGTCCCGATTCGATCGATAGGTCGGCGAGCGTGGGCTGCAACGTCGAAGGTATGGTCATATGGAATCCCTATTGCATAAGCGCGGAAGCGGCTTACCCCGGCGCATGTCCGGCCTGCCGGATTATGACGCGCGCCGTTGCCGCGGCCTCGTTCATGTGACGGCGCATGTCGGTCCACCGAGTGTCGATATACGTGAGCCATTCGGCTTTCGGACCGCTCACGCCGACTTCGTCACGCCAACCGGCGCGAAACGCAAGCCGGCCACGCCGCGATTGCAGGCGTCGAGGCACGCGGCGCAATGCTTCTCGGCGTCGCGCACCATGAAATGCACCAGCGTTTGCGAGACGTCCAGCGCGCGCGCCGTGCTTACCAGTGTTTCCTCGCGCAAGCGCACCATCTCGAACGCCGCGCGGCTGCGCGGCGGCAGTTGATCGAGCGCGTTGTAAACGTGCCGCAGCGTATCGCGCACGAGCAGCACCGCTTCGGGCGAAGGTTCCGGCGAAGGCACGTGCAGGCCGTGGTCTTCGTCGGCGTGATAGGTATCTTCGAGACTTTGTCGGCGGAACGCGTCGATCGACGCATTGCGCACCATGCGAGTTACGTAGGCCACGGGTTGGCGGACGGCTTCCTGATCCGGGAAATCGACGAGCTTGAGGAAGACGTCGTGCACCACGTCTTCCGCGAGACTCGCGCAACGCACGAAGCCTTGCGCCAGGTTAACGAGCATCGGCCGGTTCGCTATCAGCACGCCGAGCAGCGCGCCCTTCTCCCAATCGACGGAGCGGGCGAGGCTGCGCGCGCGCCGCGGCGCGGGAGGACATGCAGTTCCGGCACTGAGAACCGGCATCGGCATCGCTGTTGAAGACTCCCGCCGGAT
>DASPZL010000390.1:0-2286 GCA_035636295.1 Paraburkholderia sp.
TCAGGACGGTCAGGCCGAAAGCGAGCGAAACGCCCACGAAGCCGATGCCGAGCCCGTGAACGGGACCGGCGAAATTTGCTGCAAGGACGGCGCTGCCGCAGCCTCCGAGTACGAGCCAGAAGGTGCCGAACAGCTCCGCCGCGAGGCGCTTGGAGAGGTTCATCGTGTGTAATCCTAATAAGTACGGGGATTCAAGGACGAGAGCGCACGCGCTACCCGGCACTTGGGAGCGCAAATTTTAAGCAACGTTGCACAAATGGACTGTCAAGAATTGTCATTCACGAACGCGGAATTATTTCGTGATAAAAGTCCACCGGTTTGAACGATTCAGTGCCGCTTTATAAATACTCAGACGAAAACTTTTGATAACGCGGTATTAGCCGCCATTGCGAATTTCGTTAGCACCGGCTAATCTCCGTGCTAACCACTTTTAGAAAAAGAGGGGAGCCCAAATGTCACAATACGCAGATCTCAAGGCGCAAATTGCCCGCTTGCAGCAGGAAGCGGACGAAGCGCGCCGTAGTGAAGTAGGCAATGTGATTGCCGAAATCCGCCAGAAAATCGCCGAATACGGCCTTAACGCGCATGACCTGGGTTTTGCCGAGGCGGCTCGCCGCGGACGCCCGCCCAAAAAGGCGCCGTTGCCCGCGAAGTATCAGGATCCGAAGTCGGGCAACACGTGGAGCGGCCGGGGAAAGCCGCCCAAGTGGATTGCCGGCAAGAACCGCGAGCGCTTTCTGATCGGACAGGCCTAATTAGGGGAAACGGCGAAAGCCGCCTGAAGGCGATCTGGCGAAATTCGCCGCCTTTCAGATTCTGTTAATGCGCGGTAAGCCGTCTGAAGCGGGGATAGCTTCATTCGGTAAAAGCGCATTGCGGCGCATTGAAGAAAGCGCTTCCATTGCCGATCCGGTTCCGAACGCCGGAAAAGAAAAAGCCGCCTGGGGAGGCGGCTTTTTCATGTGAGAGGCACAATAACTGTCTTTGAATGACAGCGCAAACGTTCAAGTGAACAAATTACGCAATATGTCGCAGCATCGGCAGAGTTGACCTGTGCAAGCCGGCGATCAACCCACTGCCACGCGGCGCAGCATCGGACGGCGCGTTGCTTCCAGCATCGCCGAATAGCTGTCGACATAGTTCTGCGCCATGATCTTCGAGCTGAAACGGCGTTCGAACTGCGCGCGGATTTCCGTGCGCGACAGGTCATCGATACGTTGCAGCGCGGCCACGGCGCCCTGCACGTCTTCGCAGATGAAGCCCGTCACGCCGTGGTCGATCACTTCCGGCACCGAACCACGGTTGAACGCGATCACCGGCGTGCCGCAAGCCATCGACTCGATCATCACCAGGCCGAACGGCTCCGACCAGTCGATCGGGAACAGCAGTGCCTTCGCGCCCGACAGGAATTCCGGCTTCTGCGCCTCGTTGATCTCGCCGATGAACTCGACGTGCGCCATTGACAGCAACGGCTCGATTTCCGTCTTGAAGTATTCCTGGTCGACCTTGTCCACCTTGGCGGCGATCTTCAGCGGCAGACCGCTTTGCGCGGCGATCTTGATGGCTGTATCGACGCGCTTTTCCGGACAGATCCGACCCAGGAACGCGAGATATTCCGGCTTCTTGTGCGTTTGCGGCGTAAGCAGCTGCTCCGGCAGGCCGTGATAGATCGTGTTGAGCCAGTTGGCCTGCTGCAGCGGCAGACGCTGCGAATCCGAAATCGAGATCACGGGCGCATCGGTGAACGTGTCGAACACCGGTTGCAGCTCCGGCAGGTCCAGACGGCCGTGCAGCGTGGTCACGAACGGCGTGTCCAGCGTCGAAAAGAGCGGGAACGGCAGATAGTCGAGGTGGAAGTGCAGCACGTCGAACTCGTGCGCGACCTTGCGCACCTTCTCGAGCAGCAGCATGTGCGGGGCGAGCGCGTCGCGGATCGTCGGATCCAGACGCAGCGCGCGCGGCCACGACGCTTCGAGTTTCGCGGAGGTCACCGAATCGCCGCTCGCGAAGAGCGTCACATCGTGGCCCAGGTCGACCAGCGCCTCGGTCAGATACGACACGACGCGTTCTGTGCCGCCATAGAGTTTCGGTGGGACAGCTTCATACAACGGTGCGATTTGTGCGATTCGCATGGGTGATCTCCTTATGCAAAGCAAAGGGCTTTGCGCTGTGCTGCCTGCGTGTGGCAAGAAGCGGAAAGCCTGTCGGACGGTGGGCGCGGTGTGCCGCCGCCCGGGGCAGGAAGCCCAATGGGGTTATCCCTAGGTGCCATTATCGGGATCGCTG
>DASPZL010000391.1:0-8834 GCA_035636295.1 Paraburkholderia sp.
GAAAAACGCATCGCGGCCGGTTTGCCGACGCTCGGCATCTGCCTCGGCGCTCAATTGATCGCGCGTGCGCTCGGTGCGCGCGTCTATCCCGCAGGGCATACGGAGCTCGGCTGGACACCGCTCACGCTCACCGATGCCGGCCGCGCTTCGCCGGTGCGTCATCTGGATGGGGCGCACACGTCCATGCTGCATTGGCACGGCGACACCTTCGATTTACCTGACAACGCCACGCGTCTTGCTTCGACGCCGGCCTGCGAGAACCAGGCGTTCGCCTGGGGCGATCACGTTTTGGGTCTGCAATGCCATCCGGAGATTCGCGCCGACCGCTTCGAGCCCTGGCTGATCGGCAATGCCGGCGAGATTGCCGGCCACGGTATCGACGCGCGTCGGTTGCGTGCCGAAACCGCGCGCTTCGGTCCCGCGCTGGAAGCCGCCGCGCGCCGCATGTTCGGCGAATGGCTCGATCAGGTCGAAGCGAAACCCTGACAAGCGCTTGCCTGCAGTAAATCACCCGCGATGCTATCCTCGACCGCTCTCGGGTTTTTACTGG
Source organism: Paraburkholderia sp. (assembly GCA_035636295.1). GTDB lineage: Bacteria > Pseudomonadota > Gammaproteobacteria > Burkholderiales > Burkholderiaceae > Paraburkholderia. The sequence goes on from DASPZL010000391.1 coordinate 551, forward strand.
GCGGAATTCATGAGCGCGCTTTTTTCCCCACTCACGCTGCGTAGCGTGACGCTTCCCAATCGTATCGTCGTGTCCCCGATGTGCCAGTATTCCGCCGAGCGTGGCGAGGCGACTGCGTGGCACATGATCCATCTCGGCAGTCTCGCGTTGTCCGGCGCCGGCATGTTGTGCATCGAGGCGACTGCGGTCGAACCGGATGGCCGCATCACGCCGGGCGATCTCGGGCTGTGGGACGACGCCACCGAAGCCGCGCTCGTGCCGGTGCTCGCCGCAATCCGCAAGCATTCGCACATCAGCGTCACGATGCAGTTGGCGCACGCCGGGCGCAAGGCCTCGAGCCACGCGCCGTGGGAAGGCGGCCAACTGATTCCGGTGTCGCAAGGCGGCTGGCTGCCGCACGCGCCGTCCGCGTTGCCGCATAAGGCGGGCGAAGAGCCGCCTCTCGCGCTCGACACACCGGGATTGAACCGGATTCGTGAAGCGTTCGCGGCTTCCGCGCGCCGTGCCGCGCGCCTCGGCATCGATGCATTGGAAGTGCACGCGGCCCACGGCTATCTGCTGCATCAGTTCCTCTCGCCGATCGCCAATCAACGCAGCGACGAGTACGGCGGTTCACTCGAAAACCGCATGCGCTTTCCGCTTGAAATCTTCGACATCGTGCGCGCCGCCTTTCCCGCCGACAAACCGGTGGGCGTGCGTGTCTCCGCGACCGACTGGGTCGAAGGCGGCTGGACGCTCGAGGACACGATCGCGTTTGCGCATGAGTTGGAAAAGCGCGGCTGCGACTGGATCGACGTCTCCTCCGGCGGTGTCTCGCCATTGCAGAAAATTCCGCTCGAACCGGGCTATCAGATTCCGTTCGCCAAGGCGGTCAAGCAGGCCACCGGCCTCACCACCATCGGCGTGGGGCTCATCACCGATCCGGTCCATGCCGAGCAACTGATCGAAGACGGCGACGCCGATCTGATCGCATTGGCCCGTGCATTGCTGTACAACCCGCGTTGGCCGTGGCACGCCGCGGCGCAGCTTGGCGCGACGGTCGAAGCGCCGCCGCAGTACTGGCGTTCGCAGCCGCGCGAGCAGAAAGCGCTGTTCGGCGAGATTTCGTTCGGGCAACGATGAAGATGCCGACGCGTCTTGCGCGCGCGGCGCTTTTTGACGGTTGAACGAAGCCGTCTTGAGCGTGTAGGATGCCGGTTGTGGCGCATGAGCGTCCAAGGTCGACGCGGCGCTCGCAAGGCGCCGCGTTTGCTATCCGCGTCAGGAAAAGCTGCGCGTCAGACGCGAGCATGGCTGACGGCTACCGGAACTTCACTTTCAGTTCTTCACAAGGATTCATTCAATGAGTTCACGCAGGATCGCCGTGCGCCGTTCGGGTGTTCACGGCAAAGGCGTGTTTGCCCTCGAACCGATTACGGCCGGCGAACGGCTGATCGAATACAAAGGCGAGCGGATCTCTTGGAAAGAAGCGTTGCGCCGTCATCCGCATGATCCGGCCGAACCGAATCACACGTTCTATTTCGCGCTCGACAGCGGCAAGGTCATCGACGGCAAAGTGGACGGCAACAGCGCGCGCTGGATCAACCATTCTTGCGCGCCGAACTGCGAAGCCGAGGAAATCGACGGTCACGTGTATGTGCACGCGTTGCGCGACATTGCCGAGGGCGAAGAAGTCTTTTACGACTATGGCCTCGTGATCGACGCGCGCCAGACCAAGAAGCTCAAGAAGGAATACGAATGCCGTTGCGGCGCGCGCAAGTGCCGCGGCACGATGCTGGCGTTGCCGGAGAAAGAGAAGGGCGCGGGTAAGTCGGGCAAGACGGCGAAGTCGGTGAAGAAGGGCGCGACGTCGGCGAAAAAAGCGAAGAAAAAATGAGACGCGGGTGGCCTGGGTTGAAGATGAGTTCCAGGCCGCCTGCGTTGACCCGCATCGTCACATATCGATCGGCGCAGAGTGCGCCGATTTTTTTTCGGCCTGTCCCTGGCCTTGTTCCGTCTGCGCGCCGGGGCTGCTCTGAACGGTTGCGGACACGAGCGGAATTCGGACGATGAAGCGTGCTCCGCCTTCCGGTGCGTCTTCGTAATGCACGCTGCCGTGATGCAGCACCATGATGTCGTGAACGATCGCCAGACCGAGACCGGCGCCGCCGTCCACGCCGGAGTCGCTCTGTCCGTCGCCGCGGAAGAACCGTTTGAACAGATCGGCTTGCTGCGTGGGCGGCACGCCCGGCCCATTGTCCTCGACGATGATCTCGGCCATGCGTACATTGTCGATCACCGTTTGCGACACCGTCACCGTGATGCGCCCGCCATCTAAGCGCGACGGCGGCACGTACTTGAGCGCGTTATCCAGCAGATTGGCGATCACTTCGTGCAGGAGCACCGGATTGCCGCGTGCCATTAGCGGATGATCGTTGGCGGGATCGTCGAGACGCTGGAAACCGAGATCGATGTGAAACGCCAGCGCGCGCGGCACCCATTCCGCGCCCGTGTCGAACGCGAGCGCGGCCATATCCACGTTGACGAAGCGGGCCGCCTGTTCGCTCGGCTCGGCTCGCGCGAGCGACAGCAGTTGATTCGACAGCCGCACCGCACGGTCGGCCGCGGCGCGCAGTTCACGCACCGCGGCCAGCGTTTGCTGCGGGTCGCGCGCCACGGCCGCTTGCTCCGCATGCAGCTTGACGGCGGTGAGCGGCGTACGCAACTGATGCGCGGCGTCGGCGATGAATTTGCGCTGGCCGTCGAGCGCGGTTTTCAGGCGATCGAGCAGTGCGTTGAGCGCGCCCGTAAGCGGCCGGATTTCAACTGGCACGTAGGTTTCGTCGACCGGTTCGAGCGAGGTGTGGGTCTGCCGGTTCAGCGAGTCCGCGAGATCGGTGAGTGGATTGAGCTGCTGATTGACGACGCGCCAGACGATGATCCAGCCCGCGAGCAGCAGCAACAGCAGCGGCATCATGATCGCGACCAGAAATTCGGCGGCGATCTGAAAACGATGATGCACCGGCTGACCCACTTCGACGACGATCGGATTGCCGGTCGGCTGATCGACGCGCACTTGCGCCACGCGCACCGTCACGCCTTCGTGCTGCGTTTCGAAGACATACGCGTAATGCATGCGCCGTACGCTGGTGCCTTGCAGCGGCAGCTTCGGGTCGCCGGCGATTTCGCTTTCGCCGTTGCTGATCCGGTAGACGAGGTGTTCGACGGGATCCGAGAACATGGCTTGCGCGAGCGGCGGCACGGTGAGCCGTGCATCTGGTCCGGCAATCTGGATCTGTTTGGAGATTGCGGTGGCGAGATCGGCGAGCGAGCGGTCCACCACGTGCTGCGTGTACTGCCACGCCAGCCAGTAAGCAATCAGGCCGCTCATCAGCGCGAGCAGCGAGAGGGGAGCAGCGAGGCGCCGCAGCAGCGTGCGGCGCAGACTATTGGCGGCCGGCTGGGGCATGATTGAACGCGCGGGAAAGTGGCAACGGTGAGAGCGCCGTGAAATTTCGCCGGATGCCGGCGAATCGCGCACCAGGTGCGCGGCGCCGGCCCGGCGCCGTCAGGCCGCCATGGAGATCGCGGCCCTCACGACGATTATGCGGCCTGGCGGATTTCCTGCAACAGATAACCGAAGCCACGCACCGTGACGATTTCGACGCGGCAGCTTTCGAGCTTTTTGCGCACCCGGTGCACATAGACTTCGATCGCGGTGTCGCCGAGATCGCCGCCGAAGTGCGTTAGATGGTCCTGCAGTTGCGCCTTGCTGACCACGCGGCCATGACGCAGCAACAGCATCTCGAGCACGGCGAATTCACGCGGCGACAGTTCGAGCGGCTTGTCGTCGTTGAAAATGCGGCGATCCACACCCGACAGGCGCACGCCGCCGAGCGACACTTCCGGACGCGGCATGTCGCCATGCGGACCGCTGCGGCGCATCACCGCGCGGATGCGCGCTTCGAGCTCGGCGGGTTCGAACGGCTTCAGCAGGTAATCGTCGGCACCGGAATTCAGGCCCTGAACGCGGTCGTTCAACTCGTCGCGCGCGGTGAGGATGATCACCGGCGTATGACGATTGCTCTGACGAAAACGCGAGAGCAGCGTCATGCCGTCGATACCGGGCAGACCCAGATCGAGGATCACCAGCTCATGGCGGTTTTGGGTGAGGGCCTGTTCGGCGAAAATGCCGTCATGGACCATGTCGACGGTGAAGCCGGCTTGTTCGAGACTGCTTTGGATGCCGCGTGCGATGGGGCGGTCATCTTCGATCAGAAGGAGTCGCATGGATTTCGCTCAAGTACAATGGGTTAGGCGTTTGGGCAAGCGGTTCGCCGGGGCGCCTGCTGCACAGCCGGCGTGCGGCGTGGCCGTGCCGATAACCGGCATGAACCGCCACGAAGCAGCTATCGAGCCGCGTTGAAGCGGCCACCGAGCGATCACGAAGTCATGTCCGAGATAACGATTCACGAACTGGAAGCCGCGATCAACTTCTGGCGCGCCCGCTCACCTTCGAGCGGCGACGAACTCGTTCTGTGCGAGGAGGCAAGCGCGCTCTCCAAGCCGTATGCGTTGATGATTGTACAGCGTCAGCAGACGCTATCGCCGGATCGTTTGGACGCGATTGCGAGGCAGGCGTGGGATTCTTACGTGCACCTTAAGAATAGCCTGTAGAACTGAAGGTTTGGATGCCGGATAGCCTGCAATGCCCTTTCAGTACTGACCGAATCGGTCGATAAGCGCTGATGAAACGCCCCGGCACGCAACCTGAGCGCAGGTGTTACGAAGTAATACTGTCGATAAACCGGGCCAGCTCGATATCGCGTTCACTCAAGCCGTTGGCCTCGTGCGTGGACAACGTGATTTCCACCTTGCTGTAGACGTTGAACCATTCCGGGTGGTGATCCATCTCCTGCGCCTTGATCGCCACGCGCGTCATGAAGCCGAATGCTTCGTTGAAGTCGGCGAATTTGAACTGCCGCTGGATCGCGTCGCGGCCGGCCACGGCTTGCCAGCCGTGCAGTTCCGCAACCTGCGTGGCACGTTGCTCGGAAGTCAGTTTGTGAATCATGGTGCTACCTCGTTAAGCTGAACAGGCGCGCCGAAGGGCATGCCCAGCCATTATCTTTTCACGGATGCGGCGAAGCTGCCGTGCGCCTCATCAGCATTTGTCTTCAGATATCGCTTGCCGCTTGCCGGCCTTTCTGCGAGCCGCGCATGTGATGAGGCGATTGCGCTCGGAGCACGGATCCACATGCAATAATCGCGCATTAAACAGCGATTCGATGCGGATACTTATCATGTTGGAACTCGATCACTTCGATCTTGCGCTGCTGGACGTTCTTCAGCGCTTTGGCCGGGCCACGCATCAGCAGTTGGCCGAGCAGGTGCCGCTGTCGCCGTCGCAGATCGGACGGCGCTTGCAGCGGCTGGAGCAGGTGGGGGTGGTGGACGGCTATCGCGTCGTGCTGCGCCCGGAGAAGCTCGGCCTCGGCGTCACCGCTTTCACCAGTTTGAAGTTGAAGCACCACGGCGATTCGATCATCGAGCAATTCCAGCAGCAGATCGAGGCGCTGCCTGAAGTGCTGGAATGTCATGCGGTGGTCGGCGACGCCGATTATCTGTTGCGCATCGTGGCGCCCGATCTGAATTATCTCTCGACGTTCGTGATGAAGAAACTGATGCGCGTACCGGGCGTCGACAGCGTGCGCTCGAATATCGTGCTCACCACGTTCAAGCGCAACGGGCCGTTGCCGCTCGGCCATCTGTCGCCGGGTGCGGCCGCCGGTTGAGGTGACGGCTGTTGCCTGGGCTTGCCCCACCGCGCACTCGTCAGATTTATGCCGCCTGCTTCGGCTCGCTGTCCGGGCTCAGCAAATCGACGTAGGCCACCGCCACCAGATCCGATTCCGGCACGCCCAGGCTCGCGAACATCGCGTGCGCTTCGGCGTGGCCGCTTTCTTCGTCGTCATCCTGGGCGAGCACGACTTCGAGTTCGACGAAGTCGCCCAGACCGTCAACGCGGTCCAGATGAATCCGCGTACGCCCGGTCAGATACACATGACGCTCCTTCGTGACGATGCCGCGCGTGGTCAGCGCGGTGGCGAGCAGCGCGTGCATGGCTTCGGGATTGGTGACGGGGCTGCGCGTGTAGTACGACGCCTTCGGGCCGTCGCGGTCGTCGCGCTGATAGAAGATCAATTCGGCCGGCGTGCCGTCGTCGAACTGACGCAGTTTTAGACGGCCGCGCGGCACGTCGTAGAAAAAGTCCTGCTGGCGGAAGATCAGCGGCGTGTCCGGCGCGAGTTGCGCGGCGCGTTCGCGCAGTTGCTCGAAATGCTGGGCGCGGGCTTTGATTTCAATGTTGCGTGCCATGTCAGGCTCCTGTCGAAGAATGGAGTGGTCGGCGGCTTCCGGTGTTGCCGGGGCGAAGCTGCCGGGAAGGACGAAGTCAGACGGAACAGAAAACGATGCGGGGCCGGCGCGTGAGCGCGAACCGCCAATCTAACAAAAAGTGCGTGACGGTGTGGTTTCAGATGAGAGGGCGGTGAGCAGAACTGCTGGTGGCGGGTTGTGCGGGCCAACGGCAAAAGGGCTGGCAGCGAGGATGATCACCGGGCGTGCGGCTGTCATGAGAACGGCTCATATCGTTTCCGTGCCGTTTCTTGCCGCTTCCGTGCCAACCCTCATGTCGCCCATTGCTGCTCGATCAGCTTCAACGCCGCGGCAATCGCCGGCTCGTCCTTGCGCTCCGCGAGCGTAATAAAGCTGAGCTGGGTCGGCACGGTGACGCCTTCCACGATGGTCAGCGCGTGCGCATGCGCTTCAGCGATCGCGGTGGCGTCGCGCGCGAGCGTGAGACCGACGCCCGACTTGACCAGATCGAGCATCGACGGCTCCTGATCCACTTCCGCCACCTTGAGCGGTTTCACGCCCGCTTCGCCGAAGCAGCGCGACAACAACCGATTGTGCGCGGAGGCAGGCGGCGTCCAGATCCACGGCAGCGCCGCGAGCGAGCGCCAGTCGCGCGCACCCTTCACGCGGTCTTTCCAGCCGGGCGGCGCCAGCACGCGGTACTGGAAATGCGTGAGCGTGACGGCGTGGAAGGCGGCGCCGTCGCGCGTATCGTCATCGGAGGGCAGGCCGATGTAGTAGCCGACGTCCAGTTCGCCCGCGCGAACCTGCTCCAGCACCCAGCCCGACATGCCGTGCCGCAAGGCCGTCTCGATGCGCGGCCAGGTCTCCACCAGTTGCTTGAGAAAACCGCCCAGGCGCAGAAACGTGGGGTCGAGAATCGTGCCGATCTGCAAGCGTCCGCGCACTTCGTGACGCAGCGACTCCGCCGCCCGCTGCACGTCGCTCGCCGCGCCCAACGCCCGCTCGGCGTGAGGCAGGAGCGCCTGACCGTCGCGCGTGAGCGAGAGTCCGTGCGAAGTCCGCGTGAACAGCGTCACGCCGAGCGTCTCCTGCAAATGCTTGATTTGCAGGCTGACGGCGGGTTGGGTCAGGTGTAGTTGCACCGCCGCGCGCGTGAGGTTGCCCTCGCGTGCGACGGTGACGAACGCCCGGAGCAGAGTCAGATCCATAGCCTGATATTAGCGCGGCTTATAGCGCAGTTGAGCATTACTCATTGGATTTGTCGCCCCCGAGCACCGTACGCTTCAGGTTCATCACGCCATTTGCGTCGGGCGGAAGACTTTTACACGAAGAGGAACGAGATGAGCGAGACACATCAGGACGAGACTGTTCGCAGCGAGACGAGCGCCCGCGCGCTGACCCATTTCATCAACGGCAAGACGGTCGACGGCACGAGCCATCGTTTCGGCGACGTCTTCAATCCCGCGCTCGGCAGCGTGAGCGCCCGCGTGCCGCTGGCAAGCGTCGCCGAAGTGGATGCGGCGGTCGCCGCCGCCCGGGACGCGTTTCCCGCATGGAGCGAAACCGCGCCGATCAAGCGGGCGCGCGTGCTGTTCAAATTCAAGGAATTGCTCGATCGCCATCACGACGAACTGGCGGAATTGATCACGCGTGAACACGGCAAGGTGTTCTCGGACGCGAAGGGCGAGGTGATGCGCGGCATCGAGATCGTCGAGTTCGCGTGCGGCATTCCGAATCTGTTGAAGACCGACTTCACCGATCAGATCGGCGGCGGCATCGACAACTGGAATCTGCGGCAGCCGCTCGGCGTGGTCGCCGGAATCACGCCGTTCAATTTCCCGATGATGGTGCCGTGCTGGATGTTTCCGGTGGCGATTGCGTGCGGCAATACATTCGTGCTGAAGCCCTCGGAGCGCGATCCGTC
>DASPZL010000392.1:0-11250 GCA_035636295.1 Paraburkholderia sp.
GAGTGGACCGACGCGGCGGGAGCCTTCGGCGGCTATGGGGATTGAAGGGAGCTGACCGTCAGCCTTGCCACGGAAGGCTGACGCAAATCCGGGTCGGGATGATCTCGAAGGTGGCTTCGAAGGTGTCTTTCGCCATGTTGTGACGATGCCGCGAGCAGCGGCAAGGTCTACCTGGGGCGGCAGGCGCGGGTGTCTCCTGTTGGCGCTCGTTGCCGAAGAGCCGACAGTCGGATTGAACATGCTGGTCGTTTACGCTCATGCGCTGCCTCGCAATGTCGGCGGCGCGCGAATCGGGTGGCTGCGCAGGAGGATCTCGATGATGATCATTGGGGCGCCGCAGTGTCTGCAGACAAAGGTCGGCGCCCGGGCATCCGCAGATGCGTCATCGCTGGCGTCAGTGACGGCTGGAGCGTGCAGCAACGCACGTATGGTCGCCAGGTTGTGCCGCCGCACCGGATTGGCAAGCAGCCCGTAGTGACGGATGCGGTGGAAGCCACCAGGCAGCACATGCAGCAGGAAGCGCCGCATGAACTCGCCGGCTTCGAGCGTCATCGTCTTGTAGCGGGTGCGGCCGCTGGCGCGGTAGTCCTTCCAGCGGAAGGTGACGTCGCGCTCGTCGAGGGCGATGAGCCGCTGGTTGGAGATGGCCACGCGATGGGTATAGCGCGACAGATACGCGAGCACCGCCTGGGGTCCCGCGAACGGGCGCTTCGCATAGACGACCCACTCACACGTGCGCAGCGGCGCGAGCCACTGGGCGAAGACGGCCCGATCGGCGAGCGCGGCGTACTCGCCGAAGAACCGCAGCGGGTCGCGGCGATGCACGGCCGCGAGTTCCTCCAGGAAACGGCGCCGGAACAGGCGCGACAGCACGCGCACTGGCAGGAAGAAGCCGGATCGGCACGCGACCCACCGCTCGCCATCAGGTGACAGGCCCCCGCCAGGAACGATGCCATGCACGTGCGGGTGATGCGTCAGTGCCGAGCCCCACGTATGCAGCACCAGCGTCGCGCCGATCTGCGCGCCCAGGTGCTTCGGATCGGCGGCGATGGTACGCAGGGTTTCGGCCGCGACATCGAACAGCAGCCCATAGATGACTGCCTTGTTGTACCAGGCGATCGCGCTGATCGCGGCGGGTAACGTGAAGACCACGTGGTAATACTCGACGGGCAGCAGGTCGGCCTCACGCGCTTCGAGCCATCGTCGTGCGGCGCTTGCCTGACACTTCGGGCAATGGCGGTTACGGCAGGAGTTGTAGGCGATTTCGATCTGTTCGCAGCCGGAACAGCGCAACACATGTCCACCCAGCGCCGCGCTGCGGCACTGTTCAATGGCCGACATCACCTTCAGCTGTCCCAGGCTTAGCTGTATGGTCTGTCGCCACGCTGGCCCATGCGCGCGGAAGACATCCGCGACTTCGGGCACGGACGTGCTCGGTGTTTCAGGTGCGGTGCAGGTTCTCCAGCGGACTGATTACTTCGCGCAGCAGATCGGTGGCGACCTGTGCGTAGAGCGCGGTGGTTTCCAGCTTCTTGTGCCCGAGCAGGGCCTGGATTACGCGGATATCGACCTTCTGTTCGAGCAGGTGGGTGGCAAAGCTGTGGCGCAGCGTATGCATGGACACGCGCTTGTCGATCTGGGCCGCCTCGGCCGCGGCATGGATGGCACGGTTCAGCTGCCGCGTGCTCAGCGGATCCACCGGATCCAGGCCCGGAAACAGCCACCCACCTTCGAGCATCCTGCCCTGCGCGTGAGCCACGCGCCACCAGACCCGCAGGCGCTCGAGTAGTACCGGCGAGAGCATCGCGTAGCGGTCCTTGCGCCCCTTGCCCTGCTCGATGCGCAGCGTCATGCGCTGGCTGTCGATGTCGCCGACCTTCAGCGCGACGACTTCACTGGCGCGCAGGCCGGCGCCGTACGCGACCGACAGCGCAGTCTGGTGTTTCAGGTTGCCGGTGGCAGCGATCAGGCGGCCCACTTCGTCCGGACTGAGCACGACGGGCAGCATCCGGGGCACGCGCACCGGCTGCATCCGCGCCATCAGGTCGGGCTCATGAAGCGTGATCTCGAAGAAGAACTTCAGGCCGGTGATCGCGGCGTTCAGCGAAACGGGTGACGTGCCGTGATCCACCAGATGCAGCTGGTAGCCTCGCAGGTCCTCAACGGTGGCGGTGTCGGGTGAGCGCCCGGGAAACCGGGAAAACTCGCGCACGATGCGCAGATAGTTGGCCTGCGTCCTGGGGGAAAGCTGGCGCATGCGCATGTCGTCAATCATGCGCTGGCGCAGCGGGCTGATACCCTGGCTGGTGTGGGTCATGACTCTGCTCCCGTTGAGTGACGAGGCGGATTGCCTCGCACATCAACATGAAAACAGAGTCGGTTCCCTCTCCATTACCACTACCGCCGCCCGGAGCCCCTTACCGCGCGAGCGGTTTCGTTCATCGGCCATGAACAGTCCTTCGCCCGTCGCAGCAACCGGACGTTGGAGCGGCTGCTTCGCCATTGCGAACGGTCGTTGACCGGCCACCGTGCGCAGTGTTTCATCGGCCTTTTAAGGCCACTCGCAGCGGGTTGCCTTCCGACGCTATTGGTGCAGCCCTGGTTCCATCAGCAAGTGCGCTTCGACTCGCGAAAAATAACTCGCTGCCGCTCGCCTCGTTCGGCGGCACGCGTTACAGCTTCGATGAGACGGGCGTTATGCAGTGCGTGTTCAAAGCCTGGTGTGTCGTAACTGCCCGCGTGAATATCGCGGTAAAGCTGGGCGTAGACCTCTCCCACGTTGATCGCCGCACCCATGAATCCACCGGAGACCGCCGCCTGCTCGGGACTCACGAATGCGTCGTTTGATGTCAGCTCGAGATCTCCGGCCTGAAAGCCGTAGGGGTGGTTACCGGTCAGGCTGAGCCATCCCTCTGATCCCCTCACTTCAAAGGTGAAGCGCGCATTCTCCGGCGCTACGCCAGCGTTAATGTCGACCGTGAATACGGCGCCAGAATGCGTCTTTCCCAAAACGTCCGCGTGATCGGCAGTTTCACGCGAACGCTCCTCGCCGTTTTCTATCAGTTTGACAGTAGGCCACAGAATCTCGGTCCGGGCATCGACCTCGACGATCCGTCCGAGGACCGCTTCCACCAGATCGAGTGTATGTCCCCCAGTGATGGTCAGCAGGCTGGCGCCAGACGATGCTTTGTTGAAAATATCATGCGCGGAAGGCATTTCCGGCCCGAAACCCGCGGTGGAGCAGACAACTCTCGCGTTTAGCGGCCGCCCAATCTTTCCCGAGGAAATTAATTGAGCCGCGCGCCGCACGGATGGATTTAACCGGCCCTGCAACCCGATCGCCGTATGCTGTGAGCGCGTCGCGTACGCCATCTCTTCAGCCTCCGAGACAGAGCGTCCAAGCGGCGCCTCGCAGTAGACCGCTTTGCCAGCGTCCAGCGCCGCCAGAACGAGGTCTCGATGTGCAGGCACATTCACGGCGATCGTCACGACATCAATCTGGTCATCGCGGATCATCGCGAAGGGATCGGAAAACCAGCGGTCGGCGCCAAAAGCTTCAGCCGCTTGCCGCGCGCTGTGCTCATTGCGCGTTGCCACAGCCGCGAGCTTTACGCCGGGAAGCCCCTTAATCGCGGGAACGTGCGACAGTTTCGCCCAACTTACGTCGGCGTTGGCTCCGACGATTCCGACGCGAATTTCTTTTTGAGTCATGGCTAAAACCTCTGTAAAAGAGCCGTGAGTTTGTTCATTTTCGTGCCCGTTGTGCCGGAAGAAGCACGCGTTTACCGGGGGAGATTCGCTCGCAAGAGAAACCGTCCGAACACGCCATCAATGTAGCTGCGGGCAAACCGGATGAAAACCGCTAGAATTTGCATTTGGTATTAAGCGACACTTAACGATGCTTCCGAAAGATGTGGCCGCCCTGATGGCTTTCGTACAAGTCGCCGAACTGCACAGCTTCCGCGCTGGGGCTGCGCGGCTGGGTGTCACGCCTTCTGCGCTCAGCCAAACGATGCGTCAACTGGAGGGGCGACTGGGCGTGCGCCTCCTCAATCGCACGACGCGCAGCGTATCGCTCACGGATGCGGGGGTACGATTGCTCGATCAGCTGCGACCGGCATTTGGCCAGATCGGCGGTGCACTGGAGGACTTGAACCGGCAGCGCGAGCGGCCCGTCGGCACGCTCAGGATCCATGCAAGTCCGGGGGCCGCCGCAGTCGTGGTCGCGCCAGTTTGGGAGCGCTTTCTCTCTGCCTATCCCGATGTGCAGCTTGAACTGCGGGTGGATCAGGCGCCTGCAGATATTGTGGCGATGGGATTTGACGCAGTGATCGGCTGCCAGGAGCACCTCGCCACAGACATGGTGGGCGTGCGGGCGACGGGGCCGATGAGGATAGCGGTCGTGGCCGCGCCTGCCTATCTCGCGCGCTATGGACAACCACGTACACCTGAAGACCTCCTGAGTCATAGGTGTATCCGATACCGCTTTGCTCCCGATCAGCCGCTATCCGAGTGGTCGTTCATTCGGGACGGGCAGCTCCAACGCGTGCCAGTGGGCAGCCGTGTGATTCTCAATAGTTCTGAGTTGGCGGTGCGCGCTGCGATTGACGGAGTCGGAATAACCTACACCGTCGATGCACATGCGCAGGTGTTCCTGCGCTCAGGACTATTGGTGAAGGTACTGGAGGAATTCTCGCCTTCGTCCGAGGGCCTTTGGGTCGGGTACCCGAGTCGCCGGCATATATCGGCGGCGCTGCGCGCATTCCTCGACATGGTCCGGGATACTGACCACTCACCCGGCGCGGCACTCGCCAACCCGTTCCCGGAAACATCGGGGTGATGAGCGCCTGTTCACTCACGCGCTTCATTGCCCACTGTGATCAGGCGTTGGCCTTTGTCGGCGCTTCCCTCATCAGGTAGCTTGCGCGTGACTTCATCGAGCTTGTCGCCCAGCACGCGCCGCAACGCGACATAGAACACCGGTATGAGCAAGAGGGTTGGCCGTGATTCATAAATATCTGAAGCTTCGGGTATTTACGAATCACGGCCAACCCTCAAGGGGCCGCAACGGGTCGGAACTACCCGTTCGGCTCTCTGGAGAAGCGGTCATTCCCAGGCTTCCAGCCTGACGTGGGCGCCGAAGTGGCGTAGCAGGCAGAAAGCCTTGCACCGTGACGGATACGACGCCGCGCGTCAAGATGCGCTGCAGACCACCGCGGTCAGCAACAACGGAATCACCGTGCGCACGGTAGCGTTGCTGCCTGCCTCGCGCAAGCGCGATTCGACCGCCTCGCTGGGAGCGGACAGAACCACGCCGTACAGCGGGCCGGTGAGCGCCTGGCCGGGGCCCCTCTTGAACAATCCGTCGTCCTGCTCGTACCCGATCACGGCGTAGACACGAAAGCCGAAGGCGGTTATGTCGCTGCCGTGCGCTGGCCGAAACGCGTTGACCGAATTCGCCTCGACGTGCATCGGATTCGGGTCGATGAACTGGCTGTTGATGAGCTGCCCAATGAACGCGTGCGGACGCGCCCTGCAGTCGAATTGCGCATCAAGCGCGTACGCGTGCGCCACGACGGGGCAGAAGCCTGCGCCTGACACGAGCAGCACAGCGAGTGGTTTTAGAAGACGGGTTGCCATGCCGATTCCTTTCAGGCACGATTGAAGTGAGGAACTCATGTCGGAACGACTATCAAGCACAGCGCCGGCTACTCTCCCGCGCGGGCGCCGCCGATCACCTTACCGCGGAAAATCGAGTACTGGTACAGGTTGTAGCCGATCATCACCGGGAACACGAGGCCGATCCCGATCAACATGAAAACGAGGGTCATGGTGTCCGACGCCGCTTGAAGGATCGTGAGCCTGCCCGGAATGAAGTCGGGATAGAGGCTGATCGCAAGGCCCGCGAACGACACGATGAAGAGCGTAATCGCCGCCCGGAACGGCCCGCTTGCGCCTCCCCAATAGAGCGAGGCCATGAGCCAGACGTACGACAGTACGGCGAGCGCGCCGAGTACCGCAAGCAAGGCAAACACGCCGGGCTGGGACCAGCGGGCGTGGCCGGCCACGCTGTCAATCCAGGTTGCCGCGCTGAGCACGATCGCGGCGGCCACGGTGAGCTCCGCGCTCAGCAAGGCCAGCCGCCGGGCCCATTGTTCGAGCGCGCCCACCGTCTTCTTCACGAGATAGGTCGCGCCGAGCAGCGTATAGCCGGTCACCACGCCAATGGCCGTTACCGCGATGAACACTGTGCTTGACCCGCCAGGCAGGAAGCCCGTGATCACCTTGCCGAGCACGACGCCCTGCGATATCGCCGCGACCAGGCTGCCCACACCGAACACGGCGTCCCACAGCCGCCCATGCAGGGCGCTATGGCGGAACTCGATTGCCGCGCCCCGCATGATCAGTCCGGCTATCAGCGCCATGACGGGCAGATAGAGGTCCTGCATCAGGATCGCATAGGCGGCGGGAAATGCGCCGAACAGCGCACCGCCGACGACGACGAGCCATGTCTCGTTCGCATCCCACACGTGACCGATGGTCTGAACCATCACGTCGTGGTCTTCGCGTTTTCTTCTCAGCAATGTGAGCATGCCCACGCCGAGGTCGAATCCGTCCGTGACGACGTAGAAGACCAGCATCAGGCCGATCAGGCCGAACCACGTGACGGCAAGCAGGGAATGAGTGGTGCTATCCATTGAACAATCTCGCTTCAGATCGGAGAAAGAGGGCTCAGTACCCGGTGACCGCATTCTGGGACCGGGCGGTCAAGGTCGCGGGCGGTGTGGACGTGAAATCGGGACCGTTCTTCAGCCAGCGCCGCGCGAGGACGACGAAGGTGACGAGCAACACGACATAGAACACAAAAAACATCGTCATGCTGGCCGACACGGAGGCTGCCGGCACGGTGGACGCGGCTTGACTCGTTCGTAGCAGCCCGTAAACGACCCACGGCTGACGTCCTACCTCCCGCACGATCCACCCGGCCTCGACAGCGAAGTACGGCAGCGGAATGCACAGCACCCATGCGAGCAACAGCTTGCGCTGTGCGAGCAGCCGGCCGAGGCTGCCGCGCGCTTTACGCAGCGCATACACGGTCCAGAACGCGAGCAGCATGAACGCGAAGCCGATGCCCGCCATCAGGCGGAATGCGTAGTAGAGGAGCGGCACCATCGGCGGCTGGTCGGCGCGGGGGAAGTCCGTCAGGCCCTTGACCTGGCCATGCGGCGAATGCGTGCCGATGATGCTGAGTAGTCCCGGCACTTCAATCGACCAGTCGTTTCGCTGCTTTTGCTGATCGGGCCACGCAACGAGCGACCATGCGGCGCCCGTGCCGGGTTTGTTGGTCTCCCAGCGTCCTTCGATGGCGGCGCCCTTTGCCGGTTGCGTTTCGAACACGCTGACTCCGCTCGAGTCGCCGAGCCAGATCTGCAGCGGCGCGACGAAGACAAGCGCGGCCAGTGCGAGCTTGAACGAGCGCGCAAAAAATTCGGGATGCCGCCGGCGGAACAGGTGGTATGCGGAAATGCCGGCGATCACGAACATGCCCGTTTCGATCGCCGCGACCCACATATGCGAGACGCCCCACACCATGTCGGGGTTGAAGATGGCCGCCAGATAGTCCGTCACGACGAGCTTGCCGTTGACGAGGGCGACGCCGGCGGGCGTCTGCATCCACGAGTTGGCGACCATGATCCAGAACGCCGAAAGACTGGATCCCAGCGCGACCATCGCGGTGGCGAAGAAATGGACTCCCCGTGGCACGCGTCCCCAGCCCAGCATCATCACGCCGACAAAACCGGCTTCGAGCATGAACGCCATCGCGCCTTCAAAGCCAAGGATATTGCCGACAAACTGCCCGCTGAACTGCGAGAAGCCGGACCAGTTGGTGCCGAACTGAAACTCCATCGGAATGCCGCTGACCACGCCGACCGTGAAGTTGAGCACCAGCAGCTTGCCCCAGAAGCGCGCATGACGGTAGTACACGACGTCGCCGGTGCGGATCCACAGCGCTTCGATCAGCACAAGAAACGCCGAGAGACTGATGGTCAGGATCGGCCACAGAATGTGGAAGATCGCGGTCATCCCGAACTGGGCGCGCGACAGGTCGAGTACCTCAGTGAGCATGATGACCATCCCATTGCGGCAGCACCACGGCGCGCATGATCCCGGACGGATGTTCGATTGCGTCCCAGCGGGTATTGCGCAACTCCTCGAGCAGTGCGTCGATGCGGTGCGTGTGGCCCTCGATGAACTTATTGTCGAGCACGCGGGGCTTGTCGGCGGCAAGCGCGGGCCACGCACAGCCGGGACAATCGAATCCTTCCGGCTGGTTCATGTGCAGCAGCGTCTTCGCGCCGGATACCGCCACGCCTTGACGAGCGAGTGCTTCGCCGGTTGCCTTGAGCGCACCCCAGCCGCCCGCGGGTTCTCTATAGATACGTATGACTTTTTTCCTGGCCATGTCTCTTTCCTCACAGTCCCGACGGGGACGACGGGGAGTAATCATGGTCGATCAGGACACGCAAAGATTGAGCAATCGCCCGCGAGTTCAGGATTCGCACGCTGTTGGCGAGTCCGCGCGCGTTTCGGGCGATCGCGGCTTGCAGCGGCGGACGCGAGCGGCAAAACAGATAACAAACCTGTAATCGAGCGGTCAGCTTTGGGGAAGAAGCGGCCGTGCAGAATGCGCTTTAACGCTTCACCGATCCTGGTGGGGAGTCCAAAGGCCGCGTTCATGGTGGACGTAGCCGCTACCGTCACCACCAAGGTGAACCATCATGAAAACGCTCCTTCGTGCAGTACTGATCTCCTGCGCGCTCGGCGCACCGGCACTCGCATTCGCGCAGGCCAGCAACGCGTCGATCACTCGCGCCGAAGTGCGCGCCGATCTGATCCGGGTTGAGAAAGCCGGCTATCACCCGGTTGGTTCCGATCCGTACTACCCCGCCGACATTCAGGCTGCCGAAGCGAAAGTAGCGGCGCAAGACGCTTCTCCCGAGGCGCAATCGGTGGGCGGTGTGGCGATGACCGGTGCTTCGCAGTCCGGTGCACCGCTCGTGCTGAACGACACCGCGTCGATCTTCGCTCATCACTGAGCGCCCATTATGCGCGCCGGACCGGTGGATGAGCGAGGCGGCAAAAGTCACTCCAGGAGGTGTCAACGTGAAAGCATTGCCGGACGGTAGCGCCGTATTAACGGCGCCATGGGAGACGAGCGGGACGCCACGGACCATCGCGGCGGAAACGGGCTGGCGTTGTGATGCGCGGCCGGCAGCCGCGTGTTCGTCGTCACCGGACGGCACACTCGGCTTGTCGCGCTGGAGGCTTGCTGCCCCCGGCGGAGAACGGGTGGTCAATCGGAGCGAAGGGACTTGCCACACGATCGCGGTGAGCCTGAAGTCGACCGATCTGACGTTCTGTCATGGCGCCCGTGTGATCTGCGACGGCCGGGTGACACCCGGGGTGACTCAGATCACGCAACCTGGACAGGAAGTCAGTGCGATCTTTAGAGCGCCTTGCGACGTGCTGCATCTGTACGCGCCACAGGGACTGCTGCGCGAGTGCTACGCGCATGTCTGCGGCCGGGCACCGGGAGGTGAGGTGATGCTTGGGAACGCCGCGCTAGTGCCGGATGTCGCCGTGTCACGGCTCGCTCACGCGCTCGTATGGGCACACGTCGAAGGCTCGACAGTCAACGATTTGTTTACCGACAGCATTGGCCTCGCGATCGTCACGCGTTTGCTGTCGCGAGAGATCCATGCCACGCACAAGGCGCAGCGCGCGGTAACGGAACTGCCACGCTGGCGCCTGAAACGGGCCATCGAATACATCGACGCGCATTTGTCCGAGCCCATTGGGCTCCAGGACATCGCGCAAAGCACGGGACTCACCCGCATGCACTTTGCCGCCCAGTTCCGCGCGG
Source organism: Paraburkholderia sp. (assembly GCA_035636295.1). GTDB lineage: Bacteria > Pseudomonadota > Gammaproteobacteria > Burkholderiales > Burkholderiaceae > Paraburkholderia. Next base: position 9,926 of record DASPZL010000392.1, read on the forward strand.
CTACCGGCATGAGCCCCCACGATTACCTGCTGCAAAGACGCATCGAAACGGCGCAGGTGCTGCTCGCGACCACGAAGCAAGGGGTGCTGGATATTGCGCTTGCCACCGGTTTTCGTTCACAAACGCATTTCACAACCGTTTTCAGGCAACGCGTCGGCGCGACGCCGGCCCGCTATCGCGCGCAGGTGCGCGATGCCGATCATCTGACGTACCGTTGCGACTAGCTGGCGGCGGCATCGCAGGGCCGACGTATGTTGCTCATATCGCCTGTACGCCGCTCGGCGACGGAAGCGCATGAGAGAGCACAAACGCCGTGCGAACCGCCGAGTCGAACGACGGCTCCAGGCCGGACCCTTGTGCAGGTACACGACGGGCTGATCCTCCATGAGATCGGCGAACCAGCGCCATAGTCTTGCGTCCTCTACATTAGCCTTCGCAGAGGCGCGCATCCGAATCAATTCAAGCTGGGTTTCGCTAGTCATGGGTAGATACCTCAAGTCTGCCGGGGCGATCGTCGAAATACGGCGAGGCAGCAACGCCTTTGCTGCTCTCTGTCTGTGCCAGGTTCAGGTCCAGGACATTGAGTCCGTGATGGTTCGTCGGCATCCGGGCGCGCCGTGTGAAAGCCTGGGCTGCGCGCTGGGCGGCGCCGGCTCGGGCTTCGACGTATCCAACTGCGTCGCAGTCAGCCGGTCAGCCGCTGCCGGTCGACGCGGCGTGCCCGACGCATGGGCGAAGTCCAACACGAATACGCCATCGCTGGCGATGCGTTCCAGCGGCAATTGCGTTTCCGTTTCCACTGTGGCCACCGCCCTGATGAAGCCCGGCGCTTGACTGGCGCATATCGCCGCGGCAGCCAACGCGACGGCAGCGGCGAAGTAGAGAGTTCGGACGGAATTCAGGGCGATCGGCTTCATAAGTGGCGCTCCGATAACGCGTGATCGGGGAAGCGAGGCCGCTCGGGATCGGGATAATGCACGCACAGCACTTTCGTCATCGTTTCTCTCCTTGATCATAGTTCGTCCGGAGGACGGTAACGCGTATGGCAAAGCTTGGGTGTGCTGCCGTTCACTGACCTTCGCGCTTGCACGGAAATTGTGCAATTGCATGCTGACGCGCGCATCGCGTGAAGTGCACGCGATGCGGACCAGGGAAGCGATTTTCGACGGGCCCCGGTGGCGAAGAATCATCGTGCGAAACGGAACGTTGCCGTTCGTATCAGGAAACAGCAAAGCCGCACAAGCGTCACGCTACGTACTGGAGCAGCCCGATGCGCGAACCTGAGTCCTGCGCGTATCCGACAGGCATTCATCCCCATCACTTCA
>DASPZL010000393.1:0-3952 GCA_035636295.1 Paraburkholderia sp.
GGCGATCTGCGCGCGCCGGCGTGGGACCACCGCACCGCAAGCTGCCATCACATATGCATGCCGCCGTTGATCGCGAAGTCCGCACCCGTGACGAAACCCGCGTCGTCCGAACAGAGAAACGCGACGAGCGCCGCGATCTCATCAGGTTGACCGAGCCGGCCAACTGGAATTTGCGGCAGGATTCTGGCGTCCATCACGTCCTTGGGAATCGCGGCGGTCATCGCTGTCGCCAGGTAACCGGGCGACACCGTGTTGACCGTCACACCATGTTTCGCGACCTCCAGTGCAAGCGACATCGTGAAGCCGTGAATCCCGGCCTTGGCGGCCGCATAGTTGGTCTGACCGAACGCGCCGCGAGCGCCGTTCACCGAGCTGATGTTGACGATTCGGCCGAACCGGCGTTCGACCATCCCGTTGAGCAACGGCTTGGTCATATTGAACAGTGAATCGAGATCGGTGCGCAGCACCGCGTCCCAATCGTCCTTGATCATCCTGGCGAAGGTCGAATCGCGCGTGATGCCCGCATTGTTGACAAGGATGTCGACTGAGCCAAATTCGTTGAGCACGCGTTCGGCACAATGCGCACACGAGTCGAAGCTGGTCACGTCCGCCTCGTACGCATGAAAGCGGCGGCCGGCATCGCGTTCGTGCACGAGCCACGTGGCGACGTGATCGTTGCGCTCGGAATGCGACATGGCGACGACCATGCCGGCATCGTGCAGACGCCGGCTGATAGCGGCGCCGAGCCCGCCCATACCGCCGGTGATGAAGGCCACTCGCTTAGCCGACATGTTGTTCTCCTTGTGCTGAACCGTTGCGTGTCGCAGCCGGCGGCACGGCGGAATTCATTCCCGCGCCGAACGCCGCGTGCCCTTCCAGCGCGCCCTTGACTGCCTGCTCAAAATGCCGCATCCATTCCTGCATAGGTATGGCCATGGGACTCGTGCCGGCGTTTTTCTGCCATTGGTCGGTCCACGTCGATTGCCACTTCGCGAGCGCTTCGCGCATTCCGTCGCTGCGCGCGCTCTGTTGCTGCATCGCCGAGACCAGACCCTGTTGCCAGAGATTCGCCGTGGCCGCGATGTAATCGCGTAGCATCGTCTGGCAACTCGCGCCGAAATCGTTCCAGTCGCGCGCGCCGGCCGCTGCTTCGCGAGTGACATGCATTGCGGCGAGGTCGCGTTTGATGCGCAGCATCTCGAACTCGCATGCTTGCTGCCGGACTTCGTGGCCGGCGCTCAGCATCCGGAGTGCGAGTCCCAGGTTCGCTCGGTACACATCAAGCGGCGTGGTGAATTCAGTTGCCATGGCGATCCTCCAGTCGTGTCCAGATGAATTGCATACGCTCCGCGCGCTTATCTCGCAGTCGGGTTCGCGGCAGCACTCTGTTCAATGTAGGCGACGCCGTCAGAGGCCGGTTGACCTGTATCAAGCGTCTGATGCCCTCCTCTACCGCACGCTTCGACGCTTCGCTGCCATCCACTGCCACCAGAATATTTGCGTACATGACTCCCTCCTCGTGGAGCATTGAAAAAACAGGTGCGGCGCCGCAACGCACGCAAGCTTGCCTAGCACCGTGTTCGAGCAGGGCTTCGGCCGAGTTGCCGCTCAGCGACATCAAATGCAGCCCGTACCGCTATGTTCGGATCGACGTTTGAGCAATGCTCGATCGGGACGAGCTCGCCGTTACGCATGATCAGGTCGAGCCGCGCGTCGAAAACCGGGTAGCGGATATCGGCGGCAGGCGCACCGGTTCCGTCACTTTCTGGCTGGGCACGAATAGCCTCGATCGCCAGGTGGCAGCCCGCGATAGATCTGCTGAACCGTTCGAGGCGCATCAACTGCGTAGCCGCCCCGGCTTCGATTTGTGAAGTCCCGGCAAACCCGAGATAGACGATTTGCATGCCGATACCCATGTCTCTTCTCCCAGACGTGCCGCGATTTTTCTGGCGAGGCCGGCTACACGAAAATCATCGTTCATTTCGCCACCGCATCCGAGGTTACGACGCTGAAGTACAACGCTGATCCTGGCCAGCGTCCCTTCATGACGTCTCCGCTTCGGTAAACGGGATAACGCCACGTGCTGAACCAGCGTATGAGCGCAACCTCGGTAGGCTTTGATACGGATCACAAAGTTGCTAGATGTGTCGAATCCACACCTGCAATCAGGCGCGCGCTCATGATTGCTGCTTGATCCAACTCAATCGGAACGCCGGCGTCACGGGTATGTTGGATCAACGTCCACCGTGCGCATCTGGGCGCCCGGCTGCATTCGGATGGCGACGAACATGAAAAGGAATATCGACGTGCAAAACTCTGACCAGATTCCCGAACGATCCCTCACCGCCAACGTTGACAGCTACGATGCAGAGGACTGCAAGTTCTACCTTGTCGGCGGCGGCATCGCTTCACTAGCGGCAGCGGCCTTTCTGATCCGCGACGGGCATGTGCGCGGTTGCGCCATCACAATCTGCGAAGCGCTCGACAAGCCGGGCGGGAGCCTCGACGGCTCAGGCTCCGCACAGGAAGGCTATGTCGTGCGTGGCGGCCGGATGCTCGAGAGCAAGTACCTGTGCACCTACGACCTGTTCTCGTCGATACCGACGCTGGACGGCGGCAAAAGCGTGACGCAGGAGATCTTCGACTGGAACGAGACCATCAGGACCTCGTCGAAATCGCGTCTCGTCAGGGACGGCAAACGCGAGGACTCGCCCGCCTACGGACTGGATGAAAAGGATCTGCTGACGCTGGGCCGCCTGTCGATCGAGCCCGAACTGATGCTCGGCAACAGCCGCATTGCCGATCACTTCGACGCCTCGTTCTTCGAGACCAATTTCTGGCTCATGTGGTGTACGACGTTCGCTTTTCAGCCGTGGCATAGCGCAGCCGAATTCCGGCGTTATCTGCTGCGCTTCGCGCATATGTCCGCCGGCTTCAACCAGTTGCACGGCATCATGCGCACGGTCTACAACCAGTACGACTCGATGATCCGCCCGCTGCGCCGCTGGCTCGACGAGCATGGCGTCGTGTTCCAGCCGAACACCCGCGTCATCGATCTGGCATTCGACGAAACGGGCGCGGAGAACCGGGTCCAGAGCATCGTCTGCGAATGCGAGCATCAGCGCGAACGGATATTCATTGGGCCGGCGGACAAGGTTATCGTCACGCTCGGCTCGATGACCGCCGGTTCCAGCCTGGGCGGCACGGATCATCCCGCCGTGCTCAATAGCGTCGACAGCACCGGCGCATGGGCGCTATGGAAAACGATTGCCGCAGGCCGTCCCGAGTTCGGCCACCCTTCCGTCTTCGCGGATCATATCGACGAATCGAAGTGGCTGTCGTTCACGGTGACGTTGCACGACCCGACGCTGTTCCGGCTGATCCGCGATCTGACCGGGAATGTGCCCGGCGAAGGCGGCCTCGTTACGTTTCCGCAGTCGAGCTGGCTCGCGTCCATCGTGCTGCCGCAGCAGCCGCACTTCATCGACCAGCCCGCCGACGTGCAGGTGCTATGGGGCTACGGCCTGTCGGTCGATCAGCCGGGCGATTTCGTCAACAAGCCGATGTCGGCCTGCACGGGCCGCGAAATCCTCACCGAAATTCTGGGCCATTTGCGGATCGAATCGGAGGCTGCGCACATACTCTCCCACGCCGACTGTATTCCCTGCCTGATGCCGTTCATCACGAGCCAGTTCCTGCGGCGCAGCAAAGGCGATCGTCCGGACGTGGTGCCCAAAGGCTGGCGGAATCTGGCGTTCATCGGGCAGTTCTGCGAGTTGCCCAACGATGTCGTCTTCACCGTCGAATACTCGGTGCGCTCGGCTCAGAACGCAGTGTATGCGCTGCTCGGACTCGACCTCGCAGCACCCGCGGTCTATAAGGGCCAGCATGACCCGCGGGTCGTCTACGACGCATTCTCGGCGTTGCGCGACCACTAGCGATCCGCATCGCT
>DASPZL010000394.1:0-3145 GCA_035636295.1 Paraburkholderia sp.
CTGTTCCCGATTTAGCAATAATCGGGTCCTGGGTATGCACGCGGACGGTATAAAGCGGTTTTGCGGCTCGTTATATCGATTACACGCAAATATGCAACGAACTGTTGTATGAACGGCAGAAAAGGGCCGGACCGTTTGCGTGGTCTGCCGGCAATCGTTGCATCCTTTAAGATGAACGGTTTGGCAACGCCGTGGCGAGCGTGCGCAGGCACCGCGCATGCGTGCATCTGCTGACGATGTTTGCCCGCCCCATCATTGTGATGCGCGGTCGTTGAACGCGCATCGAGTCCATCACGAGGTCACATGAATCAGCGCCCGCCCGACGTTCCATCCGAGGCCGACATGCCGAATCGCCGCAAAGTGCAGCGGATCGCTTCGGCCGCGCTGTATGCCGTGATGGTGGCGCTGGCGATCTGGGTGATCCGTGATTTCGTGCCGGCCATTGCGTGGGCTTGCGTGATCGCGATTGCGCTGTGGCCGGCGTTTCACCGGATCGAAGAGCACAGGCTGTTCAAGGGGCGCTCGACGCTGATCGCGACCGTTCTGACCATTGCCATCGGCTTGCTGTTTCTGCTGCCTGTCGGGATCGGGATTGCGCAGGCGGCGGCCGAGGCGCACGACGTGATCGAATGGGCGCGCGACGTGCAGGAGAACGGCATTCCGTTGCCGGACTTCGTCCAACATCTGCCGTTTGGCGCAGCGCAGATAGGGGCCTGGTGGCAGGACAACCTGACGCAGCCGCTGCGCGATTCGCCCGCGATGAAGGGCTTGCACGGCGGCGCTGTCGTCACGTTTGGCCGGCATTTCGGCGCCCGGGCCGCGCACGCGCTGATGCTGTTCGGCTTCATGCTCGTCACGCTGTTCGTGATCTTTCAGGCGGGGCCGAAGCTGTCGGGCGAATTGATGAAGGGTATGCGGCGCGCGTTCGGCTATGACGGCATGCATCTCGCCGAACGGATGGCGGCGGCCGTGCGCGGGACGGTGTCGGGGCTGGTGGTCGTCGGGATCGGCGAGGGCGCGCTGCTGCTGCTCGCGTATATGCTGACGGGCGTCCCGCACGCGGCGCTGCTCGGTTTCGTCACGGCGATCGCGGCGATGCTGCCGTTTTGCGCGCCGATCGTATTCTGCGGCGCGGCGCTTTGGCTCTTCATCGAGCAAGGCGCGCTCGTTCCTGCGATTGGCCTTGCTGTGTTCGGCTTCGTCGTCGCGTTTGTCGCCGAGCACTTCGTGCGACCGGTGCTGATCGGCAGTTCCGCGCGGCTGCCGTTTCTGCTCGTGCTGTTCGGGATTCTCGGCGGCGCGGAGACGTTCGGGCTGCTCGGGCTATTCGTCGGCCCGGCGCTGATGACGGTGCTGATGGTGCTATGGACCGAGTGGGTCGAGCGCTGATGCGTTCGACCGATGTGGCTTTCCTGATGCAGTGTTTAGTTTAGTCAGGCTCGCGTAACTGCCTGATCGCGGATTTCAGGCGGGGCCCGAGCCGCGCAGGCGCAGCGTCAGCACGCGCGAGATCGGCACCGATACCTTGGCGACGGCGAATAGCGAGCCGATCGCGACGGCGTCGGCGACGAGGCCGAGCGGTATATTCAGATAGCCGTCGGTGGCCGTGTAGAGCAGCGAGTCGACGACAAGCGAGATCACCGTCCCCGCGACGAAGCACAAGAGGCCCTTGCGCCCGACGAGCCCTACCCACGGCAGGCGCTGCGCGAGCGCTCTTGCCCAGCCGATGCGAACCATATTCGCGACGAGCCATGCGATCGCGAGGAAATTCACCGCGCGCAGCCACGACAGATTCTGTTTCAGGCTGCTGTCCAGCGGCCCCACTTCCACGAACAGCTTGAACCAGGCGGCAGCCGCAACGATGCCGCAGGCGAGCACTGTCAATAGCCACCCGTGGCGGTGCGCACTCGCGCGCTGATAGACGGGCTGCGTCTGCGCGATCACGCCGAGCACGAACATCAACTGCCACGCGAAGGGGTTGAAGTCCCATTGCGCGTCTTCCGCGACGGGCAGATGCGGCAGCAGCGACGGCGCAATCGACCACACGGCGAGACTGCCCGCCAGCAGCAGCCACGGCTTGCTGCGCGCGAGCGGCAGGATGGCGGGCACGGCGAACGCGAAGAACGCGTACATGGGCAGCACCGATGCCAGATACGGCTGGCGACGGAACAGCACGATGTCGCGCAGGACCGCGGTGGGCGTGTCCATCATGTCGTCGAGATCAGTCGTGGCCATGTTGGGCGCGTCGATGCTGAACGCGCTCATCACGGCGCTCACGAGCAGCATCAGGACGGCCGTAATCAGAAACGCCCTATACAGCTCGAGTGAGCGCTTGAAGAAGCGGTTGCGCGCGTCGGCTTCCGTGTGGCGCTTCGCGAGCGACGCGTAGGCCGTGGCCGTCGCGAATCCACCGAGGAAGACGAAGACTTCGGCCGCGTCGCACAGCGCGTACGCGTGCAGCGTCGCGCGCGACAGGATGCTGCCGCCGATGTGGTCGACAACGATAAATACAAGAACTAGCCCTCGGAAGAAGTCCAGTTCGATCAGACGGTTTTTGGATGTCTGCATGCCTTTTTGAATTGACAAAGCGCCTCCGTGAAACGGTGCGCGAAGGACGCGCGACGCGGTTTCTCCGGTGCTGCGGAAATGGAAGGCGTGAGGTTGCAGGCCTTGGGTGCCGGGCGTGGCTTCGCGCTTTCTCTGAATCTATCGCGCGATGCAGCGTTTCGGCGCAGTCGTTTGGGCGGTGGCTCTCATCCCGGAAAGGCTGATGAAGAACCGCGCGGCCTTGAATCGGACCGTCATTATCGCTCAGAGTTCACCCTGGTTGATTTTTTCTTTGCAAAGTGCTTAGCGGGATGAGACCGGTCCTTGGCGAACAGATATGAGGCTGGCGAAAACGGTTCGGGTTCTGGCCGGTGGCATGGGGGTGCAACGCTTATGCTTGGCGCCTGCTTGAGGGGTGCGACTTATGTGTTGCAAGAGTGACTCTCCAGCAGTGTGAACCTGCTCGACGAATTCATCTCGCGAAGTGTCTGGCAGCTTCTCTCCCGTTTGTCATCCCGCTTGCGACGCTGTACGCAAGTGAGTTCGACACGTCTCAACAGATGCTTGTGTCTGGCCGGTGGAATCAGGCTTGGGGAAG
>DASPZL010000395.1:0-2552 GCA_035636295.1 Paraburkholderia sp.
TCTGCCGCCCAGCCGCGCCGCGTCACCGGGAGGGGGATCAACTCGCCGTTATCTCGCCGTCCTACCCACCGCTTAGCCACCTCATCGCGCCGTGTCCATGAGTTGGCGATCGCTCCGTTGTTTTAGGTCCGCAGTGGGTCAATCGCGTCGTTCTAGCCGTGCGCCGACCACTTCCGGTCTACCTCGATGAACAGACAATTTCGGAGCCCGTCCGGACTTCGCATTCGGGCCACGGGCCGATATCACCGGTCGTTCATCAGCACATCGTTCGTTTTTCAGCGGATCACGGCCAAGATCCAAATCGGTTTCCCTTGATTGGCCGACCAGCGATCCAGCCCCGCCGGCGGCCGCTCTTGGTGTTGGATGACGGGATCGGCGACGATCATGCACGGTGAAAACTGTCTGGGGCAGACGTCGATCCGGCGATTGTAGGGCGATCTATTTGGTACGGCGGCCGAACGATTCCGCGTAGGCCTCGGCGCGCGTGTTGATGATTGGGTCATCGGAGGCCACAATGCCGCTCGTCAGATTGGTTGGCAAGAACAGCAACTCGTTCTCGACCTTCTTCGTGTCCAACGCCTTGATGATCGCGATTTCGCCGAGATCTACCGTCGGCCGGCTGTCCGGCCAGACCTTCGTGGCATCCGTGCTTGGATCGTCAGCGGCGGCAACCTGCACCAGGAGGCGGAACTTGACTGGCTCTTTTTCGAGCGAGGTCCGCAGGTTGTCGGCTAATGCATTGGGAGGACGCTTCGCGGCCTCCTCGTCGCTCACGTAGCCGGGCCCGCTCTCGGGCACGATGCGGTAGCGGCCGAACTTGCCTGTTCCTTGCGCATTGGTGAACTTGAACGCGTTGACGCCGAAGAACGGCTGCGTGCCGTAGCTGACCGCCACAGGCCGCGGCGCCGTAACAAAAGCGAGTGCGGCCGGGTGGGTGGACAAGAATTTATCAACCGGCGTCGGCTTGGGCACGTCGGCACCGCTTGCGCCGACCGCCTGGAGTAGAGCCAGAAAATCCTCGCCGGTCGCCACCGGAAACCCGTTTGCCGATATGCAAACTATGTCGGCCTCGGTTCCGTCCGAGAGACGGAACTTGATTGCCATGCCGCGGATACGGTCGGTCGAAGGATGGGTGTCGGGTGCGTCCGGTATGCCGCCCGCATTGGAAAAGCGAATGACCAGCGGCGTGGGAGCACCTTTAAGAAAGACAGCCGAGCTGAGCGCATCGGCGCCTTGTGCCGGCGTGAACATGCCTTCGAACACGGCGCCCTTGGCGTGGTTCGCTCGAACGCCCGGATGCGCGCCGTAAAGCGCGTTCATTTGATCGACCAGCCGGACGCCGAGCGGCGCGTCTTCGGCACGGGCGCAGGTCGCGCTTGCCGCCATCAGCGCCGAGAATGCGATGCTCACCGCAATGCTTTGAAACGATCGCATGACCATCCTCCTGGTTTACGAGGGGCGCATACGGAGCTGTTTCAGGCTGAAGAAATCGCGCCCACTGTCATCAATCTAAACTAAAACTCGCCCCCGACGCCCCTTTTGGGCGCCGACACAGGGTCCCACTCCAACGCCGATTGACACTCAAACGGGTCTGCATCGCTGAACACGCAGATCGTTACACGAACGAGCACACCTCGTTGAGGTCCGGACGCGGCAGACGCTCAAACAAGCCCGCCGGATCACCATAGCCGATGGTACAGATAAAGTTTGCTTTGATCTGGCCACCAGGGAAGAATTCCCGATCGACAGCCTCATTGTCGAACCCGGACATCGGTCCGCAGTCGAGCCCGATGGCCCGCGCCGCCATGATAAAGTAGGCGCCCTGCAGGCTGCTGTTGCGGAAGGCTGTTGTTTCGGCAAAACCGGGCTTGTCGATAAACCAGGATCTGGCATCAACGTGCGGAAACAGGCGCGGCAGCCAGTCGTAGAACCTGGTGTCGTAACCGATGATCGCCGTCACCGGCGCGTCTGTCACCTTTTGCCGGTTACCCTCGAGGACGAGGGGCTTTAGTCGCTCCTTCGCCGCCGGCGTCGTCACGAACACGATGCGCACGGGGAAGCAGTTCGCGCTGGTCGGACCCCAGCGCATCAGATCGTACAGGGCAGCGAGTTGCTCACGCGAAACCGGCTTATCGAACCACCTGTTTTGGGTACGCGCCTTACGAAAGATCGTATCAAGCGCGGAATCATCGAGCGGCGTCACCATAAGATGCCTCCTCGTTCTTGAAGCTATCCTTTTGATTCAAGTTGCGGCTCACTACTCGTCGAGGCGTCACGCGCCGCGATACACGCCAAAGTACGGGACTTCGCTTGGCGGCGGCGTGTATGCTGCGTCCTTGGCCTTCTTGAGAGCAACAAGCCCTTCGTCGAAGGTCACGAGCGGCGTGGTCTTGACGCTCCTAACCGCCCCACCAGCTGAGATCGCCATGGACAGCGCCGTGGCACTCACATTGTCCGGCAGCTGACAGATCACCAGCACGTCGTAATCGCCGAATGTCAGCCAGCCGTCGACGACACTGCCGCCGAGCCGTTGAACAACGGGTTTGACGGCC
>DASPZL010000396.1:0-2899 GCA_035636295.1 Paraburkholderia sp.
AAGCCGAGCACGGCGCGCAGCAGCCATCTGAGCGGCAGCCATGCCGTGACCGTCAGCACGCCCAGCACGGTGCCCGCTACCAGCGACAGGGCACCTGCGACTAGCGACATCACGAGCGTCAGGGCTGCGCCACCAAGCGGGCCGCCTGGATACGCACCCAACAGCAGATAACTCAGATTGTCCAATACCACATTGAAATGCGCGCCCATCAGTTCACCCGTTTGAAACGTTGCACCAGCACCGGGTCGAACGGCGTGCGGGCGGCGGCATGCGTGCCGCGCACACGGGCACGAGCGTCGATCACACTGCCGACACCCGCAATCATGCCGATCAGGACGATGTACAGGACCGTGGCCACGCCAAACGCCTCGAAACTGCGAAAGCTCTCGGTTTCGATTTCGCGCGCCTGGTACGACAGTTCTGCCAGCCCGATCGCCAGCGCCAGAGAAGAGTTCTTCACGATGTTGAGGTACTGGCCGAACAACGGCCCGAGCGCAACTCTGACCGCCTGGGGCAACACGACGAAGCGCATCGCCTGCCCGTCGGACAAGCCAAGTGCAAGCGCGGCCTGCCGCTGACCACGCGCGACAGAACCAATCCCCGCACGCAATTCTTCAGCGATGAACGCACCTGAAAAGAGCGTCAGCCCCAGCGCCGCCGCGATGAACTCGAACGACGGCCACGTGAGCCGCAGCCCGGAGAGCGCCCATTCATGCGGCGTGTTGAGCCATTGCATCAGCGCCTCGGGCACAATCTGCGAAGCGCCGAAATACCAGAAGAACAGCTGCACCAGTAAAGGGGTATTGCGGAAAATTTCCTGATAGACCCGCACGGGCACACGAACGGCCGGCCTGCCGCTTTCGCAGGCCATTGCGAGGACAGCGCCCCACACCGTCGCGGCCGCGATCACGAGGGACGATAGCCCGACCGTCACGAGCAGCCCGTGCTCGAGCCAGCCGATGTACTTCGGCGACGCTATCGCGTGTAAGTCGAACCGGTAAGTCATATTTGCCTGAAACCAAGATCGTCCTGCCATCGGGCGGCATGGCCCAAAACCCCCAGCGCCTCCGCCCGATGACCCGCCATACGTGGATCGATGCGCCGGTTAGTGCGCGGCGGCCGTGATGGTGAAATCACGCGCGAGTGGCGACGGGCTGGTCTTGCCAAACCACCTTTCGAAGATCTGTTTAGCCTGACCGTCGCTCTCGGACCCGGCCAGCGTGGAGTTGACGACCTTCAACAAACCCGCTTCTCCCTTCGGTACGGCAATGCCATAGTTTTCGGTGCTGATTCGAAACGGCGAGATCGCGTAGTTAGTCTTGTCAGGCACATTGCCGAGCAGACCCGCCAGAATCGCGCCGTCCTGCGTGATGGTCTGCACATTGCCGTTGCGCAACGCCACAAAGGCAAGCGGGATCTCGTCATAGGCCACGATGGTCGCCTGCGGATACTTGTCGCGCAACGTGCTTTCCTCGGTAGTGCCCTTCACCGCGCCGATACGCAATTTGGAAAGATCGGCCTCGGTCTTGACAATGCCCTTCTTTGACAGGAACTGCTGTCCAGTAACGAAATACGGCGTGCTGAAGTCGACCACCTTCGCGCGGTCGTCGGTTATCGTCACCGCTGCGGCGACAATATCCACCTTGTTGGACGTCAGCAATGGGATGCGATTCGCCGGATTGGTCGGCGTCAACTGCAGCTTGACCCCCAGCTTCTTTGCGATCAGGTGCGCAAAATCGGCGTCATAGCCAACAATCGATTTCGACTTTGGATCGACTGATCCGAACGGCGGGTTGCTGTCGAAGATGCCAACGCGAAGCACCCCGGCTTTTTTGATGTCATCCAGCTTGTCGGCGTGCGCGACACCGGACATCAGGAGAAAGCTCGCTGTTGCGAGGCTCAGCAGTTTCAAAGTTTTCATAATGCCTTTTGATATTTTCAGGTCCCTTGTCTCTCGACGCCGGGAGCACCAACATCGAGCCAGAACGCACAATAACGGGGTGCGCGCCACATTTGAACCAAGTTATTGCTATAAGCACATCAGCCGGTGCACATCGATGTTCATCAAAATGAAACGGGGCAGATTGTTTGAATCCCGCGGTCAGTGCAGGACCTTCGCGAGAAGGTCCTTAGCGCGGTCCGACTTCGGATTCTCGAAGAACGCCTCCTTGCGGTCATCCTCGACGATCTGGCCACCGTCCATGAAGATCACGCGGTGCGCGACCTTCTTCGCAAAGCCCATTTCGTGCGTGACGCACATCATCGTCATGCCTTCCTGCGCGAGTTCGACCATCACGTCAAGCACTTCGTTGATCATCTCGGGATCAAGTGCGGACGTCGGTTCGTCGAACAGCATCGCGATCGGGTCCATCGACAGCGCACGTGCAATCGCCACACGCTGCTGCTGACCGCCCGAAAGCTGCGCCGGATACTTGTCCGCATGGGCGCGCAGGCCGACGCGCTCGAGCAGTGTCAACCCCTTCGCCGCGGCTTCATCCTTCGAGCGGCCGAGCACCTTGATCTGCGCGAGCGTCAGGTTTTCGCTGATCGACAGATGCGGGAACAATTCGAAGTGCTGGAACACCATGCCGACTTTCGCTCGCAGCTTCGATGGGTTGGTCTTCCCGTCGCCGACCGGCTGGCCGTCGATCGTGATCTCGCCCTTCTGAAAGGGCTCGAGGCCGCTTACGGTCTTGATGAGCGTCGACTTGCCCGAACCCGACGGACCGCAAGCGATGCCGCTACCTTCCTGTTCCGCCAACTGCGCGGCGGCGCCGTCGCGCCATGCATATGGATTGCACGCATCCAGCACTACCTTGCCGGTGAGCACCGGCGTGAGATCGTGACCGATCTGCGGCAGCGCCCCGTAGGGAACCGCAAGCAGGATCGCGTCGCCGAA
>DASPZL010000397.1:0-9020 GCA_035636295.1 Paraburkholderia sp.
GCCGCGCAGCACGACGTCGCGCGCCTGCTCGCCGAACGCGAACAGCCGTTGACCGACCGCGAACGCGCGCACAACGAAGCGATGCTGCGCGCCCGTGTCACGTCGCTCTGGCAAACGCGGATGCTGCGCGACTCGCGCCTGACCGTCGCCGATGAAATCGAAAACGCGCTGTCGTACTACCGCGCCACTTTCCTGGAAGAAATCCCCGCGCTCTACGCCGATATCGAAGACGCGCTCACCGAGCACGGCCTCGCCGCGCGCCTGCCGCCGTTCTTCCAGATGGGCAGCTGGATCGGCGGCGACCGCGACGGCAATCCGAACGTCACGGCCGAAACGCTCGAGCACGCGATCACCCGCCAGGCCGCGGTGATCTTCGAGCACTACATGGAGCAGGTGCACAAGCTGGGCGCGGAGTTGTCGGTGTCGAACCTGCTGGCGGGCGCCAGTGACGCGCTGAAGGAACTCGCGGCCGCCTCGCCCGACCAGTCGCCGCATCGCACCGACGAGCCGTATCGCCGCGCGTTGATCGGCATGTACACGCGGCTCGCGGCGAGCGCGCGCGTGCGCCTCGGCGAAGGCAGCGTGCCGGTGCGCAGCGCGGGCCGCGGCGCGGCGCCGGTGCGCGCCACGCCGTATGGCGACTCGGCCGAATTCGTGCGCGATCTGCACGTGCTGATCGATTCGCTCGCCGAACATCACGGCGCGCCGCTCGCGGCACCGCGCTTGTCGCCGCTCGCGCGCGCCGCCGAAGTATTCGGCTTCCATCTGGCGAGCATCGACCTGCGTCAAAGCTCGGACATTCACGAAGCGGTGATCGCCGAATTGCTCAGGCGCGCGGGCGTCGAGAAAAACTACGCGGCGCTTTCCGAGGAAGACAAGCTCAAGGTGCTGCTCGCCGAACTGGCCCAGCCGCGTCCGCTGCGTCTGCCGTACGCCGAGTATTCCGACCTCGTGAAGAGCGAGCTCGGCGTCCTGGAGGAAGCCCGCGTCACGCGCGAGAAATTCGGTGCGCGCGCGGTGCGCAACTACATCATTTCGCACACGGAGACCGTCAGCGATCTGGTCGAAGTGATGTTGCTGCAAAAGGAAACCGGCCTGCTGCGCGGCCGCCTCGGCGACGCGAACGATCCGGCGAAAGCGGGCTTGATGGTGATCCCGCTGTTCGAGACGATCCCCGACTTGCGCAACGCGCCGCACATCATGCGCGATCTGATCGCGCTGCCGGGCGTGGATGCGCTGATCGAACACCAGGGCAACGAACAGGAAGTGATGCTCGGCTATTCGGACAGCAACAAGGACGGCGGTTTCCTCACGTCGAACTGGGAACTGTATCGCGCGGAACTCGCGCTGGTGTCGCTCTTCAACGAACGCGGCATCACGCTGCGGTTGTTCCATGGACGCGGCGGCACCGTCGGCCGCGGCGGCGGTCCGACCTATCAGGCGATTCTGTCGCAGCCGCCGGGCACCGTCGACGGACAAATCCGTTTGACCGAGCAAGGCGAAGTGATCGCCAGCAAGTTCGGCAATCCGGAAATCGGCCGGCGCAATCTGGAAACGGTGGTGGCCGCGACGCTCGAAGCGTCGTTGCTGCCGCACGGCAATGCGCCGGCACAGTTGCCCGTGTTCGAGGAAAACATGCAGCAATTGTCCGACGCGGCGATGGCCTCATATCGCGCGCTGGTCTACGAAACGCCGGGCTTCAAGGAGTATTTCTTCGAGTCGACGCCGATCTCGGAGATCGCCGAGCTCAACATCGGCAGCCGTCCGGCGTCGCGCAAACTGCAGGACCCGAAGCAACGCAAGATCGAGGATCTGCGCGCGATTCCGTGGGGCTTCTCGTGGGGCCAATGCCGTTTGCTGCTGACCGGCTGGTACGGTTTCGGCAGCGCGGTGGCCGAGCATCTCGACAGCGCGCCGAGCGACGCCGAACGCACGCGCCGCCTCGCGCTCCTGAAGAAAATGTACAAGACGTGGCCGTTTTTCTCGACGCTGCTGTCCAACATGGACATGGTGCTGGCGAAAACCGACCTCGCGGTCGCCTCGCGCTATGCGCAGCTCGTGTCGGACAAGAAGCTGCGCAAGCACGTGTTCGAGCGGATCGTCGCGGAATGGGAGCGCACGTCGAAGGCGTTGTCGGAGATTACCGGCAAGAGCGAGCGGCTCGCGGAGAATCCGCTGCTCGCGCGTTCGATCAAGAATCGCTTTCCGTATCTCGATCCGTTGAATCACTTGCAGGTGGAGTTGCTCAAGCGCCACCGCGGCGGCGATACCAACGCGCGCGTGCGGCGCGGGATTCATTTGAGCATCAACGGGATTGCGGCGGGCTTGCGCAATACGGGCTAAGCCCGCGTTGACGTAGGCAGCGGCCGGTTGCAGCCGCTGCAATGACGAAGCTGGGCGCGCAACGCGCCCGGCTCGTTTTCACTGCGCCTCGACCATCAGCGCGTCGAGCTTGAAAGAGCCATCCTCCTGCACGTCGAAATATTCACGCACTTCATCGGGCGAATGGCGCCACAGCGAGCGAATCGCCACCACGCGCGGCTCCGGCGTGCGCATGCGCGCCACCCATGAACTGAACTCGATGTCGATGCGCCAACGCTCGCGAATGGATGCGTTGAAACCGGCCGCTTCGAAAAACGCGATCCATTCGTCGGCGCGGTAATCGCGGATATGCGAGCCGTCGCGCAACAGTTCGACCGCCTGAATATGCGTGTCGAGCAATGGATGATCGCTGCCGGCGATATCGATGAACAACACCTTGCCGCCCGGCTTCAGCACGCGCCGCACTTCGGCGAGCGCGAGCGGCACGTCGTGCCAATGATGCGCGCTCATCCGGCTGATCACCCAGTCGAACGAATGATCGCCGAACGGCAGCGTTTCGGCCGCGCCCTGCTGCGTGCGGATATTCGCGAGACCGCGATCCTTCGCCGCGCCTTCCACCGTCGCCAGCATTGGCGGGGCGATGTCGTAGGCGACGACCTCTTTGGCGTGCGGCGCTGCCGCGAAACTCGCGTGGCCCGCGCCGCAACCCATGTCGAGCACCGTCGCGTCCGGCGTCGCCGCGATCGATTCGGCCAGCGTCCGCAGATCGGCGCCGGTCGCATGGGTCTGACTCGTCAAATACGCGGCGGCGGTCGAGCCGAAGGCGTCGGCGACCTGATCGTGGTGCTTCATGGAAGGCTCCGTTTAGTAAGTGGGGTTGCGCTGGAACGCGTTGCGCCGTTCCAGCCGCTACAATAGAGCCCACCGTGTACCAGTACAAGTTAAGCAATTATTCTGGTATCAATTACACCCCCAATACGCTTCCCCGCGCCGCCCGACCAGAATGACCACGCCGTCTTCCGCCGACAACCCGCCGCCGCTCGACGCCACGCCAGCCCGCGCGCTCGGCGACTTCATCCGCGCTCACCGCGAACGGCTCTCGCCGCAAGCGGTCGGCCTGCCGCCCGGTCCGCGCCGCCGCACGCCCGGTTTGCGGCGCGAGGAAGTCGCGCAGTTATGCGGCGTGAGTCCGACCTGGTACACGTGGATCGAGCAAGGGCGGCCGGTTTCCGCCTCCGCCGATGCACTCGCGCGGATCGCGGTCGCGCTGCAGTTGTCGCGCGCCGAGCGGGCGTATCTGTTCGAGCTGGCCGCCCAGCGCGACCCGGCCGAACCCGATCCGGCCGCCGCCGACGCGCCCGCCACGCTGCTCGAAACCGTGCAGCTCGTGAACGCGCCGGCCTACGTGCTCGACCGCCAGTGGAATGCGCTCGCGTGGAACGAGCGCGCCGCCGACCTGTTCGTCGGCTGGCTGGACGGCGCGCACGACCGCAATCTGCTGCGCTATACCTTCACCGAGCCGGCCGCGCGCGAGCTGATCGTCGACTGGGAAACGCGCGCGCGGCGCCTCGCGGCCGAATTCCGCGCCGACTCGATCCGCCACCTGAACGACGCGCCCACACGCGCGCTGATCGACTCGCTCAGCGCCGCGAGCGACGCGTTCGCGCGCTTCTGGGCGTCGCAGGACGTCGGCGGCCGTGAAGGCGGGCGGCGCGAATTCAACCATCCGCGCGACGGCCGCATCGTCTACGACCAGATCACGTTCAAACCCGCGCATCGCGAGGATCTGAAGCTGGTGGTGCTGGTGCGGGAGTAGGCGAGTGTTAAAATCCTTGCCTTTGCTCGTTTCGTCGCTTCGACGGCGCCTGCAGCGTACCCAGCGTACGTAAACGCCGTCAGTCTTTCACCGCTCGTTCAACTGCCCAACACCATGACGTCCCAACTGCACAAAAAAGGCGAAGCCTGGTCGGCTCGCTTCTCGGAGCCGATGTCGGAACTCGTCAAACGCTATACGTCGTCGGTTTTCTTCGACAAGCGTCTGGCGTTCGTCGATATCGACGGGTCGCTCGCGCACGCCTCGATGCTGGCCGCGCAGAAGATCATCGCCGCCGACGACCTCGCCGCGATCCAACGCGGCATGACGCAGATCAAGGGTGAAATCGAGCGCGGCGAGTTCGAGTGGCAGCTCGATCTGGAAGACGTCCACCTGAACATCGAGGCGCGCCTGACCGCGCTGATCGGCGACGCGGGCAAGCGCCTGCATACCGGCCGCTCGCGCAACGACCAGGTCGCGACGGATATTCGCTTGTGGCTGCGCGGCGAGATCGACCGCATCGGCGGCTTGCTGACGGAACTGCGCACCGCCCTGCTCGACATGGCGGAGAAAAACGCGTCGACCATCATGCCGGGCTTCACGCACCTGCAGGTCGCGCAGCCGGTCACGTTCGGCCATCACCTGCTCGCCTACGTCGAAATGTTTTCGCGCGACGCCGAACGCATGCTCGATTGCCGCAAGCGCGTGAACCGTCTGCCGCTGGGCGCGGCGGCGCTCGCCGGCACCAGCTATCCGATCGACCGTCACGCGGTGGCGAAGACGCTGGGCTTCGACGGCATCTGCGCGAACTCGCTGGACGCGGTGTCCGACCGTGACTTCGCGATCGAATTCACGGCCGCGTCGGCGCTGATCATGACGCACGTGTCGCGCTTCTCGGAAGAACTCGTGCTGTGGATGAGCCCACGCGTCGGCTTCATCGATCTGGCCGACCGTTTCTGCACCGGTTCGTCGATCATGCCGCAGAAGAAGAACCCGGACGTGCCCGAACTCGCGCGCGGCAAGACGGGCCGTGTGAACGGTCACCTGATCGCGCTGCTCACGCTGATGAAAGGCCAGCCGCTCGCGTACAACAAGGACAATCAGGAAGACAAGGAGCCGCTGTTCGACACGGTCGATACCGTCGCCGATACGCTACGCATCTTCGCTGAAATGGTCGCCGGTATTTCGGTCAAGCCGCAAGCGATGCGCGATGCCGCGCTGCAAGGCTTCTCGACGGCAACCGATCTGGCCGACTACCTCGTCAAGCACGGCCTGCCGTTCCGCGACGCGCACGAAGCGGTCGCGCTGGCCGTTCGCATCTGCGCGGATCGCGGCTGCGATCTGGCGGACCTGACGCTCGAGGAAATGCGCAAGGAATTGCCGAATGTCGCGCATCTGATCGGCGAGGACGTGTTCTCGTATCTCACGCTTGAAGGCTCGGTGGCAAGCCGCAATCATCCTGGCGGCACGGCGCCGGAGCAGGTGCTTGCTGCTGTGAAGGCTGCGCGGGAAGCGTTGAAGTAATACGCGCGCTAAAGCACGGTATAAGCCCGCATCAAGCGCGCTCGTACCGCGCGAAGAAAGGCGAACTCGTTGGCGGGTTCGCCTTTTTTGTTTCCGCGCCTCGTTGCCGGACGGATTGCACAAAGCGCCGTACAAAAAAGAAAGCCCGCACGAAGCGGGCTAAATGAAAGACTTCCACCGATGCCTCTCGAAAGAGGCCATCGAAGTGTAGGCGCGTTTTGGCGATAAACAAATCCGGCCATATTTCCGCCCGTTACAGCACGTGCAGTCAGTTGAAAACCGGCCGGAAAAAACTGCGTTCGTAACTGACGATGCAGCGCGTCTCTTCCGCATAGGCAAATGCGGCCTGGCACTCGGGATCGTCCATCGACTTGATGCGGTAGGCCTCGTACGCCGCCAGCGATTCGAACGTGAACATCGCGAGCGCGACATTGTTCGTGCCTTCGGAGGGCAGGAAATAGCCGTGATGCCGGCCGCCGAACTTCTCGACCAGCGGAATCCACAGCTTGCCGTAGTGCTCGAACTCTTTCAGCTTGTACGGATCGATGATGTAGCGCAGATAGCAAGTGACCATGGTGTCGGTTTCTGTTTGGTAATGGACAGAATCGGATGGTATGTCAATTCGTGCGCGAGGTGAATGCAGCATGCAAGCCCGCGCGATCACATGACCTTGCGCCGGCATACAGGGCGAACGCCAATTGAATGCCGGCGCTTTTTGACTACCATCAAGTTAGAACCCGTCACTTCCAGTTGCTACGACAATGCATACCCGCTCACGTCACCTTCGGCGCTTCACAGGATGCGTCGCTTCACGCGTTGGCGCATTGGGCACATCTGGCGCCTGTTCGTTGCATGCGCGCGGTTCGGCCTTGGCTACGGCGCTCACGGCGGCTTTAGCCATCGTCGTGACCGGCTGCACGTTCACGCCGCCGCAACGCCCCGCCATCACGACACCGGCAGCGGCCGTCAACAGCGCGACCCTCGACCAGTACCGCGAAGCCGTCGCGAGACGCATCGTCGAACGCAATCCGTCCTATGTGCTGCGCGGCACGCCGCAAGCCATGCTGCGTTCGCTGGTGGTAGTGTCGTTCACCGTCGACCGCAACGGGCATGTCGTGCAGTCATCGGTCTATCGCACCAACGGCGACGACGAAGCGGAGAGCACCGCGCTCGCCACCTTGCGGCGCGCGGCGCCGCTGCCGGAGCCGCCCGGCAAATTGCTGAACGGCCGTGGGCAACTCGAGTTGTTCGAAGACTGGCTTTTCAACGACAACGGCAAATTCCAGTTGCGTCCACTCGCGTCGCCACAAGCGCTGACTATCGATTGAACGCCGTGCCGGCATCGTCGGACTCGCGCAGCAAAGCCCAAAGCCGTATGCTGTCTTGCCGCGTTGTGGCCGCGCTCGTTATAATTTTCCGATTCCCGCGCCGGAGTCTTCCGGCATGGCTCACGCCGCCCGCTCATCCGCCGGCGCGGCGTAAGCCCTTTGCAACGTTGCCGCGCCATCCGCGCGCGCCGCCTGCTTAATGCACGATGCACGCGCTGCCTGACGCCCAACGATCGGTGCCGCGCGTTGAACCGGCCGCCGCCTCGCCGCCCCTACGCGTCATGCCCCACCTGGTTATTCCCCTGGTATGGCCGCTTTCGCGGATGAGCTTCGCCGGTTGCCGTTGTAAGCTGTTGCTGCATTGCCTGCGCCGCACGCCGCTTCAAACAAGCCGGCGAGCGACGCTCAAGCGCATGAACCCGAAAAAGCTGCCGAGCGACCGCGCCTCACCCGTACACGACGAAGCACGGCGCCCGACGGCATCACGACACATGGAGACCCTGCATGTCCACTTCGCCGATTTCCGCGGCCCAGCCCAACGCGGCCGGGCAGAACAATAGCGCGCGGATCATCTTCGCGAGCTTCATCGGCACCGCGATCGAGTTCTACGATTTCTACGTCTACGCAACCGCCGCGGCGCTCGTCATCGGACCGGTGTTTTTCCCGCACGGCTCGGCCACCGCTCAGGCCTTGTCTGCCTTCGTCACGTTCGGTATCGCGTTCGTCGCGCGGCCGATCGGCTCGTTCCTGTTCGGCCACTTCGGCGACCGGATCGGCCGTAAATCGACGCTGGTCGCCTCGCTGCTGGTGATGGGCGTGTCGACCACGCTGATCGGCTTCGTGCCGGGCTACGACTCGATCGGCAGCCTTGCGCCGATCCTGCTGTGCGTCTTGCGCTTCGGCCAGGGCATCGGCCTCGGCGGCGAATGGGGCGGCGCGGCGTTGCTCGCCACCGAGAACGCGCCGGCCGGCAAACGCGGCTGGTTCGGCATGTTCCCGCAACTGGGGCCGTCGATCGGCTTTCTCGCTTCCAACGGTCTGTTCTTCGCGCTGGCTTTGTCGTTGACCGACGAGCAGTTCCGCAGTTGGGGCTGGCGCGTGCCGTTCCTCGTCAGCGCGGTGCTGGTCCTGCTCGGGTTGTACGTGCGGTTGAAAATCGCCGAGACGCCGGCCTTCCAGGCGGCGATCGAGCGCAAGGAACGCGTGAAGGTGCCGATCGCCACGCTGCTCTCGCAACACTGGCTGCCGACGCTGCTCGGCGCGCTCGCGATGGTGGTCTGCTACACGCTGTTCTACAACGCCACGACGTTCTCGCTGTCGTACGGCGTCTCCGTGCTGCATATTCCGCGGCAAACTTTCCTCGGCCTGCTGTGCATCGCCGTGGTGTTCATGGCGCTCGCCACGCCGCTTTCGGCCTGGGCGAGCGACCGCTATGGCCGCAAGCCCGTGCTGATCGTCGGCATCGTCGCTGCGATCCTGTCGGGCTTCACGATGGCGCCACTGCTCGGCAGCGGACAGACGCCGCTGGTGCTGCTGTTCCTCGTGATCGAACTGTTCCTGATGGGCGTGACCTTCGCGCCGATGGGCGCGCTGCTGCCGGAGCTCTTTCCCACCAACGTGCGTTATACCGGCGCGGGCGTGTCGTATAACCTCGGCGGGATTCTCGGCGCATCGGTCGCGCCGTATATCGCGCAAATGCTGGCCGCGCGCGGCGGGCTGCCGTGGGTCGGCGCGTATGTGTCGATCGCGGCGGCGGTCAGCATGATCGGCGTGCTGTGCATGCGCGAGACGCGCGACGCACGGTTGATGTAACGGGGCGCACGGCGTGATTCCCCGGCTTTGCGCGCCTTTTTGACTTGCCTATACTCGTTTCCAATAACCCTTTGGCGAGCAGGGAGGCTGGGATGAATATTCATCTCCACAACGCGGATATCGTGATGATCATCGCGCTGGCGCTGCTATGCGCGCTGCTGCTGGCGTTGCGCTTTCGTCCGGCGACGTGGAAGGGCATCGTCGTCGAGGCGCTGGCTGCG
>DASPZL010000398.1:0-4855 GCA_035636295.1 Paraburkholderia sp.
GGCCAGGTGGTGGTGGTCGAGCTGACCGATTTTCCGAGCCGTCATTCGCAGCCGCTCGGCCGCGTGGTGGAAGTGCTCGGCGATATCGACGACCCCGGCATGGAAATCGAAATCGCGGTGCGCAAGTACGGCGTGCCGCACGAGTTCAGCCAGGCCGCGCTCGACGAAGCGTCGAAGCTGCCCGACGAAGTCCGTCCGGTCGACGCGCGTCATCGTATCGATCTGCGCGACGTGCCGCTCGTCACGATCGACGGCGAGGACGCCCGCGACTTCGACGACGCGGTGTATTGCGAGCCGGTTCAGGTCGGCCGCGGCGAAGGCTTTCGCCTGATCGTCGCGATCGCGGACGTGTCGCACTACGTGCATCCGAAAAGCGGGCTCGACGCCGACGCGATCGAACGCAGCACCTCGGTGTATTTCCCGCGCCGCGTGATCCCCATGCTGCCGGAGAAGCTCTCCAACGGGTTGTGCTCGCTGAATCCGAACGTCGACCGTTGCGTGCTGGTGTGCGACATGATCGTCACCGCGCGCGGCGAAGTGAAGGCGTATCAGTTTTACCCGGGCGTGATGCACTCGGCCGCGCGTCTCACGTACACCGAAGTCGCCGCGGTGCTGAAAAACACCAAGGGTCCGGAGGCCGCGCGCCGCGCCGCCTTGCTGCCGCAACTGCAAAATCTGTACGGCGTGTACAAGTCGTTGTTCGCGGCGCGCCAGAAACGCGGCGCGATCGACTTCGATACGACCGAGACCTACATCGTCTGCAATGCGCAGGGCAAGATCGAGCAGATCGTGCCGCGCACCCGCAACGAGGCGCACAAGCTGATCGAGGAATGCATGCTGGCCGCGAACGTCTGCGCGGCCGACTTCCTGAAGCGCAACAAGCATCCGGGGCTGTTCCGCGTGCATGCCGGGCCGACCGCCGAGAAGCTCGAGAATCTGCGCACGTTCCTGCGCGGCATGGGCCTCACGCTCGCCGGCGGCGAGACGCCGCACGCGAGCGACTACGCCGCGCTGATGGCGCAGATTCGCGAGCGGCCGGACGCGCCCATGTTGCAAACCATGTTGCTGCGCTCGATGCAGCAGGCTGTCTACAGCCCGGAGAACATTGGTCACTTCGGTCTCGCGTACGAGGCGTATGCGCACTTCACGAGTCCGATTCGCCGTTATCCCGACCTGCTCACGCACCGCGCAATCTACGCGATCCTGCAGGGCCGCAAGTATCAGCCGGAACCGGCGCAAGGCATCGAGTTGAACACGGCGCTCTCGCCGCGTGCCCGCGCGATGCAAAAGGCCGACGACGAAAAGCGCGGCCGCGTACGCGGCAACAACGTGGCGATCTGGGAAGAGCTCGGTCTGCATTGCTCGGCCAACGAACGCCGCGCCGACGAAGCCTCGCGCGACGTCGAAGCGTGGCTGAAGTGCTATTTCATGCGCGACAAGCTCGGCGAAGAGTACGGTGGGATGGTGAACGGCGTGACGTCGTTCGGCATTTTCGTGCAGCTCGATTCGCTCTTTATCGAAGGCCTCGTGCACGTCACCGAACTCGGCTCGGACTATTTCCAGTACGACGAAATCAAGAACGAGTTACGCGGCGAGCGCACCGGCATTCGTTATCGCTTGTCGGATCGCGTGCGCGTGCAGGTGAGCCGCGTCGATCTCGATGCGCGCAAGATCGACTTCCGCCTCGTGCGCGATACGCCGATCAAGCCGCCCGTGAGTCGCGCGGTGCTCGCCGACAAGTCGTCGGGTGAAAACGGCGGCGCACGCGTGCGCGCGCTGCCGCCGGTCGAAGGTGCCGCGCCGGCGCCGGGCGCGCGGCGCAAGAAGGCGGCGCCCGCGCAAACGGCGGCGGTGCAGGAAGCACGCGCCGCGCGCGGCGCGGCGAAGAAGCACGGCGCCACGGCCAAGCCGGCATCGAAACCGCAGGCGCGCAAGAAGCGCTGAAGCCGCATCACGGCTGAAACCGCGCGCATCGGGTACGTCCTGACGTACCGGTTGCGCGCGGTCTGCATTTCATCGTAATCGGGTACGCAAGCGCAGTACACAGCTCGTATTCATCACAGTAGCGCGCGTTGAAGGCGCGCTCAATCAAAGGTTGTATCAGTCATGGCACGTCTCAAGGTTCTATACGGTTTCCACGCAGTGACCGCGCGTATCCGGCACGATGCGTCGACAGTCGAGGATGTCTATTACGACGCGACGCGCAAAGACCGTCGCATGACCGAATTCCTGCACACGGCGAAAGAAGCCGGAGTGCGTCTGATCGCCGCCGACGAAACGCGTCTGTGGGGTCTCGCGCATACCGAGCGCCACCAGGGCGTGGTCGCGCGCGCGGGCGACATGCCGCTCGCGCAGAACCTCGCCGAACTGCTCGACGGCATCAGCGGTTCGCCGTTGCTTCTGGTGCTGGACGGCGTGACCGATCCGCACAATCTCGGCGCATGCCTGCGTGTCGCCGATGCAGCTGGCGCGCACGCGGTAATCGCGCCACGCGACCGCGCGGTGGGTTTGAATGCAACGGCTGCAAAAGTGGCAAGCGGCGCGGCCGATACCGTGCCGTACATCACCGTCACGAATCTGGCGCGCGCGCTGCGCGAATTGAAGGACGCGGGCGTGTGGGTAGTCGGCACGGCCGGCGAGGCTACCAGGAGCCTCTACGACACGGAACTCGACGGTCCTGTGGCGCTGGTGATGGGGGCCGAGGGCGAGGGCATGCGCCGCCTCACGCGCGATACCTGCGATGTGGTCATGCAGATTCCGATGGCGGGCACGATCGAGAGCCTGAACGTCTCCGTGGCGAGCGGCGTTTGCCTGTTCGAAGCGGTGCGGCAGCGGTCGGTGAAGAAGTGATCCCAGCCGGCGCTCGCGTGCCACTCCGGTAAACTAACCGTTTTTACTCGCTCGCCAGCATTCCCCATGACTCAAGACGAACTCAAGCAACTGGTCGGCCAGGCCGCCGCCGACTACGTGAACGCCAACGTGCCGGAAGGCTCCGTGATCGGCGTCGGCACCGGCTCCACCGCGAACTGTTTCATCGACGCGCTGGCCGCCGACAAGGCGCGCTATCGCGGCGCGGTGTCGAGTTCGCTCGCCACCACCGCGCGTTTGCAATCGCACGGCATCAAGGTGCTCGACCTGAACGAGATCGACTCGCTGCCCGTGTACGTGGACGGCGCTGATGAAATCGACCACAGCGGCGCGATGATCAAGGGCGGCGGCGGCGCGCTGACGCGCGAGAAAATCGTCGCGTCGGTGTCGGACGTGTTCGTCTGCATTGCGGACGCAAGCAAGCTCGTCGAGACGCTAGGCAATTTCCCGCTGCCGATCGAAGTGGTGCCGATGGCGCGTACGTCGATCGGCCGCCGCGTCACGGCGCTCGGCGGCGTGCCGGTGGTGCGCGTCACGAAAGAAGGCGTGCCGTTCATTACCGACAACGGCAACGAGATCATCGACGTGAAAGGCCTGCGCATCAGCGATCCGCGCACGCTGGAAATGCACGTCAATGCATGGCCTGGCGTGGTGACGGTGGGACTCTTCGCGGGCCGTGGCGCGAATCTGTGCCTGCTCGGCACGGATACCGGCGTCGAGACCATCGAGTACAGCAGGAGCTGAGCGACGCGCTCTCCTGTTGCCGCCGCGTGCGGGCCTGCTTCGATACAGGCTCGCTTCAACAAGCTGCTTCGGCAGGCTCGCTCGCGCCAAGCTGCAACGACTCGTACTAGCGCGCGGCTAGTCCAATCGCCTGCGTCATCCGCTGCAAATACTGATCCACCGAAAATTCCGTTTGCGCGTCGACAAGCGCCTGGTCCGCGAGGCGCCGCGCGAGCGCCGGGTCCGCGCGCAACGCGCTGATCGCGTCAGCCAGCGCGTCCGCGTCTCCCGGTTTCACCAGCCAGCCATTGCGCCGATGCCGCACGATCTCGGTCACGCCTCCCGCGGCGGAGGCGATCACCGGACGCGCCGCCGCCATCCCTTCGACGATCACCCGCCCGAACGGCTCCGGCTCGGTCGACGTGTGCAGGATCACATCCATCGCTTTCATCCACGCGGGCACGTCGTCCTGAAAGCCCGCGAAGTGCACACGGTCCGCAACGCCCAGCGCCGCGGCTTGTGCGTGCAGACGCCGCGCGTACGTGTCCTCGCCGAAGAGCGGCGCGCCGACCAGCACCAGATGCACGTCCGGCAGCCGCGCCAGCGCGTCGAGCGCAATGTGCTGACCTTTCCATGGCGCGAGGCGTCCGAACAAACCGGCGAGCCACGCATGCTCGGGCAAGCCCAGGCGCCGGCGCAACGCGGCGATGTCGGTGCCGTCGACGCGGCTGAACGCGTGCGCGTCGATACCGTTGTAGACGACCGGCGCCGAGTCGGCCGCGAGCCCCGTCAGTGCCGCGAGCGATCGCGCCGACGCCTGCGAATTCGCCACCACGTGATCGACCGCGAAACGCACTATCCATTTGACTACGCTCAACTGCACGCGCCCGAAATGCTCACGCGTGAGGATGTCGTGCTGATACCAGATCACCGGCTTGCGATGCAGCGGTTTGCCTAGCGCGCCGAGCACCAGCGCCTTTTGTGTGTTGAGAAACACCACGTCGAAATCCCGGGCGCGCGCCGCGATCGCGCGCACCTGACGCACGATGCCGGGCACGGCGCGCAGGCAGTTCAAAGCGGAAGCTTGCCGCACGACGCCCGATACGCGCGCGTCGTTGATGACCTGCACGCGTGCGCCGAGCGCTTCGAGGCGCGCGCGGAACGGCCCGTCGGCAAGCAGCACGACCTCGCTGCGCTCGGCGCAATGTCCCGCGAGTTGCAGCAGCGCGAATTCGGCGCCGCCGAGCTGACCGCTCTGATCGAC
>DASPZL010000399.1:0-5530 GCA_035636295.1 Paraburkholderia sp.
ATCCGCACGCAGGAAATGCATCAGTTCGCTGAGTACGGCGTGGCGGCGCACTGGCGCTATAAGGAAGCGGGCACGCGTGGTTACGGCGGCCAGTTTGCCGCCAATGAGAAGTACGACGAGAAGATCGCGTGGCTGCGTCAACTGCTCGCGTGGAAAGACGATGTTTCCGAGGGCGAGCATGGCGAGAAGCGCGCCGCGCAGCCGTGGGAGCAGTTGCGCCAGGCCACGCTCGACGACGACCACATCTACGTGCTCACGCCGCAAGCGCGCGTGATTCCGTTGCCGCATGGCGCGACGCCTGTCGATTTCGCGTATCACCTGCATAGCGAGCTGGGGCATCGCTGCCGCGGCGCGCGCGTAGACGGCGCGATGGTACCGCTCAACACGCCGTTGCAGAACGGTCAGACGGTGGAGATCGTCGCGGTGAAGGAGGGCGGTCCATCGCGCGACTGGCTCAACCCGCAGCTCGGCTATCTGCAAAGTCCGCGCGCGCGGCAGAAGGTGCGCGCGTGGTTCAACGCGGTGGAGGTGCAGGAGCACATCGCGAGTGGCCGGGCCATGGTCGAAAAGACCTTGCAGCGCGAGGGCAAGACGTCGGTCAATCTCGATCAGCTTGCCGCCAAGCTGGGCTTCAAGACGACGGACGATCTGTTCTCGGTGGTCGGCAAGGAAGAGTTCAGTTTGCGGCTCATCGAGCAGGCGCTGCACGATGCGCCGCCGCCCGAGCCTGTTGTCGAGGCGCCCGAGCAGTTCGAAAAGCGCAGTAGCGGTGCGAGCGTTGCGCGCGGAGCATCCACGGGCGTGCTGGTGGTCGGTGTGGATGCGTTGCTCACGCAGCTCGCACGTTGCTGCCGGCCCGCGCCGCCCGACGATATCAGCGGTTTTGTGACGCGCGGCAAGGGCATGTCGATACACCGCAGCGATTGTCCGACCTTCCTGCGCATGGCCGAGCGCGCGCCGGAGCGTGTGTTGCAAACGGCGTGGTCGGCGGACGTGATGAGCGGGCGCGGCCAGTCCGTTTATCCCGTCGATCTCTCGATCGAGGCGACGGATCGGCAAGGCCTGTTGCGCGATATCTCCGAAGTGTTCGCGCGCGAGAAGATGAACGTGATCGGCGTGAAAACGCAAACCCGCAGGAACGCCGCGTTCATGCAATTCACCGTCGAGGTGTCGAGCGCCGCGCAGATTCAGCGCGCGTGCACGTTGCTCGGCGAGGTGACGGGCGTGGTGCGCGCTTCACGCAAAAGCTGATGGGCGGACACCGCGGCGCACGTCGCCGGGCATCCGTTCGATGGCTGTTCGAGCGGCTGAGTAGAAATTTAAAGTCGGTGCATAAAAGTACTTGCCAAGCAGTGTAGGGCTCCATATAATCTCGTTTCTTCAGGCTCGTAGCTCAGCTGGTTAGAGCACCACCTTGACATGGTGGGGGTCGTTGGTTCGAGTCCAATCGAGCCTACCAACGAAAGAGAAATTCCGGCTTATGCCGGGGTTTCGCAAACTGCAGCAAGCGCCTTGGCGCAAAAGGCGAATACGGTTATGACACCGCGAACGTTGACCGAAACCACTTCGGAGCGACGCTAGTCGAGGACCACTTTCGCCAATGTAGTTTGCAGGAAATGTGAA
Organism: Paraburkholderia sp.; assembly: GCA_035636295.1. Taxonomy (GTDB): domain Bacteria; phylum Pseudomonadota; class Gammaproteobacteria; order Burkholderiales; family Burkholderiaceae; genus Paraburkholderia. The sequence goes on from DASPZL010000399.1 coordinate 1,624, forward strand.
TGCGGCCCCTCGAAAGCGGGGCCGCATTTTTTTTGGCTTTTTGACCTGGTTGTATGTGCCGCCACCGTCGGCAACGGAGAACAAAATGGTTTCGATACGTCTGCCTGACGGTTCTGTTCGACAGTACGAGCATCCGGTGACCGTCGCCGAAGTGGCGGCCTCGATCGGCCCCGGCCTCGCGAAGGCCGCGCTCGGCGGCAAGATCGACGGAGAACTCGTCGATACGTCCACGCTGATCGATCACGACGTGGCGCTTGCCATCGTCACGGAAAAAGACGCAGACGGTCTCGACATCATTCGTCACTCCACGGCGCACTTGCTCGCGTATGCGGTGAAGGATCTCTATCCCGAAGCGCAAGTCACGATCGGCCCGGTGATCGACAACGGCTTCTATTACGACTTCGCGTACAGCCGTCCCTTCACGCCGGAAGATCTCGAGAAGATCGAAAAGCGCATGCAGGAACTCGCGAAGAAAGACGAGCCGGTCTCGCGCCGGGTGGTGTCGCGCGGCGAAGCCGTGGACTACTTCAGGAGCATCGGCGAAAAGTACAAGGCCGAGATCATCGAATCGATTCCTGCCGGCGATGAAATCAAGCTGTACTCGCATGGCGGCTTCACCGATCTGTGCCGCGGCCCGCACGTGCCGTCCACCGGCAAGCTGAAAGTATTCAAGCTGATGAAGGTGGCCGGCGCCTATTGGCGCGGCGATTCGAAGAACGAACAGTTGCAGCGCATCTACGGTACGGCCTGGACGAAGAAGGAAGACCAGGACGCGTATCTGCACATGCTCGAAGAAGCGGAGAAGCGCGATCACCGCAAACTCGGCAAGCAGCTCGACCTGTTTCACATGCAGGACGAGTCGCCGGGCATGGTGTTCTGGCATCCGCGTGGCTGGACGTTGTGGCAGCAGGTCGAGCAGTACATGCGCCGCCGCGTGAACGACGCGGGCTACCTCGAAATCAAGACGCCGATGATCATGGACCGTTCGCTTTGGGAAGCGTCGGGCCATTGGCAGAACTATCGTGAAAATATGTTCACGACGGAATCGGAAAAGCGCGACTACGCGATCAAGCCGATGAACTGCCCGGGTCACGTGCAGGTGTTCAATCACGGTTTGCGCTCGTATCGCGACCTGCCGCTGCGTTACGCGGAATTCGGCTCGTGCCACCGCAATGAGTCGTCGGGCGCGCTGCATGGGCTGATGCGCGTGCGTGGTTTTGTGCAGGACGACGCCCACATTTTCTGCACCGAAGACCAGTTCATCAGCGAGTCGATCGCGTTCAATACGCTCGCGATGAGCGTCTACAAAGACTTCGGTTTCGACAATGTCGAGATCAAGCTGTCGCTGCGCCCGGATGCCCGTGCCGGTACGGACGAGACGTGGGACCGCGCGGAGCAGGGCCTGCGCGAGGCGTTGACGGCGTGCGGCGTGACGTGGGAAGAGTTGGCTGGCGAGGGCGCGTTCTACGGCCCGAAGGTCGAATATCACATCAAGGACGCGCTCGGCCGATCGTGGCAATGCGGCACGTTGCAACTCGATATGGTGTTGCCGGAGCGTCTGGACGCGGAATACGTCGCTGAGGACAATAGCCGCCGCCGCCCCATCATGCTGCACCGGGCAATCGTCGGATCAATGGAGCGTTTTCTCGGCATTCTGATCGAGCACCACGCTGGTGCAATGCCGTCATGGCTTGCGCCAATGCAGGTCGTCGTGATGAATATCGCGGAAAGTCAGGTCGAATATGCACAGTCGCTAGCCCAATCGTTGCAAAAACAAGGGGTTAGAGTAGAGGCCGATTTGCGCAACGAGAAGATTAGCTATAAAATACGCGAGCACACGCTGGAAAAGGTGCCGTACCTGCTTGTGGTCGGCGACAAAGAGCGTGAAGCCCAAACGGTAGCCGTGCGTGCCCGTGGTGGTGTCGATCTGGGCGTGATGCCTCTCGATACCTTCATTGAGCGTCTGCGTCAGGACGTGCAGTCGTTCAACTGAGCCACTTGGCAGCCCGGCTCGTTTTTTTAATTTTTAGAGGAAACGTAACATCGCTACTGATAAGTCTGCGCACCGCATCAACGGTGAAATTACGGCACCCGAGGTGCGTCTGGTCGGAGTCGAGAACGAACCGCTCGGCATCGTGAAACTCGCTGATGCGTTCCGCATGTCGGAACAGCAAGACGTGGATCTGGTCGAAATCGCGCCGCAAGCGGTTCCGCCGGTTTGCCGCTTGATGGACTACGGCAAGTTCAAGTACTCGGAAGCGAAGAAGCAACACGAGGCCAAGCTCAAGCAGAAGGTCGTTCAGGTCAAGGAAGTCAAATTCCGCCCGGGTACCGACGACGGCGATTACAACGTCAAGCTGCGCAACCTTATCCGCTTCCTCGAAGACGGCGACAAGACGAAAATCACGTTGCGTTTCCGTGGCCGCGAAATGGCTCACCAGGAAATCGGTATGCGCATGCTCGAGCGCCTGCGCACGGACTTGGACGAAGTTGGTCAGGTCGAGCAAATGCCGAAAATGGAGGGGCGCCAGATGATCATGGTGCTCGCTCCGAAGAAAAAGAAGTAAGCGGCTGGAGCGGCGGCGCGCCATGTGGTGCGCGCTCCGGTTGTCAAAGATTGAATTGGAGCCTGTGCCGGGTGTCCGGCGCGGCGTCAACAGTTTCGGAACGGCGCTTATGCAAATGCGCGCCGCTTCCTGAAAAGCGGCTGCCGGCGGTATCGGCGGTCTGCATACCAAGTGGAATGGGTTTCGAAGGGCGGGTTATGGCCATCTGGCCGACCGCACACCCATATCCATCTAATAATGGAGTTGTCATGCCGAAGATGAAGACCAAGAAGAGTGCTGCAAAGCGCTTCGTGGTGCGTCCGGGCGGTACCGTCAAGCGCGGTCAAGCCTTCAAGCGCCACATCCTGACGAAGAAGACCACCAAGGTCAAACGCCATCTGCGCGGTTCCACAGCTGTTCATGCTTCTGACTTGAACTCTGTGGGCGCAATGCTGCCGTTCGCTTAACCCTTAACTGACACTCACAGGAGCGCACTATGCCTAGAGTCAAACGTGGGGTTACCGCACGGGCCCGTCACAAGAAGATCATCAAGCTTGCCAAGGGTTACCGCGGCCGTCGCAATAACGTCTATCGCATCGCCAAGCAAGCGGTCATGCGCGCCGGGCAATATGCCTATCGCGATCGCCGCAACAAGAAGCGTGTGTTCCGTGCTTTGTGGATCACGCGTATCAACGCGGCGGTGCGTCAGCACGACATGACGTACAGCGTGTTCATCAACGGCCTGAAGAAGGCGTCGATCGAACTCGACCGCAAGGTGCTGGCCGACATGGCTGTGTTCGACAAGGCTGCTTTTGCTGCGATCGTCAAGCAGGTAAAAGCCGCCGTTGCAGCCTGATCGAGCTTGTTAGCAAGATTGGTACTGCGTGGTTCGTTGTCGCGTTGTCCTTGACCGGACAGCGCAACGACAGAAAACGGGGCTCATGTCGAGCCCCGTTTTTGTTGGTGAAGCCGGTGAAGCTGGGCTGACGCGCCACGCTGCAAGCGTCGCGCACACATCGGCCCGGAAACGATCAGAAGAACTTTGACGCTGAAATGATGGGATCAATGGATCTGGACCAGATTGTCGCCGACGCGCGAAATGCCTTCGAACACGCCGCCGACGCGGCCACGCTCGAAAACGAAAAGGCCCGCTTTCTCGGTAAATCCGGGGTGCTCACGGATCTGCTGAAAGGCCTGGGCAAACTCGATCCGGACGCCCGCAAGACTGAAGGCGCACGCATCAATGCGGTCAAACAGCAGGTGGAAGCGGCACTGAACGCGCGCCGTCAGGCGCTGGCGGATGTGTTGCTGAATCAGCGGCTCGCGTCGGAATCGATCGATGTGACCTTGCCGGGCCGCGG
>DASPZL010000400.1:0-7149 GCA_035636295.1 Paraburkholderia sp.
AGTATTGATTCCCGCCCCTTACTGGGTGTCCTACCCGGACATGGCACTCGCCTGCGACGGTGTGCCGGTCATCGTGGCCTGCACCGAGGAGGACGGCTTCAAGCTGACGCCCGCCACCCTCGAAGCGGCGATCACGCCACGCACGCGCTGGCTGATCATCAATTCGCCGACCAATCCCACGGGCGCGACTTATAGCGCCGGCGAACTGCGCGCCCTGGCGGACGTGCTGCTGCGTCACCCGCAAGTGCTGGTGATGATGGACGACATCTACGAACACATCCGCTTCGAGGGCGTTGCATCACAGCACCTCTTGTCGATCGAACCCGAACTCAGTTCACGCACCCTGGTCGTCAACGGCGTTTCCAAGACCTACGCGATGACCGGATGGCGCATCGGCTACGCCGCCGGCCCCGCCGACCTGATCGCGGCCATGGACACGCTTCAGTCCCAATCCACCAGCAACGCCAGCTCGATCAGCCAGGCCGCGGCGCTCGCGGCGCTGAACGGCGACCAGACATTCGTGCAGCAATCGGTGCGGACCTACAAGGCGCGCCGCGACCACGCGCTCGAAGCCCTTAACGCGATTCCCGGCATCAGTTGCAAAACGCCGGGTGGCGCCTTCTATCTGTATGTCAATTGCGGCGGCATGATCGGCCGCACCACGCCGCAAGGCAAGCGCCTCGAGGGCGACGTCGACGTCGTTCTCTATCTGCTGGAGCACGCCGGCGTCGCACTGGTTGCCGGATCGGCCTATGGCGTCTCGCCTTTCTTCCGCATGTCGATCGCCACGAGCATCGAGATCATCGATGAGGGCTGCCGAAAGATCGCAGCCGCGGTCGCCGCACTGAACTGAGAGTACGGCGACGGCGTGAATACGTAGCGCCGTCGCTTTGTAAAAAAGACATGCCGCGCCGAAAGGACGCGGCAGTCGGTTTGGAGTTTTTCATTTTCCGTCAATCTGCAAGGGGATCTACTCGTGAAGCAGCATACATTAGGCATACTAACTGGATTTGGTCTGGCACTCTCCGGGATCGCGCACGCGCAGTCGAGCGTCACCCTATACGGCATCATCGACGAAGCGGTGCGTTACGACACCCACCAGAACAAGTCCGGCGGGAAGCTTTTCACGATGGGCAGCGGCGGTGAGATTCAAGGCAGCCGCTGGGGTCTGCAGGGAAGCGAGAATCTCGGCGGCGGGTTATCCGCCATTTTTCAACTCGAAGGCGGCTTTACGCCGAACACCGGTGTGACACAGCAGTCCACGCCGTCCGGCGCTGCCCGCCTGTTCGGCCGCACCGCGATGGTAGGGCTGAGCAGTACCAGCTACGGCACGCTGACGATGGGGCGTCAATACACGCTGGTGCATGAAATGGGCTGGACGCACGATATCTATGCGTTCGCCAATTACACCGGCACAGTCGGCTTTCAGGGCGCCGGACTAACCGGCGGCGGCCGTCTGGACAATTCCGTGCGCTATACCTCGCCGACGCTCGCCGGCTTCACCCTCAAGGGCGCGTATACGTTTGGCGGGGTGGCGGGCAGTATTCACCAGAACTCGTCGCCGGCCGTCAGCCTCTCCTATGACCACGGCCCCTTGAGCGTCGGCGCGGCCTATCAGATCGTGAACGACATCGGCGGTCTGACGCCTGCAACCAGCACCTACGGCAGCACCTACTTCGGCGTGACGATCCCGGACAGCTCGCAAAAGATCTTCACCGCGGGCGCAACCTATAAATTCGGCGCGGCGAAGGTGTTCGGCTCGTATATCTACAGCCACGTCTATCCGGCCGATTACCGCAACGACTCCTTCTCCACCGCGCTCCAGTACTACATCACGCCGGCACTCGTGCTCGATCTGCCGTTCTACATCGACTTCGTCCATCACGCGGGCAAGAGCGGCACCCGTATCACCAGCGGTCCGACGTTCGACTATTTCCTCAGCAAGCGCACCGACGTCTATGTCGGCGTGGACTACAACCACCTCACCGGCGCGTGGACGACCCTCGCCGCCGCCTCCGGCTCGAACCAGCCGTTTTATGGCTTCAACTCGTTGTTCGAAGCAACAATCGGTCTGCGCCACAAGTTCTAGGATTTGCGGCATTGAACGTCTGTTCGGTGTCTCCCGACACCGGCAGACCTTTCCGAACGCCCAACAGCATCGGGACGCGCAATCTTGCCCCGATCGTCAATGCGCAGCGCCACGATCAGAAGGCGGCCCTCGATCCGCCCATTCCGTCCACCCATCCATCCCAGGAGGAACACTCATGAGACTCGGCATCCCTGCCGAAAGCCGCGCCGGCGAGACGCGTGTCGCCGGCACGCCGGAAACAGTCAAAAAACTCACCGCGCAGGGGCATACCGTTCTGGTGCAAAGCACGGCGGGCGAGCGTGCCCATTTCCCCGACAGCGCCTACGCACAGGCCGGCGCAACGCTCGTCGGCCCAGCCGAAGCATTCGCCGCCGATCTCGTACTCAAGGTACAGGCACCCACGGAAACCGAACTTCAGCACATGAAGCGTGGCGCGATTCTCGTCGGCATGCTTAACCCGTTCGACGTGGATCAGGTCGCCCGTATTCGCGCCGCCGGCATATCCGCGTTCGCACTCGAATCGATTCCGCGTACGACTCGCGCGCAAAGCATGGATGTGCTGTCGTCGCAAGCCAATATCGCCGGCTACAAGGCCGTGCTGCTGGCGGCGAGTTTGTACCAACGGTTCCTGCCCATGATGATGACCGCTGCGGGCACCGTCAAGGCGGCACGTGTACTCATCCTCGGCGCCGGCGTCGCGGGCCTGCAGGCGATTGCCACGGCAAAGCGACTGGGCGCGGTGATCGAAGCGTCGGACGTGCGTCCCGCCGTCAAGGAGCAGATCGAATCGCTGGGCGCGAAGTTTCTCGACGTCCCGTGCGAAACCGACGAAGAGCGTGAAGCCGCCCAAGGTGTGGGCGGCTATGCGCGCCCGATGCCGGCATCCTGGATCGCACGCCAGGGCGCTTTAGTCCATGAGCGGGCCAAACTGGCGGATATCGTGATTACGACCGCTCTGATTCCAGGACGTACAGCGCCCACGCTGCTCAACGAAGAGACGGTACCTGAGATGAAACCGGGCTCGGTAATCATCGACCTGGCTGCGGGCAAAGGTGCAAGCGTGGGCGGCAGGCGCGGCGGCAACTGCCCCTTGACCGAAGCGGATGCGGTGGTGCTGCGCCACGGCGTCCACATCGCCGGCTATACGAATCTGCCGGCCATGGTCGCAACGGATGCCTCTTCGCTCTACGCGCGCAACGTGTTCGACTTTCTGAAACTGATCATCGATACAGACGGCAATCTGAAGATCGATACCAGCGACGATATCGTTGCGGCCACCTTGCTCGGTCACGACGTCTCGATACTGAAAACGGCATAAGGAGACCGCCATGGAACTCATCACGCATACCACCACCAATCTCATCATTTTCGTTCTGGCGATCTATGTCGGCTACCACGTTGTCTGGAACGTTACCCCTGCCCTGCATACACCGCTCATGGCCGTCACCAACGCGATATCCGCCATTGTCATTGTCGGCGCCATGCTGGCGGCAGGACTGACCGTGGGCGGCACCGGCAAGGCATTCGGCGCGTTCGCCGTCGCGCTCGCGGCCGTCAATGTATTCGGCGGCTTCCTCGTGACGCGCCGCATGCTTGAAATGTTCAGGAAAAAGGACGCTAAAAAAACTGCCGCAAACGCAGTCAACGGAGTCTCGCGATGAGCATGAATGTCGTCACCTTGTTGTACCTTGTCGCCTCCGTATGCTTCATTCAGGCGCTCAAAGGGCTGTCGAATCCGAAAAACGCCCGGCTGGGCAATGCCTTCGGCATGGTCGGCATGGCACTCGCCATTCTGACGACGCTCGCGCTGATCGCGAAACAGGCGTCCTCGCTCGGCTCGGACCTGATGCTCGGACTAACGGTGCTCGTGGTCGCGATGATCGTCGGCGGCGCGGTCGGCACTATTGTTGCCGCGCGCGTCGAAATGACCAAAATGCCCGAGCTGATTGCAGCCATGCACTCGTTGATCGGGCTGGCCGCCGTCTGCATTGCCTATGCGGTGGTCTCCGAACCGTCCGCTTTCGGACTGGCCGCAACCAGCGGCGAGCTTCCTTACGGCAATCGCGTCGAGTTGTTCATCGGCACCTTCATCGGCGCGATCACGTTCTCCGGGTCCGTGATCGCGTTCGGCAAACTGTCCGGCAAATACCGCTTCCGCCTGTTTCAAGGGGCACCGGTCGTGTATCCCGGGCAGCACGCCCTCAATCTTGCACTCGCCATCGCGATGGTCGGCTTCGGGATTGCGTTCTTTCTGACCCAGTCGTGGTTGCCCTTCATCGTCATGACGGCGATTGCGTTCGCGCTCGGCGTGCTGATCATCATTCCGATTGGCGGCGCCGACATGCCGGTCGTCGTCTCGATGCTCAACTCGTACTCGGGCTGGGCTGCCGCGGGCATCGGTTTCTCGCTGAACAACCCCATGCTGATCATTGCCGGATCGTTGGTCGGCTCGTCGGGCGCAATTCTGTCGTACATCATGTGTCGGGCGATGAACCGGTCGTTTTTTAGCGTGCTGCTCGGCGGTTTTGGTGCTGAAACGGCGGCTGAGGGCGGCGCCAAACGGGAACAACGGCCGGTCAAATCAGGTTCCGCCGACGACGCCGCCTTTCTGCTCGGCAATGCGGAATCCGTCGTGATCGTTCCAGGCTACGGATTGGCGGTCGCGCGAGCACAGCATGCGTTGAAGGAGTTGACCGACAAGCTCACCGGCAAGGGCATCGACGTCCGTTATGCGATCCATCCGGTGGCCGGCCGGATGCCGGGCCATATGAACGTGCTGCTCGCGGAAGCGGAAGTGCCGTACGATCAGGTATTCGAAATGGACGACATCAACGCGGAGTTCGGCCAGACCGATGTGGTGCTCGTGCTGGGCGCCAACGACGTCGTCAATCCCGCCGCAAAGACAGACCCGGCGTCGCCGATCGCCGGCATGCCGATTCTGGAAGCCTATAAGGCGCGCACCGTGATCGTCAACAAGCGGTCGATGGCGTCCGGATACGCCGGTCTCGACAATGATCTGTTCTATATGGACAAGACAATGATGGTGTTCTCGGACGCCAAGAAGGTCATCGAAAACATGACCAAAGCGCTCGAGTGAGCATCCATAAGCGGCGACTATCGACCCAGACAACATCGTTCTTTGTCGAGCGGGGCATTAAACGCTACCGTATAGCGTGCTGATCCCGTATTCACCGTTATAGGCACCTACCATGCATGCACTTGTCATTCACGCACCACTCGATCTGCGCATCGAGGAGGTTCCGACGCCGGAACCGGAAGCCAACCAGTTGCTCGTACGGGTTCGGGCCGGCGGTATCTGCGGCTCCGATCTTCACTACTTCAATCATGGCGGCTTCGGCACGGTTCGCATCAAGGAACCCATGGTGCTCGGCCATGAAGTCTCGGGCGCGGTCTCGCGCGTGGGGCCTGGCGTGACGGATATGCCGGCCGGCACCCGGATCTCCATCAGCCCGAGCCGGCCTTGTGGTCTGTGCCAATACTGTCAGCAAGGGCTGCAGAACCATTGTCTGGATATGCGCTACTACGGCAGCGCCATGCGCACGCCGCACGTGCAAGGCGCGTTCCAGCAGGAGATCGTGATCGACTGTTCACAGGCGCACGTCGTGGCGGACTCGTTGAGCGATGCGGAAGCCGCGATGGCCGAACCGCTCTCAGTCGCACTGCACGCCGTTCGACGCGCGGGCCCGTTGCTCGGCAAGCGTGTGCTCGTCACAGGATGCGGACCGATCGGCGCGTTGATCGTAGCGGCTGCACGCAGAGCCGGTGCCGCGATGATCGTGGCAACCGATGTGAACACGCTGCCGCTCGACAGCGCGAAAAAGGTCGGCGCCGACATCGCACTCAATATCGCGGAGACGCCGGACGCGCTCCAGCCGTTCGCCGCCGACAAGGGCACTTTCGACGTTCTGTTCGAGGCGAGCGGCAACGCAGCGGCATTGCGCGGTGCATTCGACGTGCTCAAACCACGCGGCGTGATCGTCCAGGTCGGCCTCGGCGGCGACATCGCGTTGCCGATCAACGTGATTGTCGCCAAGGAATTCGACCTGCGCGGGGCGTTCCGCTTTCACGAAGAGTTCGCGGTGGCCGTCGAACTGCTGAACAAGGGATTGATCGACGTGAAGCCCTTGATTTCCGGCATTTTCCCGTATCAGGATTCGGTCAAGGCGTTCCAGACTGCCGGCGACCGTTCAAAATCGATGAAGGTGCTGGTTAGCTTCGATTGATCGCGTACATAAGGCGGCGATGACGCGGCCATCTGCGTTCGTCGCCGTGCTTCACCGGACGTACAGACGAGCGCCGGTCAAGCTCACCGCCATGACGGCCATGGGCCATAAAAAACCGACGTCGCGATGCAGACGTCGGTTCTTCTCCTTCTCTCTACGTGTTGCTCAGTTGTTGCATCGCGCTTCGAGCGCGTCGATAAACGCGCGGTTCCAACGGCCCTCCTTCATCGCCCGCATGGTCTCCGCCTCCGCTTCCAGAACGGCTAGCGCTTTTTCAATGACATGCCCGGCATCGTCCTGCGGAATGGCCAGCAAGCCGTCCTGATCGCCGACAACGATGTCCCCCGGATTGACCACCATTCCGCCGACCGACACCGGCACATTGATTTCGCCCGGACCGTCCTTATACGGCCCCCGGTGCGTGACCCCGCGCGCGTAAACCGGAAAATCCCGATCGCGGATTTCCGCGACGTCGCGGATCGCGCCATCCACGACCAAACCGACAACGCCGATATTGGCGGCATAAAAAGACAGAATCCCTCCGACCACGGCGTTGTTGAGATCGCCACCCGCGTCCACGACCAGTACGTCCCCCGGACGACAAAACTCCAGGGCGCGCAGATAAGTCAGGTTATCGCCGCCCCGCGAGCGCACCGTCACCGCGGTGCCGGCCATCGTCTTCTTGCCGGGCCGTTGATAGGGGTGAAGTCCCACACTGCCGATGTTGCGATGCATGTTGTCGCTGAGAGCAGAGACAGGAATATCGCGCAACGCGGTAAGGATCGTGTCGGCAGCTTGAGGCGCCGAAGGGTTTTT
>DASPZL010000401.1:0-4833 GCA_035636295.1 Paraburkholderia sp.
GGCGTTGGCGCAGCGTACACGGACATCCGTTACCCGAGCCAGTCGGCCCCGGCATTCTCGACGACCATCGCCAACGTGGCGACGGGCAACATCCGCGATCTGCGCACGTTTGGCGTGGGCGGCCGTTACTCGATCGGCGCGGCGACGCTGTGGGCGTTGTACACGAACACGCGCTTCGAGCCGATCACGGGTGGTTCGACGACGTTCGCCGCGTATGAAGCAGGCGCGAAGTACGCGTTCACGCCGGCGCTGACAGCAGGTGCGGGCTACACGTACATGCACCTGAGCAATGCGAATCGCGGCCACTGGAACCAGGCGGACCTGAGCGTCGACTACGCGCTGAGCAAGCGCACGGACGTGTACGCACTGGGCATCTACCAGATCGCCGCCGGCCGCAACGGCACGCAGGACCTGCAAGCGCAGATCGGTTCGAGCACGAGCTACTTCAACACGTCGGGCACGGGTGCGGACAACCAGTTGGCGTTCCGCGTCGGTATCCGTCACAAGTTCTAAGCGAGTCTTGCCGGCGAAGACAGCAGCAAGTCCTCGCTGGCATGAGGTACTGGAAAACGCCCTGCGGGGCGTTTTTCGTTTGGCGGGCTGCCGCCTGAGTTCAGAAGACACTTCGGACCGCCGCGAACTCGAGACTGATAGCCGGCTCATTGCGTCATGCGCCCCCGGTTCGCTTGCCCGCGCATCAGCAGGAGCAACGCGATGAGCACAAGGACTATCGTCAAGCCAACGAAGAGCAGCGTCGCGCGTTGAATGTCGGCGAGCTGCACGGCGATGCCGAGGCCGATTACCGGGAGCGAAATCGCCACATAGAGCACGACGAAAAAGCTCGACGTGACTTCCGCGCGCCGGTGCACAGGCGCCGCGGACGCGATCTCGCCTAACCCCGCGCGAAAGCTGATGCCCTGGCCGATTCCTGCCAGGGCGGTGCCCAGCAACAGCGCGCCGAGCGAGCGCTCCGGCACGCAGAGGCCGACGCACGCCAATCCGGCGATGAGCCCAAGGCAGCCGGCGGCTTGCCGCCACCGGGCAGCAATGATCGTCTGCACGATCTGCCCGAGGGCGGAGCAGGCAAACAGGAGGAACACGATCGAGCCGGTCACGATGCCGCTGTGGAAACCCAGCACGACCCGAATCAGTTGAGGGGCGACCGCCGCAAAGAAACCCACCACGACGAAACCGGCAAATCCCGCGAGCGCGGCGGGAATGAACACGCCGCGCACCTCGACCGGAAGCGAGATTCTCTGCATGCCGAGCTTCACCCGCGCGGGAATAGCGGCGGTCTCCGGCACGCCGAGGATGGCGAGAGCAGCGACGCCGACCAGAGCGAGATGCGCAGCGTAAGGCAAGCGCATCGGCCAGGGAAACAGTTCGACCAGCACGCCGCTTAGCAACGGACCGCAACCGAGCCCCAGCATGTTGGAAGCCGTAGCCGCGAGCGTGGCTTTGCCGCGCCACGCCGGCGGCGCCAGCTCGATCACGGCGACCGTGGCGGTTCCTGTGAAGATTCCGGCGGAAATGCCGGAGAGCAAACGGCCCAGCATGAGAAGCGCCAGCCCGCCGCTGAACAGAAAAGTCAGCGCCGACGCCGCCGATGCGCACAGACCTGCCAGCAGCATGCGACGACGGCCCAACTGATCGGACCAGTTGCCCACCATCAGCAGCGCACCCAGCACCCCGATCGCATACGAGGCATAGATCACCGTGATGATGCTCGAGGTGAAACCGTATTGCAGTTGGTAGTACCGATAGATTGCCGTCGGTAGGGTCGTACCCATCATGTTGATCGCGAACACCAACGCAGCGAGCAGAAATGGGATCGGGGATTGCGGCGTGCCAGAAGCTCTTTTCATCAAAACGTCCCAACGGTTGCTCGAACAGTGCGGGCAATTATGGGCAATTTCCCATCGCTTTGCTGGCCGTCTCGCAATGGTGCCCGGCTTCGATCTCGCCGCTATGCCCGCGACGCTAGCCGATGGGCACGTCGCGTTCGTGCAAGTGATCGATCCGCTTATCGCCGTGGTCGAACTCGCGTCGCGCCTGTTCCATTTCGCTCATGTGCAGTTCAACCCAATCCCAGATCCCGCAGATCTTGTCGAGCAGGCTGCGCCCCAATGGCGTCAGTTGATAGTCGACCCGCGGCGGAATCACGGGATGCACGTAGCGCGTAACGAGGCCGTCGCGCTCGAGCTGCCGCAATGTCTTGGTAAGCATTTTCTGGCTCACGCCCACGACCACTTCGCGCAGCCGCGAAAAACGCATCTCGCCGTGCGTGCCTAACGCGTCGATGACGAGGATCGTCCACTTGTCCGCGATCTGCTCGATGATGTTCCGCGCCAGGTCGTCGGTCTTTTTTTGCGGGTTGTCGTGCGCGTAAGCGCCGTCGTAGCAATTAGTTTCCATGGGGAAAGTATGAAACCGTGAGGTGCCTTCTTGTGATCGCCGGATGCCGCTGAAATAATCGACTCACCTGCCCGCCCGATGGGCACGCCGCCGTTTGTCAGATCGCATTCGACCCGGATGCGGTGCTTCGCGCTGCAGCTTGCGCAGCGCTTCGAATTAGAGAACTTCACATGACTATTGAAACAATCGCAATTGAAGGTTTAACGACTCCCGTCTCACGCATCGGCCTCGGCACTTGGGCGATCGGCGGCTGGATGTGGGGCGGCACCGACGAAAAAGAGTCGATCGCGGTGATCCGCCGGGCGCTCGACAGCGGCGTCAATCTGATCGACACAGCGCCAGTGTACGGTTTTGGCGCCTCGGAGGAGATCGTCGGCAAAGCGCTGGCCGATGGATATCGGCACAAGGCGGTCATCGCGACCAAGGTCGCATTGGAATGGCACGACGGCGCGGTGGTTCGCAATTCGTCGCCGGCGCGCATTCGTCAGGAAATAGAGGATACGCTTCGGCGCTTGCGGACAGATTACATCGACTTGTATCAGGTGCACTGGCCCGATCCGCTCGTGCCGATCGAGGAAACCGCCGCGGTGCTGGACGATCTGCGCAAGGAGGGCAAGGTGCGGGCGCTGGGCGTCAGCAACTTTTCCCCCGCGCAAATGGACGCGTTCCGGCGCGTGGCACCGCTGTCGACCACGCAACCGCCGTACAACCTGTTCGAGCGCGATATCGACGGCGATGTGCTGCCGTATGCAAAACAGCATGGGCTCGTTGCACTTGCCTATGGTGCGCTGTGCCGCGGCTTGCTCGCGGGACGCATCGGCGCACAGACGCGTTTCGAGGGCGACGATCTGCGCCAGCACGACCCGAAGTTTCGCGAGCCGCGTCGCGAGCAGTATGTTGCGGCCGTGAAGGCGCTGAACGTGTTCGCACGCGATAACTTCGACAAGTCGGTGCTCGCGTTGGCGGTACGTTGGGTGCTCGACCGCGGGCCGACGATCGCGCTGTGGGGCGCGCGGCGTCCGGCGCAACTGGATGGCATCGATCATGTGTTCGGCTGGCGCCTCGACGAGAAGGCGTTTGCGCAGATCGATGCGATCGTCGCTCAATTCGTGAGGGATCCTGTGGGACCGGAATTCATGGCGCCGCCGCAACGCGCGCTCGCAGCGTGACACGGAGGTCATCGAATACGCAAACCACTCGACGGACCTTCATGCTTCATTCGATCGGCGCCGCGGCACGCGGATCCGGGTCTTGCCGGTGGATACGGCGTTGTTGAAGCGGGCGTGAGCTTGCACTGCGACGCGAGACGGCGCGACGCAGCGCATCCCGCAGGCGAGATCGACGCGGAGTGGCTATCGCCGCGTTCATCGTATTCACCTGCCCCACCGCAACCCTGGTGTATGCACGGCGCTGTCCCAATGGCGTTTCATCTCATCGTCGAGCACGCACAGCGTGATCGACGCGCCGGCCATCTCCAGTGAAGTCGTCAGCGAACCCACCTGCACGCGGCCGATCTTCAGGCCGCGCTGCTGAAGCCACGCGCGCGTCGAATTGAACAGCAGATAGAGTTCGCCAAGCGGCGTGCCGCCCAGCCCGTTGACGAGCACCAGCAATTCCGCGTCCGCTGAAGGCTTCAGGTCTTCGACGATCGCCGTCAGCAACTCGCCCGCGATCGAATCGGCCGACGCGAATTTCGCACGCCGCCGCCCCGGCTCGCCGTGAATGCCGACGCCCACTTCTATTTCGTCGTCACCGATCTTGAACGTCAGCGTGCCGGCGGCCGGCACCGTGCAGCTCGTGAACGCGACGCCCATCGACGCCGTGCGCTTGTTGATCCGGTCGCCGAACGCCTTGCACTGCTCGAGGTTCGCGCCGCTTTCGGCCAGGCTGCCCACCAGCTTCTCGACGATCACGGCGCCGGCCACGCCACGCCGCCCGGTCGTATAACTGGAGTTTTCGACG
Source organism: Paraburkholderia sp. (assembly GCA_035636295.1). Classification (GTDB taxonomy): domain Bacteria; phylum Pseudomonadota; class Gammaproteobacteria; order Burkholderiales; family Burkholderiaceae; genus Paraburkholderia. The sequence continues at coordinate 4,378 of DASPZL010000401.1, forward strand.
GCGACATCGTCGTTGATCAACACCATCGCGTTCGGCACCTCTGACATCTCCGATGCCATTTCGAAGTTCATCAGATCGCCCGAATAGTTCTTCACGACGAACAGCACGCCCGCGCCGGTATCGACGGCCCTCGCGGCGGCCATCATCTGGTCCGGCGTCGGCGACGTGAAGATCTGGCCCGGACACGCGGCGTCGAGCATGCCGTAGCCGACAAAACCCGAATGCAGCGGCTCGTGTCCCGAGCCGCCGCCCGAAATCAACGCGACCTTGCCCGGCTTCAGATCCTTGCGACGCACGAACACAGGTTCGTTGTTGAGCACGACAAGGTCGCTGTGGGCAGCGGCAAATCCCGCGAGACTCTCAGTGAGAAAGTCATCGACGTGGTTGATGAATTTTTTCATGGTCTCGCTCCTTTCACGCTTCAGCTTTTAACCGCGCGCACACCGACGCGATCAT
>DASPZL010000402.1:0-2828 GCA_035636295.1 Paraburkholderia sp.
GTCTTGTCCGCGGCGGGCGTTTCCTGCGCGACGTGGGCGATCTGCCACGTGGGCGGGATCGAAAAATCGCCGCCGTCAGCATGCAGTTCGCCGAGCAGCACGGCAAACAGCGTCGACTTGCCCGCGCCGTTCGCCCCCACCAGACCGGCTTTTTCGCCGGGATTGAGAGAGAACGTGGTGTTATCGAAGAGCGGCTTGGTGCCGCGCGCGAGGCTGAACTGGTTAAAGCGGATCACGAAGAGGCCGGCTGAAGAAAAACGCTATTTTAGACTGCCGGGGCTGACACCGGGCGCTCAGGCGGCATCGGCCATTCGGCCGACTGTATCGGCGCGGCTTTTGGCATAGACTGACGGCTTTCAGCAGGGGAGAGCATATGACATCGATCTATTCGTTTTCGGCACGTACGCTAGGCGGCGAGGAAGTGAGTCTCGAGCGCTATGAAGGCAAGGTATTGCTGATCGTCAATACGGCGAGCGAATGCGGGTTCACGCCGCAGTACGCGAGCTTGCAGAAGCTGTATGACGGCTACGCGGCTCGCGGGCTTGCGGTGCTGGGTTTTCCGTGCAACCAGTTCGGCAAGCAGGAGCCGGGCGACGCCACGCAGATCGGCGCTTTCTGCGAAAAGAACTATGGCGTGACCTTCCCGATGTTCGACAAGGTCGACGTGAATGGCGCGAATGCGCATCCGCTGTTCCGTTATCTGACGGGCGAGGCGCCGGGCTTGCTGGGGCTCGAGGCGATCAAGTGGAATTTCACCAAGTTTCTGATCGGCCGTGACGGCGAGGTGGTCAAGCGCTATGCGCCATTGACCAAGCCCGAGGCGATCACCGAGGACATCGAAAAGCTGCTTTGAGTTGCCGGCAAGGGTGAGGGCGGCGGCGAGGGCAAGGCGGCTACAGGATCGGCGCAAACAGCCGCGCCACGTGCATCAGCACGCGCCGCAGCGCGCTCGCATGCCGGTACTCGTCGCGGTCGATTTCGAGCGATTCGGCGAAGTCCTTGAGCAGCATCGCTTCGACTTCTTCGGCGAAGCCGCGGTCCACGGTCAGCACCATGATCTCGAAGTTCAGCCGGAACGAGCGGTTGTCGAGATTGGCGCTGCCGATCGCGGCGGCCACGCTGTCGATCAGCACGACCTTCTGGTGCAGGAAGCCCGGCTGGTAGCGGAAGATCCGGATACCCGCGCGCAGCGAGTCGTACGCATACAGCTTCGAAGCCTCGAACACGACCACGTGATCGCGCCGGCACGGAATCATGATACGCACATCCACGCCGCGCAGCGCGGCAAGCCGCAACGCCGCGAACACGGCTTCGTCAGGTACGAGGTAGGGCGTGGTGATCCAGATCCGTTCGCGCGCCGCGTTGATCGCCTCGACGAAAAAGAGCGAGCAGGTCTCCTGTTTGTCGGCTGGGCCGCTCGGCACCACGAGGCAGTGCATGCCTTGGCCGACCGGGCGATCCTCGGCTGCCCGCGCGGGGGGCATGTCGAACACGGGCAATTGCTGGGTCGCCCAGTGCCAGTCTTCGGTGAACACGAACTGGATGCTCGCAACCGCCGGGCCGCGCACTTCGATATGCGTGTCGCGCCACGGCGAGAGCGGCGGCTTGCTGCCGAGATATTCGACGCCCACGTTATGACCGCCGACAAACGCGCGCTCACCGTCCACCGAAACGATCTTGCGGTGATTGCGGAAGTTCAGTTGCAGACGGTTCACGAAACGGCGATTGGTCGCGAACGGATGCGTTTCCACGCCGCCCGCGTTCAGCGCCGCCACGTAGCGGTGAGGCAGATCGAAGCTGCCGATGCTGTCGTACAGGAAGTAGACGCGCACGCCTTGCTTTGCTTTCGCGATCAGCGCGTCCTTGAACATCTCGCCGAGCGCATCGGCGCGCACGATGAAGAACTGCACGATCACGTAGTGACGCGCGTTTTCGATCGCGTCGAAGATGGCCTCGAACGTCGCTGTACCGTTCACCAGCGTGCGCACGGAGTTGCCCGGCAGAAACGGCATGCCGCCGAGCCGCGTGAGCGAATGCACGAGCCTCGCACCGAGCGCCTGCATAGGCAGTCCCGTGGACGAATCCTGCGTGTGCCATTCCGGCGGGTGCGCGCGCGTGCGCAGCAATTCGTTTTCGACGCGGCGCGCGTCCGCATAGCCGGCGAACTTGCTGCGGCCGAGGAACAGGTAGGGCACCAGCGTCAGATAAGGCATCGCGACCAGCGACACGGCCCACGCGATCGCGCCTTGCGACGTGCGGGTATTCAGAATTGCGTGGCACGCCGCGACTACACCCAGGATGTGAGCAAGGGCGACCAGCGGGCCAACGTGAAGCAGGTCGAATTGCATAGGCAGGCGAAGGGTTGGTAAAGCGCCGTCCGAATCGCTCCCGGAAGTGTACCCAGACGCGCCGCGCGGCAAGCAACAACCGTAACTGCCTGCCGCGCCCAGCTCGCAGTAAAGCGAGAAACCGGCGAGAAACCGGCGAGAAACCGGCGAGAAACCGTCACACCGGCAGATCGGCGGCCTGAATCAGGAACACGTTGTCGTCGCCGGCGCTGGTCGAAAGCCACACAAGGTCGAGGCCGCCGAATGCCGCTTCGACGTTCCGGCGTTCGTTGCCGATCTCGATCACCAGCACGCCGTCTTCGGTCAGCCAGTGGCGCGCGTCGGCGATGATCCGGCGCACGATATCCATGCCGTCGGCGCCGCCTGCCAGAGCCATGTCAGGCTCGTGCTTGTACTCGGCGGGCAGTTCCCGCATCGACGCCGCGTTCACATACGGCAGATTGCTGATGATCACGTCGTAGCGGCGCTCGGCGAGCGGCG
>DASPZL010000403.1:0-2689 GCA_035636295.1 Paraburkholderia sp.
GTGCCCGCATTGGCCGCCGCATACTTGCTGCCGAAGGTATCGGCGCAGATCGCTGGAAAGATCGAGAAAATTTCGCCCCAGAAGAGGAAGATCAACGCGGCGAACGTCATGAACGCATACGGATTGCTGCCGTACTCCATCAAGCCAAGCAACGCCAGGCCCTCGCCGATGAAGATCACGAACATCGTGTTCTCGCGGCCGAGCTTGTCGGAGATGAAGCCGCACAACGGACGCGTGAAGCCGTTGCAGATGTTGTCGATTGAGAGCGTGGCCGTGAGCAGAGGCAAGCTCATGCCGAAGATCGTCATCGGAATGCGGGCGAGCCCCCAGTCTTTCGCGATCGGGCCGATTTGCGCGGTCGCCATCAGGCCGCCCGCCGCCACTGCGACGAACGACACGTAGATCACCCAGAACACGGGCGTCTTGATCATCTGGCCAGGCGTGTAGTCGACTTTCGACACCGCGAATTTCCTTTTCGGCGCGGCTCGCTGGCGCAGGTCAGGTTTCTTCAGCAGCATCGCCAGCGCCAGAATGCAGCCGCCCTGCAGGATGCCGAAGAAGAAGAACGTGTGCTCATATCCCGAGCGCGTAATCATGTTGGCGATCGGAATCACCGTCACCGCCGCGCCGGCGCCGAAGCCCGCGGCCGTGAGACCCGCCGCGAGACCGCGACGATCGGGAAACCATTTCAATGCGTTGCCGACGCAGGTGCCGTACACGCCACCCGCACCGATCCCCGCGATGACCGCAGCGGTGTACAGAACCGGCAACGTCGTCGCATACGAATTCATGACCCACGCGATGCCCGCGCATATCGCTCCGCCCGCGACCACGGGTCGTGGTCCAAACTTGTCGACCAGCCAGCCTTCGACCGGCACGAGCCACGTTTCAGTGAGGATGAAAATAGCGAAGGCAAGTTGAATGGAAGCTTCGCCCCAGTGATGCCGTGCGTTCATCGGCGTGACGAACAACGTCCATGCGTATTGCAGATTCGCCACGAGTGCCATGCACACCATGCCGATGACGAGCTGCCACCAACGATTCGCCCAAAACGCCCGGGCCGTCTTCTGCTGAGTGATATTGTCCATGTGCCTTGTCTCCGCTATTTATTTAATCTGGCCGGCCAACACGCCGTGCCGTATCCGGTCCATCTTGTCGTTATGACCCGAAAGCCTTGTTTTTCGGGAATATTTGATATGTCTTTTTTACCCGTTTTCTTTAAAGCCGCAGCGCTTAATTCATCGCTTTTGTAAGGTTCTTTATTCCGATCAATTAAGGTCCGCGCTGCAACAAAATCTTTCGCCGCTTTGTGCGTCAGGCCTCAAAATCCAAGCGTTAACCCGAATACGGCAGCGGCAATTTCGCTTTCTATGAGAGCCATGCTAGGGTCATTGCTGAATTACTAATAATTAAAGTTTGTTATTATGTGGATTCACGTTTGCTTATACATCGGCCATGACGATGCGCAATGCGACTCTGCGGCAATTGAAGGTTTTCGAAACGGTAGCGCGCCACCTGAGCTTCTCGCGTGCCGCGGAGGAATTGCATCTGACACAGCCCGCCGTCTCCACGCAGGTGCGCCAACTCGAGGAGCACGCCGGGCTGCCGCTGTTCGAACAGCTCGGCAAAAAGATCTACCTGACGCCGGCCGGCACGGAAATGCTCCACTACAGCCGCGCGATCATTCAGCAGTTCCACGAAGTCGACGAAGCCATGGGCCAACTCAAGGGCGTTTCGGGCGGCAAGCTGAATGTCGCGGTGATCAGCGCCGGCGATTACTTCTTTCCGCGCGTGCTGGCCGAATTCACGCGCCGCTACTCGGGCGTTGTGCTCAATCTCGCAGTGCACAATCGCGACGAATTGCTGCATCAGCTCGCGACGAACCAGACCGACCTCGCGGTGATGGTGCGCCCGCCGCACGAAACCGACGCGACCAACGAGCCGTTCGCGCCGCACCCTTACGTGATCGTGGCGGCGCCCACGCATCCGCTCGCGAACAAGCGCAACATCAAGATCAGCCAATTGGCGAGCGAAGCCTTCATCGTGCGCGAGCGCGGCTCGGACACGTGGAATTCGATGGAAGAAGGCTTCGCCGGACGTCTTGCCAACCCCAAGATCGCCATGGAGATCAAGAGCACCGAGACGATCAAGCAGGCCGTGATTGCCGGCATGGGGATCGCGTTCCTGTCCGCGCATACGATCAGCCTCGAATTGCAGTTGGGCCATCTCGTCGTGCTCGATGTCGAGAGCTTTCCCGTGATGCTCAACTGGTACGTCGTGCATCGGAAGAACAAACGCCTGCCGCCGGTCGCGGTCGCCTTCAAACGCTTCTTGATGGAGGAAGGCGCGAACCTGATCGAGAAGATCACGCGAGTACGGGAACTGAGCGTATATAAGCGCTAGGCTATAGTCATCCAATAAAACTTTAACTATTGCAAATTGATCAGTACTTCTATGCTGCAAACTGGTTTGATTACTTGTCAGCCCAGGAGGCCGATCATGACCTACGCTTCGGTTGAGTCTCGTGCCAGCACGCGCGCCGCCCGTACCACCGCAAACAGTCCCGACGACGCGCATCTGAGCGCCTACAATGCCGCCTTCAGCGATCTCGGCCTGCGCTTTCGCTGGGACCATGCCACGCTCGACGTGCTCAAGGAATTCAACGGTGAAGCGGCGCGTATCACTGCCT
>DASPZL010000404.1:0-6219 GCA_035636295.1 Paraburkholderia sp.
GGCCAGATCGGGATGCCAGTGAAAGAAGCGCTCGATGCGGCGGGCGCACGCATCCTGCATGCACGCGTGACCGGGTTCGCAGCCGTGCTCCGCCCGCAGCTGGCGTAACCGCGCATACTCGCAACCGGCGCAGTCGAGCGAGCCACCCTGCCAGTGAAGCGGCGCAATGTCGCCACCCGGCGCGCGCTCGTTCTGTACGGTCATGGTTGCGTCCCCGTCCAGCCGCGCGTCGGGTAGGCGCTCAGCGCATCCGTTGCGTCGTCGGACCCGACGCCGGTCTCATGACGCGCCAGGATCTGCGAAAGCAGCGCGCCTCCCACCCTGTCCTCGGGATCGAGGCGGCGCAGTTCGCGCAGCAGCATGCGCGCTTCGTCGAAGTCGCCCAGGCGCATGTTGAGGTACGCGAGCCCCTTCAGCGTGAATAGATAAAAGCGCGCGGCCGCGTCGTAACGCGTGATTGCGGGAGCCAGCGGCTTGTCGCCGAAATCGGGGCCCAGCGCAGTGCGCGCAATCGCCAGCGCGTCTTCGCCAATTGCACGCGCCTGCGCCAGTTGATGACCGTAGAAGTAAAAGCGATACAGCGCGATCAACGGCACCGGATGGCGCGGCGCCGCGGCGCGGGCGCGTTGCAACAGCGCAAGCGCCTCGTCGCGGCGTTCGCGCAGCCGGCCCGCCTCGGCGATCAACGCATCGACGCCGGACGGCAAGCCGCCACCGATCGCGCTCTGCGCGAACGCGGTCATTGCATCGTCGAGAGCACGGTCGCCGGTATCCATTGCCATCGCTCCGCCTCAGGAGACCTGACGCGGCAGCGGCCGCCCGCGGCCGATCGCGCCGATCTCGATGGTCGCCACGCCCGGCGGCGCCGACTCCCCGCTGCTGCTGCAACCGCAAGCCGCCTGATTCGGATTGAAGAAGGTCAAACCGGATTGGGTTGGCGTATCGGCGAAATCGATCGTCACGCCTTCGAGCATCAGCCGGCTCCCGGCCGGCAGAAATATCCGCAGACCGTTGACTTCAAGTTCCTGTTCGCCCGCTTGCAGCGCCGGCTCGACGGTGAATTCCGCGGTATAGCCGGAACAGCCGCCGGCGCTCACCACCAGCCGGAAGCCAGCGCCGGCCGGCAGACCCGAAAAGCGCACGATACGGCGCATGAACTTCTCGGCAGCGCTTGTGACAGTTACGTTGGACAGCATGATGCGCAGTCTCCTGAGGGATGAATGGCGGGCCCGGCGACAAGCCGGACTCAGACCTGAACGATGCAGCCGTCCACGGGACACACCGCGACGCACTGCGGGTCGTCGAAATGACCTTCGCATTCGGTGCATTTCTTGGGGTCGATCACGAAGATGCCGCCTTTCTCGCTGATCGCGACGTTGGGACATTCCGGTTCGCAGGCCGAGCAGCCCGTACAAGTGGACGCAATAATCTTGAGGGCCATGGCAGTTCTCCTGGTGTCCTGTCTTTAAGAATGTGGGGGGTCATGCCGCCGAGGCTGACGAGGTGTAAGCGCCCTGGCGAATCGATGCATCGCCGCGGTCCTGATGCACGACGGCACCGCTCTCGATGCGGTTGCGGTAATCGTTGAACCAGGCGAGGGCCGCCTTTTCGATGAATTCGCCGACGTACTGATCGACCGGTTCGATACCGGCTTGCGCCAGTTCGTCCTTCGGGCACGCGCCGATCTTCGCGACCAGCACCGCGTGGCAGTCATTGATCGCGCGCACCACCGACGGCAGTTGCTCGTCGTCGCCGTAGCCGCCCTGGCAATACAGGTCCACCCGGCGATGACCGACGAACAGCGCTTCGGCAGCCGAGACTTCGAAGATCTGAAACTCGGTGACGTGACCGAAGTGTTCGTTGACGCGGCCGCCGCCCTTCGTTGCGACCGCAACCAGCACCTTCATGTCGTCGGCGACGTCGATCTCGCGCGAGACCGCCAGCGCTTCCTGCTTCGCATCGTGCTGGGCCTGACGCTCGGATTCGACGCGCTGCTGATATTCACGGCGGCGTTCGAGGTCGTAGACCACTTCCATCTGCCCGATCTTGTCGAGCGTGAATTCCTCGCTGCGGTCCTCGCCCAGCAGGCCGACCGCATCCGCGCGGCACTGGCGGCAATGGCGCATCAGATTGGCGCCGCCCATGCACGCGTCCTGCACGGCCTTGAGTTCCTGCGCAGTCGGTCCGCGCTGGCCGCTCAGGCCGAAGTGAGTGCCGTGCTCGGGCTCCGAGATCAGCGGCATGATGTTATGCAGGAACGCGCCGCGTTTCTTGACCTCGCGGTTAACCTCGAACAGGTGCTCGTCGTTGACGCCGGGAATCAGCACCGAGTTGATCTTGGTCAGCACGCCGCGTGCGGTGAGCATCTCGAGCCCCTTCATCTGCCGCTCATGAAGGATGCGGGCCGCTTCGTAGCCGGTCACGCGCTTGTGCTCCCAGAAAATCCACGGATAGATTTTCGCGCCCACCGCCGGGTCGACCATGTTGATGGTGATCGTCACGTGGTCGATGTTGTACTTGCAGATTTCGTCAACGAGGTCGGGTAGCGCGAGGCCATTGGTCGACAGACACAGCTTGATGTCCGGCGCCTGCTCCTGCAGCATCCGGAACGTCTCGAAGGTTTTCTTCGGACTCGCCAGCGAATCGCCGGGGCCGGCAATGCCGAGCACGGTCATCTGCGGAATCTCGCTTGCGACCGCAACGACTTTCTTGACCGCCTGTTCCGGCGTGAGCTTCTGCGAGACCACGCCGGGACGCGACTCGTTAGAACAGTCGTATTTGCGGTTGCAGTAGTTGCACTGGATGTTGCAGGCAGGCGCCACCGCCACATGCATGCGCGCATAGTGATGGTGGGCTTCTTCCGAGTAGCACGGATGATTCTTGACCTTCTCCCAGATCTCCGCCGGCATGTCGTCGGGACCACCCGACGAGCCGCAACTGGCCTTGCCCTCGCCACCTTGCGTACCGCAGCCGCCACCGGTGGATGGGACGTCGATCTTCACGCCGAGAGGCTTGATCTGGCCGATGCCGATATAGGTCGCTGCGGGCAGGTCGCTCGCATTTGTACTCGCTTGCATGGATATCTCCTCGCAACCGACGGCGGCCGCGCGAAGGCTATAAAGCCAGATCCATGCCACTCGGCGAGAAGGCCGTGAATCAACGCGTCAGGAGATATTTCGCAGTTCTGTATGATCCCGGCGCGCGACGAATCCCCACAATTTCGTTGCGTCGTGTCGGTGTTGCGACAAATCTCACACGAACGCAAACGCCTGTGGAGGGCCAGGCAGATAGCCACGCGCTCTGGTCAACACAAAACGCAGATTGGAATGAACACGCGTCTATCCGCACGCGGGAAAAGCCAAAGGTGTGTGGTTGTCGATGAGGACATCGATAGGGACATCGATCGCTTCGCGGGATCGATGAGAGAGATGGTATGCACCCGGCAACCGGGCGCTGGCCGGAACCGCCGAGCGTTTTCACGTAACGGTCAGCCGGCAGGATTGCATCGGCTCCCGACAGCGTCAGCTTCGCCCTGCACACGTTGTGCGGGCCAGGCATTCCAAACGCTCAGAACCGGCGAACCTCAATCGCGTATTTATGCAGCGCATAGCCCATCTGCCGGGGCGTAATGCCCAGCAGCCGCGCCGCCTTCGCCTGCACCCAGCCACAACGTTCCATCGCCCAAACCAACCGCTCGCGTTCGCCTTCCGGCTTGCCGGCCGCCGACGTCGCGAACGTGCGGTCGTCGGTCGCCGGATCCAGTTCAGTCGCGGCGTCCGTGTCCGTATCCGCGCTGCCGGACCAGGCAGCCGGTGTCGACGGCACATCCAGATCATGATGCGCGTACGGCGGCTGCGACGACGACACTTCGGCAATTGGAATGTCGCCGAGGCGCGTGGGACGCACGGCATCTTCGCGCTCGATGTAGTGCAGCACTTTCGTCAGGCAACGATCCTCCTGGCACAGGAACTTGAACCGGTCGATCACGCCGTCACGCGTCATGGTCGCCGTGCGCTCGACACAGTTCTCCAGCTCACGCACATTGCCGGGCCAGTAGCAGTTCGTCAGCACCCGCATCGCTTCGGCGTCGAAACGGATCGACTGCGAGTTTTCGCGGTTGAAACGGGCGAGAAAGTGCTGCGCCATTGCCGGAATATCTTCGCGCCGCTCGCGCAGTGGCGGCAATTCGATGCTGACCACGTTGATACGGTAGTAGAGATCGGCGCGAAATTCGCCGGCCTTCACCATCCGCTCGAGGTTGCGGTTGGTGGCGAGAATCAGACGCACATCGACCTTCACCGGCGTCGTACCGCCGACACGTTCGAACTCGCGCTCCTGCAGCACGCGCAGCAGCTTGGCCTGAAACGACGGCGAGATGTCGCCGATTTCGTCGAGGAACAGCGTGCCGCCGTGCGCCAGTTCGAAACGGCCCTTGCGCTGCCCCTGCGCGCCGGTAAACGCGCCCTTCTCGTGACCGAACAGTTCGCTCTCCAGAAGGGATTCCGTCAACGCCGCGCAATTGACCCGGACGAACGCCTCGTCGCTGCGCGGCGACAGATTGTGGACCGCGCGCGCGATCACTTCCTTGCCGGTGCCGCTCTCGCCACGCAGCAGCACCGTGGTCCGCGCCGGCGCGACCTGACGCACCTGGCCGAACACCGCCTGCATGGCCGCCGAGACGCCGACCACCTGGTCGATCTGTTGACTGGGCTTGATCGCCTTCTGCATGCGTCTGACTTCATCCTGCATGCTGTCGTGCGCCGCGCTGACGCTGCGCTGAAGCAGCAACGCCTGCCCCATCAGCGTCGCGACGATCTTCATCAGATGCAGATCGTCGGCGAACAGCCGGCTGGCATCAGGATTCACGCAATCGACGGCGAGCACGCCCAGCGTGCGCCGGTCGGCGTAGATCGGCGTCGCGAGCATCGCGATGCACACCCCCGGCATCTGGTCCGCGCCACCGGTGCGATTCAGGAACACCGGCTCGTCGTTCACGTCCGGCACGATCACGCCGATACCGCTCTTGAACGCGCGACCGACAATGCCTTCCCCTGGACGAAACTGAAGACGCTGCTGCTCGTCGCGCGAAAGACCCGCGGCGCACAGGCCGCGCAGTTGCCCGTCCGGATCGGCCAGCACCACAAAGACGCGCCGCCACTCCATCGTGTGCACGAGATAGTTCAGGGACTCGCGGAAGGTTTTTGCCACATCGAGCGATGAAACCAGCGTCTTGCTCACTTCATAGACGGCGTCCAGCGCTTGCCGGGCAACAGCTGCCTGAATGTTCACCATGGATTTCTCCTTCGTGCGCTGCGCGCTTTCGATGCACCAGCGCATGGCGCAAGATCGGCGCAAAGGCACAGCATCTGAATTAAGCAATTTCTACGCCTGACGATTCAGCCATCGCGCATGTCAATCCCGCGTGCGGAACGACAAAGCCGACAAAAAGAACAGCGGGAATCCTCGCGCGTCGCGCGCATCGATACAAAGACAACAGCGAGATAACAGCGGCCCCGCCGAAAGAGGCCAACAGGACATGAAAGTCCGGTGGCATGGAAGTTGCCCTGAAGATCGCACTACCCAGCCTTCAGGAGTCTGTGATGTCGGATCTCCAACGCGTCAGTACCGGCCTCCGTCCGCGCGGCGCCAACCCCGTCTACCTGGATCATGCCGCCACCACACCGGTCGATCCGCGTGTGGTCAGACGCATGCTGCCGTACCTGACCGAGATGTACGGCAATCCCGCCAGCCGTTCGCACGCCTATGGCTGGGTCGCCGAGGAAGCGGTCGAACTGGCCCGTGAGCAGGTCAGCTCGCTCGTCAACGCGGACCCGCGCGAGATTGTCTGGACCTCGGGCGCGACCGAATCGAACAACCTCGCGATCAAGGGCGCGGCGCACTTTCATCGCGCCAAAGGCAATCACCTGGTGACGCTCGCGACCGAGCACAAGTCGGTGCTCGACACGATGCGCGAACTCGAGCGCGAAGGCTTCGAGGTGAGCTACCTGGACGTGCAGCCCGACGGCCTGCTCGACCTGGATGTACTCAGGCAGGCGCTGCGGCCCGACACGCTGCTGGTCAGCGTGATGCACGTCAACAACGAGACCGGCGTGCGGCAGCCGATCGCCGCCATCGCCGATCTTCTGGAACATCACGCGGCATTTTTTCACGTCGACGCCGCGCAGGGCTACGGCAAGGATATCGACACGCTACGGCATC
>DASPZL010000405.1:0-2002 GCA_035636295.1 Paraburkholderia sp.
AGCATCAGGTTTTCCGCGACCGTCAGTTTCGGCACCAGATGCAGTTCCTGATAGATGATCGCGACGCCCGCCGCGATGGCCGCCTTCGTGGTGGTGAACTGCTGCACGGCGCCTTCGAGCGACAAGGTGCCTGCCGCAGGCTGATTCACGCCGGACAACACCTTGAGCAGCGTCGATTTGCCAGCGCCGTTTTCTCCCATCAAGCCGTGCACCTCGCCGCGCCGCACTTCGAGCGACACCTGATCGAGCGCGAGCACGCCGGGAAAGCGCACGGTGATGCCGTCGAGTTGCAGATACGGCTCAGTGGAGTCGGGCGCAGGCGAGGGCGCTTGCGCCGAAAGCGTCGCTGCGCTCGCGTGGGACTCAGTGTGTGAGGACGTCATCGAAAAACCTCGAGCTGGTGGACGAACGTGCGGGCCGATCTCGCGTGAGCGTGATGCTCGATACGCGAGGCGGCCCGCAAAGTGCGGATTCGAATCCCGCTTAAATGCCGAGTTCCTTACGCACTTCCTGCCAGTTGCCACGCACCATCAGCTTGCCGGTGGTTTGCGTGTCGGCGGGCGGCTGCTTGCCGGCCTTGATCCACTCGACGAGGTTCTCCGTGCTCTCCTTGCCGTGATTCGTCGAGCTCACGGCGATCGTGCCGTAGAAGCCCGTCGGTTCCTTCTTCTGGAATTCGGCGAACGCTTCGCCCGCACCGTTGATGCCGACGCCGATCACATCCGCCGACGGAATATGCAATTGCTCGGTGGCGCGCACGCCGCCCAGCACGCTTTCCTCGTTGAGCGCGAAGATCACCCACTTCTTGATGTTCGGATGCTGCGCGAGCACCGGCGACGATGCGTTGAAGCCGCCTTCGTCATCGGTCGTCTTTTGCGGAGCGTCGAAGATGTTCTCCTTCTTGAAACCGCCGGCCAGCAGCGTTTGTGTCGCGCCGTCGGTGCGCAGTTTCGCGGTCGGCAATTCGTAGTTCGTGATGCGCAGCGCGCCGACTTCTTCCGGCTTCCAGCCGCGGCGCTTCATTTCATCGGAGATCGCGGTGCCGACCTGATTGCCGATCTTGAACGCGGACATGCCCAGGTGCGGCACGTTCGCGAGCGGCTTGCCCGTGGAGTCGACCAGTTGATCGTCGACGGTGACGAACTTCATGTTGTAGCGCTTGGCGCGTGCCTGAATCGCCGGTCCGAGACGCACGTCGGGCGCGCAGATCACGAAGCCCCTGGCGCCTTGCGCGCCGAGGTTGTCGATCGCGGCCAGTACTTTCTCGCCGTCCGGCGTACCGATGTTGACGACCGAAAAGCCATCCTTCTGGCCGAGCGCGGTCGCGGCTTTCTGTTCGTTGATGAACCACGCCTGTTCCGGCATCTTCACGAGGAAGCCGACTTTGAGCGGCTGATCCGCGTGCGCGGAAAGTTGCGCGGCAAAGGGCGCGGCGAGAACGGCGGCGGCCATCGCGGATAGCGTCAAACGGCGAAGCTTGCTGGTCATGTCTGTCTCCTGAGGTTGAAAAGCTGCATTGATTTCGTTTGTTTGCAGCGGGGTATGCACGGCGGCGTTAGCCGGGACGTGGATAAACGTTGCGATCGGGCGTGGAATGCGCGGCAAGGCAAACCGTGCGATGCGCGATCGGATAAGCAGGGGCGTAAGCGAATCTCATGGCGCTCAACTCGCGACGTAAGCCGTTTTCACGGCCGTCCAGAACGCTGCGTCGGTTGCGCCGTAGGCGGACGCCTTGCGGCCGCCGCCGGGCACGTGATGCTCGACGGCGGTAGTCGGTAGATTGATCGTGACGAGCCCGCTATGCGCGTGGCGCCGGAAATGCCGCGCGCGGCTCAACGAGCGCGTGCAGATGCCGGCGCATAGTCCGTAGGCGGTGTCGTTGGCGAGATGCAACGCGTGGTCGTAGTCCTCGGCACGCAGCACGACGGCGAGCGGCCCAAAAATCTCTTCCTGTGCGATGCGGTGTTCGGGTTCGGCGACAAAAAGTGCGGGTTCGAAAAAG
>DASPZL010000406.1:0-3308 GCA_035636295.1 Paraburkholderia sp.
GGTGGCGCTGTTCTATGTCGGCGCGACGTTCGCGTCGGCGGTGCGCTACTGGCGCGGCAAGGGCGGACAATGGAAGGCGCGTGTGCAGGCTCCGGTGCAGGAGCGCTGAGGCGTCGCGGGTGGAAAGAACGTCTCGAATGAAAAAGCGGCGCTCTCGGGCGCTGCTTTTTCACATCAGCCCTTGGTGAGCATCATGTAAAGCTGGATCACCATGTCGGGCGAGAACGTGAACGGCACCCAACCGTGGCCGGTGTGGCGCATGACCAGCAAACGGTCGCCATTCGACTGTTTCTGCACCGCCATGACCGGGTTTTTCGTCGACACGAAGCGCCAGCCCGGCGGGATGCCCGGCGGCGGCTCGGGCGTCATGGACGCGCGCGCGTTCGACAATTCCTCGATCAGCTTGCCGATCTGGTCAGGACGCAACGCGACCGTCTGACCGCCGATCGTCATCGTGATCTCGTTCTGCGCGGGGCGATTGATTTCGAGCGTGGGCTGACGCTGCGCTGCGGGTTCCTCAGCGGACGCCGGCGCCTCGCCCGCTGCTTCCGCTACCGGTTCTGCGCCAGAAGCAACGTCTTGCGCTTGCGCTTCTGACGAGACGTGATCCGCCTGCGCTTGCCGCGCGGCGGCTCGTACGGGTGTCTCGGGGATGTTTTCGGCCTGCGGGGCCACGACAGCCTGAATGAGCTGATCGACGCCCATTTCCAGTGCGCCGAGCTGTTCGTGAAGATTCATGCGAAGTTTCTCTGGTAAGACCCACGATTTTACCTGCTGCGCGTAGGCTTTTACCTGTCGCAACTACAGTGACGTTGTAACAAAATGCTGACGATCGCGCCGGATCGTTCATGCATGCGCCAAGGTTTCTTCAGGGCTTTAGAAAGCCGGCTTGGCGGAACCAGTCGAGCGCATCGCTCAAGCCCTCGCGATAGGGCCGCGCGCGATAGCCGAGTTCGCGTTCCGCCTTCGCCGACGTGAAGTACATCTTGTTCTTCGACATTTTCAGGCCGTCGACGGTGACGAACGGTTCGCGCTTCGTGAACCTCGCGACCGCTTCGGCGCCCATCGCGAGCGGATAGAGCGGCCAGCGCGGCAAGCTGAGCGTCGGCGCCTTGCGGCCGGTCAGCGCCGCGATATCCGCGAGCATCTGCTGGAGCGGGAGATTTTCGCCGCCGAGCACATAGCGTTCGCCGATCTTGCCGCGTTCGAGCGCGAGAAAATGGCCGGCCGCCACGTCGTCCACGTGTACGAGGTTCAGCCCCGTATCGACGAATGCCGGAATCTTGCCGAGCGCCGCCTCGACGATGATGCGCCCGGTCGGCGTCGGCTTCACGTCGCGCGGACCGATCGGCGTGGACGGGTTGACGATCACCGCCGGCAGGCCGTCCTCGGCGATCATGCGCTCCACCGCGCGTTCGGCCAGCACCTTGCTGCGCTTGTACACGCCGATGGCCTGGTCGGCCTTGAGCGGCGAGGTTTCGTCCGCGGACTGGCCGGAACTGGTGACTTTCAGCGTCGCCACGCTGCTCGTGTAGACGATGCGCTCCACGCCTTCCTTCAACGCCGCGCGCATGGTCGCCTCGGTGCCTTCGAGGTTCGCGCGCTCGATTTCGCTCGGGTCGGGCGCCCACAGGCGGTAGTCGGCGGCGACGTGCAGCAGATAACGCACGCCGCGCAGCGCGACGCGCATCGACGCTTCGTCGCGCATGTCGCCGACGACGATTTCCGCGTCCAGCGCCTCGACGTTCTTGCGCGGACTGGTGGCACGCACCAGCACGCGCACCTTGAAACCCTTTTGTTGCGCGATGCGCGCCACCGACGAGCCGACGAAGCCGGATGCGCCGGTCACGAGCACGAGATCGCGATTCTGTTCGGACATTCTGTTTCCATTTCCTGCGTGACAGTCGACGGATTGTACGTGGCGCGCGCGCCGCGTGTCGCGCCGGGCGTCCCGAGCGCGTGCGCCAGGTAAACTCGGAGGCCGCCGAGCAAGCTCGCCGCGACGCGACTAGAATGCCGGCTTGAAAGATTGCGTTGCATGGGACCGGAGTAACGCGCTAAAGCGCGAACTCCAGTCGACACAGGAGAGGACGGCATGGCCCCGGATCTGGATCAGCGGATCGAAACGTATTACGTGCGAGTGCGCGGCATGGTGCAGGGCGTCGGTTTTCGCCACGCGACCGTGCGCCAGGCTCACGCGCTCGGTATCAAGGGATGGGTGGCGAATCTCGATGACGGTTCCGTCGAAGCGATGTTGCAGGGCTCGGCGAATCAGGTCGACCGGATGCTGTCGTGGCTGCGTCACGGCCCGTCGGCGGCGCGCGTGTCCGAGGTGGCCTTTGATGCGCGCGCGACCGAAAAACGCTACGAGCGTTTCGAGCAGCACTGAGCGGCCATTTCGCAAATCCGCATAACCAAGGCGGCGCTGATCGCCTATCGCGCGACCAGCAAACTCTCCGCAAACCCCCATTCCTCTTCGATCCATTGATGGCTGCACGCGAATCCGGCATCGTCGGCGATCGCGGGCATCTCTTCCGCGCGATATTTGTGGCTGCTCTCGGTCCAGATCGTTTCGCCCGCCTTCAGCGACACCGTTAATTGCGCCGCGCCCACGCGTGCGGTGACCTCGCGTTTCGCGCGCAGATGCATCTCGATGCTGCGCGCGTCCGGATTGAAGCGCGCGACATGCTCGAATGCATCGAGCGGAAAATCGCCGTCGAGTTCGCGATTGATGCGCGCGAGCAGATTCAGATTGAACGATGCCGTCACACCGATCGAATCGTCATAGGCCGCGACCAGCACCGGCGTCGGTTTGATCAGATCGGTGCCGAGCAACAACGCGTCGCCCGGTGCGACCATATTGCGGATGTCGCGCAGAAAACGCGTTGCCGCGAGTCGGCCGAAATTGCCGATCGTGCTGCCGAGAAACAGCACGAGCAGCCTTTCGTCCGCCGCGCGATTCTTGCTGACTTCGGCCAGACCCGCGAGGTAATCGCGTTCATAACCGACGATCGAGATCCGCTCGATGTCGCCGAGTTCGCGCCTGCACAACTGCAACGCGCTGCGCGAAATTTCAATCGGGCAGTAAGAAGTGGGGCGCTTTTTACACAGCGCTTCCAGAATGCGCCGCGTTTTACGGCCGCTGCCGCTGCCAAGTTCGGCGACGGTCACGTCATGCGGCAAATGCGCGACGATGTCCGCCGCGTGTTTCGTGAGCAACCGCTCCTCGGCGCGGGTCACGCCGTATTCGGGCAGCACGGTGATCACTTCGAACAGCGCGGAGCCCACTTCGTCATACAGATACTTCG
>DASPZL010000407.1:0-5222 GCA_035636295.1 Paraburkholderia sp.
TCATTCATGCGCGGCGACGTGCCGGCCAACGTGGAGCAGGCGCGTACCGGTTCCGGCAGCCCCACCGATAACGTGAACTCGCTCGGCGTGAAATCGCTCGACACGTCGAGCACCCACAGGCAGACATAAAATGGCAGCAGATATGGACGTGAGGCAACGCTTTTTCCCGCACACCCAGGACGAGCTGAAGGAAATCGCGTCCGATATCCTGCGGCACGCGAAGGAGCTCGGCGCGACCGACGCAGCCACCGAAATTTCCGAAGGCGATGGTCTATCGGTGAGCGTGCGGCGCGGTGAAGTCGAGACCATCGAACACAATCGCGACAAGATGGTGGGCGTGACCGTGTTTATCGGCAATAAGCGCGGCAATGCAAGCACCTCGGACTTCACGCGCGCCGCACTGAAAGATACGGTCGCCGCCGCCTACAACATCGCCCGTTTCACGGCCGAAGACAGCGCTGCCGGCCTGGCCGAAGCGGAATTGCTGGAAATGGCGCCGCAGGATCTCGATCTCTATCACCCGTGGGACATCGACGCCGAAGAAGCTGCCGATCTCGCTCGCCGCGCGGAAGACGCCGCATTCGCCGTCGATAAACGCATTCAGAACTCGGAAGGCGCGAGCGTCTCGGCGCAGCACTCGCAGTTCGTGCTCGCCACCTCGCGCGGTTTCCTCGCCGGCTATCCGTACTCGCGGCACTACGTCGCGTGCGCGCCGATCGCCGGCAGCGGCCGCAACATGCAGCGCGACGACTGGTACACGTCCACCCGCAGTGCGGAAGACCTGGCCGATCCGGAAGCGGTCGGCCGTTACGCCGCGCAACGCGCGCTGGCGCGCATCGGCGCGCGCGGACTCGACACCCGCAAGGTGCCGGTGCTGTTCGAAGCGCCGCTCGCCGCGGGCCTGCTCGGCGCGTTCGTGCAGGCAACGAGCGGTGGCGCGCTTTACCGCAAGACTTCGTTCCTTGTCGATAGCCTCGGCAAGCCGGTGTTCGCGCCGCACGTGCAGGTGGTCGAGGATCCGCACGTCGCGCGTGCAATGGGCAGCGCGCCGTTCGACGAGGAAGGCGTGCGCACCAGGCAGCGTTCGGTCGTGAAGGACGGCGTGGTGGAAGGCTATTTCCTCTCGACCTATTCGGCGCGCAAGCTCGGCATGCAGACCACCGGCAACGCGGGCGGCTCGCACAACCTGTCGTTGCGGAGTTCGAACACGCGCGCCGAGGACGATTTCGAGGAGATGCTGAGGAAGCTCGGCACGGGCCTGTTGCTGACCGAACTGATGGGGCAGGGCGTGAACTACGTGACGGGCGACTACTCGCGCGGCGCGTCGGGCTTCTGGGTCGAGAACGGCAAGATCCAGTATCCGGTCGAGGAAATCACGGTGGCGAGCACGCTGCAGGAGATGTTCCACCATATCGTCGCGATCGGCGCGGATACGATCACGCGCGGCACCAAGCAGACCGGCTCGGTGCTGATCGAGCGGATGACGATCGCGGGTCAGTAAGCGGTTTTTGCCGCCGGTTTTTGCAGCATTCCCGGCGGTGGCAAACGAAAAAAACGCCACGCAAGTCATTGCGTGGCGTTTTTTCATGGGCGCCGCAAAAACTCAAGCGCCCTTGCGCTTATACGTGACGAACGCGTAGTCGAAATCATTCGGCGCATCCGCGCGATGCGTTTCATGCGCGACTTCTTCCCACTCGTTTTCATCGAGCTCGGGGAAGGTGGCATCGCCTTCGAAGTCGGCGGAGATCTCGGTGACGATGAGCTTGTCCGCCTGACGCAGACCTTCCTCATACAATTGCGCGCCGCCGATCAGAAACGCTTCCGGCGCCTGATCCTGCGCGGCGAGCTTTAGCGCGTCCTGGAGCGTCGTCGCGGCGTCGCAGCCCTGAAAGCGCCGCGTGGCATCGCGTGTCACGACGATGTTGCGGCGTCCCGGCAGCGGCCGGCCGATCGATTCATGCGTCTTGCGCCCCATGATGATGGGCGCGCCCATGGTCGTGCGCTTGAAAAACGCAAGGTCTTCGGGAAGTCGCCAGGGCAACTGGTTGTCGCGGCCGATCACGCCGTTATTGGCGCGAGCGACGATCAGGGTGAGCGTCGTCATCAAGTGGAAAGGGGAACGTAACCGGACTGATTCTACCTGACGCGGTAGCGGGCGCCGCCTCGCGGGGCTCGTCCGGCGGCTGGCGCCCGTTCGCGCCGCGTGATCCCGTCCGGCTACCTTGCCGGGTGATTGGCGGCATCACCCTGTGCGGCGCGCGCGGCGTCCGCCGGGACCGGCAGCGGCGAGGGCGGAGCAAGCTCGTCCCATAAGGTCACGCGAGCCGGGATGCCACCGGGCCCGACGCGGAAAGCGAGTCGCATGATGTATCTCCTTGATGGACGCTATTTAGCGAAACACGTGCCATCGCCCGCAATCCATTGGCACATAAGGATATGATCGGCAATTCCCGGCACGGCATAAAAGAAACGGAACAGAAACGTTTCAGCATTGAAACGACAGGCAGAAAATACCTGTAATGGCTTAATTCGGACGGTATGAAGTACCTTGACGCCAACGGAAGAAAAAGCGTTTTCCCAAATTCGTTTAATTCGTCGGCTGAATAAACGCCTATTGGTCGCTCACCCGTTGCCGCAAAGGTGTCGCTGATTAAATTCGCATAGTTGTTTTCCAAGCGGCGCGCGTATAGTAAGCTCTGGAAAAACAGCTTCGCATTTAAAAAAGCCCGCTAACGGGCCGTCTCAAACACACACGCCGCTTTCTTGGGGATCAGCTGTCCGCACGGAATGGAATGGCCGTTCGGTTTTTGCTATTTCGCGAATCCCGAACGAGTCAGCGTGTCTGAACTTTCGTTCAGGTGCGTGCGTCATCCTTAACGTTCGTTGACGAGAGGATCTGAATAATGGAACCCGCAACGCGGCAACTGATTTACGTTTCGCGCGATCCAAGCGCGGAACTGAATACCCGCTTTCACCAGCGCGGCTGGCAAGTCGAAGTCGTGGGATCGGCGCGCGACGTGCGCCGTGCCGTTCGCGCCGGAATGGCAGCGGGCGGACTGCTCGACCTGTCCAGCCATTTTCAGCCGCACGAAATCGCCGCATTCGAGTCCTGCCTGACCATGCCGAACGTCGGCTGGGTGGCGGCCACCATGCCCGGACAATTGCAGGACGCCGCCTTGCGCCGGCTCGTACGCGACTACTGTTTCGACTATGTAACGGTGCCGTATTCGGGCGACAGGATCGTCGACTCGGTAGGCCATGCGTACGGCATGATCTCGCTGGGCGAACCGGCTTCGAACGATGCTTCGCAAGGCGCGGAGGGCGAAATGGTCGGCTCGTGCGACGCCATGCTCGCGCTGTTCCGCTCCATCCGCAAAGTGGCGATGACCGACGCACCGGTGTTTATCTCGGGCGAATCGGGCACCGGCAAGGAGTTGACCGCGGTCGCGATTCACGAACGCTCGGCGCGCCGCAACGCACCGTTCGTGCCGATCAACTGCGGCGCGATTCCGCCGCATCTGCTGCAATCCGAACTATTCGGTTACGAACGCGGCGCGTTCACCGGCGCCAATCAGCGCAAGATCGGCCGGGTGGAAGCAGCCAACGGCGGCACGCTCTTTCTCGACGAAATCGGCGACCTGCCGCTCGAAAGCCAGGCGAGCCTGCTGCGCTTCCTGCAGGAACGCAAGGTGGAGCGGCTGGGTGGCCACGGCGCGATCGACGTCGACGTGCGGATCATCTCGGCCACTCACGTGGATATGACCGCGGCGATGATCGAAGGGCGTTTCCGTTCCGACCTGTACCACCGCCTGTGCGTGCTGCAAATCGACGAACCGCCACTGCGCGCGCGCGGCAAGGACATCGAACTGCTCGCGCGGCACATGCTGGAGCGCTTCAAGAAGGATGCGAGCCGGCGCTTGCGCGGCTTCGCGCCGGACGCGATCGCGGCGCTGCACAACTACGGCTGGCCGGGCAACGTGCGTGAGTTGATCAACCGCGTGCGGCGCGCCATTGTGATGTCCGAAGGGCGCGCGATCACGGCGCGCGATCTGGAACTGGCCGAATACGTCGAGATCGTGCCGGTGTCGCTCGCGCAGGCGCGCGAAGCGGCGGAGCGCCAGGCGATCGAGCTGGCGCTGTTGCGCCATCGCGGAAGGCTTGGCGACGCCGCACAAGAACTCGGCATTTCGCGGGTGACGCTGTATCGCCTGCTGTGCTCGCACGGCATGCGTCATATGGAAGGCGAGCCGCTTGCCGCGCCGCACGGCGGGGACTTGCCGGCTTCGGTGCCGCATCTCTGATCCAGGGCGTTGGCGAGCCCGGAGCGGGTCTCACTGGGCGTCAGCGGCCCCGACATGCACTTCATCCGAGTTCGCAGGAGCCTTCAACGGCCCTGTGACCGGTTGCGCGTCTCTATCTTGCAACAACGCTTCCCTCCACGATATTTTCGTCGCTGCACGCCGTGACCGGGCGTCGCCTGCCCGCGCTTGCTAAAATCGGGTTTTCGCTCAATCCCCGTGGCGCGCGCTGATGGCGGCACGCGCCTCGTCGAAGGAAACCGCATGAAACAATACCTCGACCTCGTCCGCATGATTCTCGACACCGGCACGTGGCAGGAGAATCGCACCGGCATCCGCACCATCAGCATGCCGGGCGCCATGTTGCGCTTCGATCTCCAGCAGGGCTTTCCCGCGGTCACCACGAAAAAGCTGGCGTTCAAGTCGGCGGTGGGCGAACTGGTCGGGTTTCTGCGCGCGTCGCGCAGTGCAGCGGATTTTCGCGACCTCGGCTGCAAGGTGTGGGATGCGAACGCCAACCAGAATCCGCAGTGGCTCGCCAATCCGTATCGCCAGGGCCCGGACGATCTCGGCGACGTGTACGGCGTGCAGTGGCGCCAATGGCCGGCGTACAAGGTGCTGGACGCAAGCGCGAGCGCGCAGCTGGCCGATGCGAGCGCACGCGGCTTTCAGGTCGTGACGGAATTCGAGGAAGACGGCAGCCGCAAGGTGCTGCTGTACAAGGCGATCGACCAGTTGCGCCAGTGCCTCGACACGATCATGCAGAATCCCGCCGACCGGCGCATTCTGTTTCATGCCTGGAACCCCGCGGTGCTGGACCAGATCGCGCTGCCGGCTTGCCACCTGCTTTATCAGTTCCTGCCGAACGTCGCGCGCCGCGAGATTTCGCTGTGCCTGTACATTCGCAGCAACGATGTCGGCCTC
>DASPZL010000408.1:0-2844 GCA_035636295.1 Paraburkholderia sp.
TCACGTCGGCCTTGCCGTTCGGGTAAATCTTGGCGAGCAGCGGCACGGCTTGCGACAGCGTATCGAAGTCGTCCCAGTCGATCACGATGCCCGCCGCGCGCGCAATCGCGACCAGATGCAGCGTGTGATTAGTGGAACCGCCGGTGGCCAGCAACGCGACGATGCCGTTGACGATCGCCTTCTCGTCGATCACGTGGCCGATCGGCATGTAGTTGCCGCGCTCCACCGTCAGGTCGAGCACGCGGCGCGCGGCTTGCGCGGTCAGCGCGTCGCGCAGCGGCGTGTGCGGATGCACGAACGCCGAGCCCGGCAGATGCAGGCCCATCACTTCCATCAGCATCTGATTGCTGTTGGCGGTGCCGTAGAACGTGCAGGTGCCGTGGCTGTGATACGCGGCGGCTTCCGCTTCGAGCAGCGCGTCGCGGCCGCACTGGCCGGTGGCGAAAAGCTGGCGGGTTTTGGCTTTGTCGTCGTTCGACAGGCCGCTGCCCATCGGGCCGGCCGGTACGAAAATCGTCGGCAGATGGCCGAATTGCAGCGCGCCGATCAGGAGGCCCGGCACGATCTTGTCACAGATGCCGAGGCACAGCGCCGCGTCGAACATGTTGTGCGTGAGCGCGACCGCCGTGCTCATCGCGATCACTTCGCGCGAGAACAGCGACAGTTCCATGCCCGCGTTGCCTTGCGTGACGCCGTCGCACATGGCGGGCACGCCGCCCGCGAATTGCGCGACGCCGCCGTTTTCACGCGCGGCTTCCTTGATGATGTCCGGGTAGTTTTTGTACGGCGCGTGCGCCGACAGCATTTCGTTATACGACGACACAATGCCGATGTTCGGTTCGCGGATCGCCTTGATCGCGAGCTTGTCGCGGCCCTCGAGGCCGGCGAAACCGTGGGCCAGGTTTGCGCACGAGAGCGCGCCGCGCGCCGGAAACCGGCCCTGCGCCTGATCGATGCGTGACAGATAAGCCTCGCGAGTGGGCTTGCTGCGCTCGACCACGCGCTGCGTGACCTTCAACAATTGCGAATGCGGGGAAACCATCGGAGCTCCTTCGTCGCTGGCTAAAGACGTGCGGGCGTGCGCGCACTATGCCAGGCAGGTATCGCGGGGATGTCGGATCCAACTGACGACGCAATATTAGTAGAAAAACTACATGATCGCAATGATGACTCCTGCTGCATTGCGGCATCTTAAAATGGCTGAATTGCCTTACTGGTTATGCCTTAGCGACATTTACACCAAAACCTAGGGATTACACCTAGCGCTCGATATGTAGTTTTTGTAGCTTCTTCAGTAATCAGATATAGTCCACGCATCCTTCAGCATAGTGCGAGTTTTCCAATGATGCTGTCCCAGGTGGAAGAGATGCGCGAACAGTTGCGGCCGTCCGAGCGCAAGCTGGCCGACTACGTGATCGAGGCGCCACGCGAGGTGCTGGATCTGTCGATGACGGAGGTCGCCGCGCGCGCCGGCGTGAGCCAGCCGACCATCGCGCGGTTTTGCCACGCGCTTGGATTTTCGGGGTTTCGCGAGTTCAAGATCCGGCTGGCGCAGGGCATTGCGGCGGAGGTACCGGCCGTCTACCGTGACGTGCGGCCCGATGAGCCGACGCCGGGCGTGGCCGCCAAGGTGCTCGACCGGACCATCGGCGCGCTGATCCAGGTGCGCAACAATCTTTCTTCCGATAGCGTCGCGGCGGCCATTGCGCTACTTGCGCAGGCGCGCCGGATCGAGTTTTACGGGGCGGGCGGTTCGGGCATTGCCGCGCTGGATGTCCAGCACAAGTTCTTTCGCCTCGGCATGCCGAGCGTCGCGTATTCGGACCCGCATACGTTTCTCATGTCCGCGGCCTTGCTGGGCGTCGGCGACGTGGTGGTGGCGATCTCCAACACTGGTCGTACGCGCGATATCGTCGATGCGGTGAAATCGGCGCTCGCGGCAGGCGCCAAGGTGATTGCGATCACGCACGGCAATTCGCCGTTAGCGCGGCTTGCTACGGTCGGCCTGTTCGCCAACGTCGACGAAGACACGGATATCTTTTCGCCGATGACCTCGCGCGTTTCGCACCTGGCGATCGGCGATATTCTGGCGGTGGGCGTGGCGTTGAGCCGCGGACCGGAGCTGGTGGAAAAAATGGCGCAGGCGAAGGAAGTGATCACGCGGCGCAGGATTGATCCGCGCGCGTGATGTCTTGCGGTTGATCGCACACCGGACGTTAGCAATGGCATGCGTTCGCGTAGCAACTGCAGCAGGGCAAAGCCTCGCTCAGCAAAGATGAACAACGTGTCCGCAATCGTATCGGCTGCGCAGTGCGTCAACCGCACGCGCAATAAAAGGACGGGCTCCTCGAAGGGAGCCCGTCCTTTTTTACTGCCAGGTCAAACTTGTGGCCTATGGAAAGGCGCGGCTCAACCGCCACGCCCCTCCACCACCATCACCCACTTACCACTGATACGACGCACCCGCACCGACGGTCGTGTTGCTGCCGCTCATACCGGCGCCAACCTTGACCTTCAGGTTCGCCGTGATACGTGCCGACGCGCCCACCGCCGCAGCCTGATAACCCTTGTAGGTCGCTCCAGCCACGCCGATTGCCAGCGTCTTGCCCGGATCGACTTCCGGAATCATGGTCAGCGCGGTGGCGGCGGCGACGCCGCTGTACGCATTGCGCGCAACGTCGTTGACGCCGGACTGGAACTGACGCATGTTCACGGCATCGGTCGGCGCCTTGCCGTCCGCGACGTTCGTGATGCGTCGCTCGTTGCCTTGCGAGCCCACCGACACGGTGTTCGCCTGATCGGCCACCGAACCCGAGCCGATGGCAACCGAGTTGTCGCCACTGG
>DASPZL010000409.1:0-6929 GCA_035636295.1 Paraburkholderia sp.
ATGATCGCCGCGAGCGCGAGCAGACTGACGACGCCCAACGCCGCCAGCACGCCGAGCGTCGACGCATTCACGCCGAGCACGTTGCCGAATAGCAGCGCGGTCACCTGGGTCGCGTACGCGGTGAAGAAGTGCAGAAACAGCAAGCCGAAGCCGAGCGACAGCGAGAGGATCACGCCGATCGCCACGTCGCGTCCGGCGAGGCGCTCGCCGAGCGCGCCCATGCCGACGCCCGCCGCGAGCGTGAAGCCGATCATCCCCCAGATCGGCGAAATGCCGATCAGCACGGCGCCGGTCGCGCCGGTGAAGCCGACGTGCGAGAGCGCATGGCCCGCGAAGGTCTGTCCGCGCAGCACCAGAAAATAGCCGACCACGCCCGCCAGCACCGCGACGATCCCCGACGCCGCGAACGCGTTCACCATGAAATCGTATTCAAACATCGTGCGTGTGTCCGTCGCGTGAGTCGTGCTGGTCTGAGTGGCCGTGCGAATGCCCATGCGGATGCGCATGGCCGCCGTTCTCGTCGTGTTCGTGCTCGTGGTCGTGCTTTTCGACTTCGACGTCGCCCGACATCACGAAAATGCGGCCGTTCACGCGCATTACGTCGATCGGCGAACCGTACAGGCGCGAGAGCACCGGCTTCGTGATCACTTCATCGACGGTGCCGAGCGCCGCCACGCCGCTGCCGAGATACAGCACGCGATCGAGCGCGTTCAGGAGCGGATTCAGTTCATGCGCCGAAAACAGCACGGCGATGCCGAGTTCCTGCTGCACGCGCCGCACCAGTTCGACCACGCTCTTCTGATGATGCGGGTCGAGGCTGATCAGCGGTTCATCGAGCAGCAGCAGCTTGGGGTTGCCTAGCAGGCATTGCGCGAGCAGCAGGCGCTGACGCTCGCCGCCCGACAGTTCCGACAACGGCCGCTCGGCCAGCTTGCGGCCGCCCACCAGATCGAGCACGCGCTCCACGTCCGCGCGGGTCGCGCTGTCCGCATGCGGCAAGCCCCAGCGGTGGCCGTCGGCCGCCATCGCGACGAAATCGCGGCCGCGCACGCGCCGCCCGGCGAGCGCGCTGCGCGTCTGCGGCATATAGCCGATCGACGCGTTGCCGCGCTCGACCGGCTGCCCGAGCACGCGAATCGCGCCGTTCGCCGCCGGCACGAGGCCGAGCACGGCGCGCATCAGCGTCGTCTTGCCCGCGCCGTTCGGCCCGAGCACGCCGATGAATTCGCCCTGGTTCACCACGAAGCCGGTGTCGCGCAAAATCACGCGGTCGCCGAGTTCGAGCGTGACGTGGTCGAGTTCGAGCACGGGCGCGGGGGTGGCCGCGCTCGTCGATGGATTAGCTGGCGTGCCGCGGCCAGTCGGATTCATTGAGTTTTTCCTTTGACACTTGAAGCCGCCGCCGCCTTCGAGCCGCCCGCATCGCCTGCGGCGAGCGCCGTGCCTAGCGCATCGAGCTGCGTCAGCATCCACGTCTGATAGGTGTTGCCGGCCGTTTCGGTTTCGGTGACGCTCATGGCCGGCACCTTCGATTGCTGCGCGAGCTTCAACATGCGTTGGGTCAGGGCCTCGGTAGCCTGGCTGTTATAGATCAGAACGCGCACGCGCTTTTCGCGCAGATCGCGTTCGAACGCGGCGATATCGGCCGCGCTTGCTTCGGTGTCGTTCATCGTCGCCATCTGGAAGCGCAAGTTGCGCATCGTGAGGCCCAGCGCGTCCGACATATAGCCGAACACCGGCTCGGTCGCCGTCACCGGCACGCCCGCGTAGCGGCCGTGCAGTTCGGCGACTTTCGCGTCGATCGGCTTCAGCGAATCGAGAAACTTCGCGAGGTTCGCATCGTACGCCGACTTGTGCGCCGGGTCAGCCGCGACGAGCGCCTCGCTCACCGCGCGCGCCACTTTCGGCATGGTCGCCGGGTCGTACCAGAGGTGCGGATTGTCGCCGCTCTTCTTGCCGACCAGATCGGCGGCGACGATCGCCGTGCGCTTCGTGTTCTTCGATGCGGCCAGCAATTTTGCCATCCACGGATCGTAGTCGGCGCCGTTGTAGACCACAAGGCTCGCATGCTGCAGCGCACGCGCCGTCTTCGGGCTGGCTTCGAACAGATGCGGGTCCTGATCCGGATTGCTCAGGATGCTCGTCACGTCGACGCGATCGCCGCCCAGTTGCCGCACCACGTCGCCGTAAAAGTTCTCGGCGGCGACTACCGGGATTTTCGCATCCGCGGCAAACGCGTTGTGGCTGAACGCACAGACGGCAGCGGCCGTGGCCACGTACTTCGACAGCTTCAGTGCGCGGCGCGCTCCGAATAACATCGAGCCGATTTTCTTCATCGTTGTTTCCTGCTGCGTGAGAGGTGAAGGGATCACAAACTTTAGGAGCGGCACGCTTCGGCTTGTATGCCTGCGTGCTTCATGCGGGCGTCATGCCGGGTTCATGCCGGCGCACAGCGCGCACAGGCCGCTCAATTCGACGACCTGGCGATGTACTTCAAAACCGCGTGCCGGCGCGCTATGCGACAGTTGTTCCGCGAGGTCGTCGCCGGGAATTTCGACGGTCGCGCCGCATCGGTCGCACATGAGGAACTGGCTGCGATGCGGCACGCCGACTTCGCAGCAGGCAACGTAGGCGTTCTTCGATTCGATCCGATGGACGAAGCCGTGCGCGAGCAGAAAGTCGAGCGCGCGGTAGACGGTGGTGGGCGGCATCCGGCCGCGTTGCGGCTCGAGCGCGGCCAGCAGCTCGTAGGCGCCGACCGGCCGTTCGCTCGCGACGATCGCCGCATACACCTGACGACGCAGCGGCGTGAGCGCGAGCCCGTGCAAGGCGGCGTGCGCCTCGGCATGCGCGAGCCGCACGGCGTGGTGTTCTGCAATCGATGTAGCCATATCAGCGCGGACCTCCTGACGAAGTGGCATCCTAGCGGCAACGAACCGGAAGGTTGCGAAGCGGTGCGAGGTCGCAATGATATAACGTATCTCTCATTCTTGTCAGTGACTCGGACGCAAAGCATGGCGACCGCCTTCATTGCAGCAGTAAGGCACCGTTCCGTCCTGCCGCGCTGCACCATCGAAATCTGACGGCGCGCCTTGACATGACCCGGTCCGTATCCGATCATTCGATCACAAACAGAGCAATTGTTCGCGCAATGAGCGTTCGCTCACCGCGCCTCAAGAAGCGAAACGAACCGGAGACAAGCAGTGTCGGCACGATTGCAAGACAAGGTGGCCATCCTGACGGGCGCGGCAAGCGGAATCGGTGAAGCCGTGGCCCGGCGATATCTGGACGAAGGCGCGCGCTGCGTGCTGGTCGACGTGAAGCCGGCGGGCAGTTTCGGCGACACGCTGCGCACCGCCTACGGCGATCGCGTAGTGACGGTCAGAGCCGACGTCACGCGCAGCGAGGATATCGACCGCATCGTGGCGAGCACGCTGGAGCGCTTCGGCCAGGTCGATATTCTGTTCAACAACGCGGCGCTCTTCGATATGCGCCCGATCCTCGATGAATCCTGGGACGTGTTCGACCGCCTCTTCGCGGTCAACGTGAAGGGCATGTTCTTCCTGATGCAAGCCGTCGCGCGCAAGATGGTCGAGCAGGGCCGCGGCGGCAAGATCATCAATATGTCGTCGCAAGCCGGGCGGCGCGGCGAGGCGCTTGTCTCGCACTACTGCGCGACCAAAGCCGCCGTGTTGAGCTACACGCAATCCGCGGCATTGGCGCTCGCGCCGCACAAGATCAATGTGAACGGCATCGCGCCGGGCGTCGTCGATACGCCGATGTGGAATGAAGTCGACGCACTCTTCGCCCGTTATGAAAACCGGCCGCTCGGCGAGAAGAAGCGCCTCGTCGGCGAAGCGGTGCCGCTCGGCCGCATGGGTGTGCCGGACGATCTGACCGGCGCAGCGCTGTTTCTCGCCTCGGCAGATGCGGACTACATCACCGCGCAAACGCTGAACGTCGACGGCGGCAACTGGATGAGCTGAAGCATGACCCTTCATCACCGCTTTTCGTAGAACAAACGCAGCACCACATAACGT
Organism: Paraburkholderia sp.; assembly: GCA_035636295.1. Taxonomy (GTDB): domain Bacteria; phylum Pseudomonadota; class Gammaproteobacteria; order Burkholderiales; family Burkholderiaceae; genus Paraburkholderia. The sequence continues at coordinate 4,041 of DASPZL010000409.1, forward strand.
ACGAGAAAGGAGACAACACATGAAACCAGCCCTCAAATCCGCGCTAAAAGCGGCCAGCGCCGGCGCTATCGCATGCTTTGCGCTACATGCGTCGGCGGCCACGGTGACGATCGCGACGCTGAACAATCCGGACATGATCGAGCTGAAGAAGCTCTCGCCCGCGTTCGAGAAGGCCAATCCGGACATCAAGCTGAACTGGGTGATTCTCGAGGAAAACGTGCTGCGTCAGCGCGCCACCACCGACATCACGACCGGCAGCGGCCAGTTCGACGTGATGACGATCGGCGCGTATGAAACGCCGCAATGGGGCAAGCGCGGCTGGCTCGCGCCGCTCACGAACCTGCCCGCCGAGTACGATCTGAACGACGTCGTGAAGACGGCCCGCGACGGTCTTTCCAACGGCGGTCAGCTGTACGCGCTACCGTTCTACGTCGAAAGCTCGATGACGTATTACCGCAAGGATCTGTTCGCGGCAAAGGGCCTGAAGATGCCCGATCAGCCGACCTACGAGCAGATCTCGCAATTCGCCGACAAGCTCACCGACAAGGCCAACGGCATCTACGGCATCTGCCTGCGCGGCAAGGCGGGCTGGGGCGAGAACATGGCGTACGGCACGACGGTGGTGAACACCTTCGGCGGCCGCTGGTTCGACGAAAAGTGGAACGCGCAACTGACCTCGCCGGAATGGAAGAAGGCGATCAATTTCTACGTCGACCTGCTGAAGAAAAACGGCCCGCCGGGAGCGAGCTCGAACGGCTTCAACGAAAACCTCACGCTGATGTCGTCGGGCAAATGCGCGATGTGGATCGATGCGACGGTTGCCGCCGGCATGCTCTATAACAAGCAGCAATCGCAGATCGCGGACAAGGTCGGCTTCGCCGCCGCGCCGGTCGCCGTCACGCCGAAGGGTTCGCATTGGCTGTGGGCGTGGGCGCTGGCGATTCCGAAGTCGTCGAAGCAGCCTGACGCGGCGAAGAAGTTCATCACGTGGGCCACGTCGAAGCAGTACATCGAACTGGTCGCGAAGGATGAAGGCTGGGCCTCGGTGCCGCCGGGAACGCGCCAATCCACGTATGCGCGCCCCGAGTACAAGCAGGCCGCGCCGTTCGGCGACTTCGTGCTGAAGGCGATCGAAACGGCGGATCCGGACCATCCGACGCTCAAGCCGGTGCCGTACACCGGTGTGCAGTTCGTCGGGATTCCTGAGTTCCAGTCGTTCGGCACCGTGGTCGGTCAGAGCATCTCCGGCGCGATTGCCGGTCAGATGACGGTCGATCAGGCGCTGGCAGCCGGTCAAGCCACCGCGGATCGCGCGGTGAAGCAGGCCGGTTACCAGAAGTAAAGCGGAAACTCGCCACGCGACTCACGTGGCACGCGCCGGCTGACGCCCGTCAGCCGGCTCACGCAGCACAGCGGGCCGTCCTTGCCGCGCACGCGCCGCGACATCGCTTCAGGTCGCGGCAGCCAGGCGGTTCAGGCCGCCGAGGCAGACGGCCCGCGCATTACCGAACAGGTGGTCAATCATGCGTCCTCTGCGCCTGCCTCTCATGCATGCCCATCCCCAGACGGAAAAAGAACGCGAAGTCCGCAAAGCCAATTCCGCCCGCTGGCTAGTCTCGCCCTCGGTCGCGGTGCTGGTGCTGTGGATGGCGATTCCGCTTGCGATGACGATCTGGTTTTCGTTCTCGCGCTACAACCTGTTGAACCCGGACCTCAAGGGTTTTGCCGGCTTCGACAACTACAAGTATCTCGCCAGCGACCCGTCGTTCGGCCCCTCGATCGGACACACGCTCGAGTTGATCATCGCGGTGCTGGTGATCACGGTGGTCGGCGGCGTGCTGATGGCGATCCTGTTCGACCGCAAGTTCTACGGCCAGGGCGTGGCGCGGCTGCTCGCGATCGCGCCGTTCTTCGTGATGCCGACGGTCAGCGCGCTGATCTGGAAGAACATGATCCTGCATCCGGTGTATGGCCTGATCGCGGACGGCATGCGCGCGCTCGGCTTGCAGCCGATCGACTGGTTCGCCGAGTATCCGTTGACGGCCGTGATCATGATCGTCGCGTGGCAGTGGCTGCCGTTCGCGTTCCTGATTCTCTTCACCGCGATCCAGTCGCTCGATCAGGAGCAGAAGGAAGCGGCGCGCATCGACGGCGCGGGTCCGTTCTCGATGTTCTTCTACATCACGCTGCCGCATCTGAGACGGGCCATCGCCGTGGTGGTGATGATGGAGACGATTTTCCTGCTGTCGATCTTCGCTGAAATCTATACGACCACGGGCGGCGGTCCGGGCACCGCGACCACCAATCTGTCGTACCTGATCTATTCGCTCGGCCTGCAACAGTTCGACGTCGGTCTTGCATCGGCGGGCGGCATTCTCGCCGTCGTGCTGGCCAATATCGTGTCGTTCTTCCTCGTGCGGATGCTCGCGAAGAACCTGAAAGGGGAGTACGAAAAATGAGCCAAGTTGCCTCTACCCCGGCGTCGAGCGCGGCGCCCGCGATGACCGTGCCGGCCAAGTCGCCGTTCGCCGCGATTCGCCGCGGCATTCCCGGCGTGATCGCCTGGCTGGTCGCGCTGCTGCTGTTTTTCCCGATCTTCTGGATGACGATCACCGCATTCAAGACCGAGCAGCAGGCGTATTCGTCGTCGCTATTCTTTATCCCGACGCTCGACAGCTTCCGCGAGGTGTTCGCGCGCAGCAATTACTTTTCGTTCGCGTGGAATTCGATCCTGATCTCGGCGGGCGTCACGGTGCTGTGCCTGATTCTCGCCGTGCCGGCCGCCTACGCGATGGCGTTCTTTCCGACGCGCCGCACGCAGAAAGTGCTGCTGTGGATGCTGTCGACGAAGATGATGCCGTCCGTCGGCGTGCTGGTGCCGATCTATCT
>DASPZL010000410.1:0-18144 GCA_035636295.1 Paraburkholderia sp.
CAATCGCGGCGTGATTCAGGCAGCACAGGTCAGCCTGCAAGCCATGGACGGCAACATCTACGCGCTGGCGGGCAATCACGAAGCTATACGTGCTACTGGCACGGCCACGCGCGACGGCCACGTCTGGCTCGTTGCCGGGCATGGCGAGGTGCGGCCTGGCGGCTCGGTAGAGGCAAAGGGCGGCACCGTCGACATGAGTGCGGACAGGTTCTCCTTCCCCGCTGGCCGCACGACGGTGAAGGCAAACCAATGGAATATCTCGACGCCGGGCTTCACGGTCGACCGCAGCGCGGCACGTGCGCTTTCAACGAGCCTCGGCACTGGCACGTCGGTCAATGTGCAAACGACGGGCGCCAACGGCAACGGCGGCGATATCAACGTGAATTCGGGAATCAACTGGCGGGGGAGCGCGTCGTTGACGCTCGCGGCGTATCGCACGCTGACAGTCGGTCGAGGCATCGCCATCAGCAATCAGGGTAGCGGCAACCTGACGCTGCGCGCGGATGCGGCGAGCGTCGACAACGGGGCGGGGATCATCAACCGCGGCGTCATCGACTGGTCGCGCAGCACGGGTATCGTCAATGCGCTGTACGACATGAACGGGACCTACAGCGCCGGAACGTTGCTGAGCAATCCGGCGTGGACTGCCGCGCCGGCCAGCGGCCAGATTACGCAGATTACCGCCTACAAGCTGATCAACAACGTGACCGACCTCGAGAACATCTCGCAGGATCTGGCCGCCAACTACGCGCTCGGCAAGGACATCGACGCAACCGGCGCCACGCTCACGCCGATCGGCAACCACACGACGCCTTTCACGGGCCAGTTCGACGGCATGTGGCATACCGTGTCCAACGCCGCCGTCGAGATCGCGGATTTCAGCAAGGATTACTCAGCGGGGCTGTTCGGCGTGGTCGGGAACATGGGCGTCCTACGCGACGTCGGTCTCGAGAAAGGTTCCGTCAGCACGAGCTTGCTTGGCAGCGGCGTCCTCGCCGGTGTCAACCAGGGCTTGATTACGTATGCCCATTCCACAGGGGTAGCGGCGGAAGCAACTCAGGCCGGCACCACGTTCGGCGGACTCGTGGGGCGCAACGAGGGGACGATCGAGCGCTCCTCGAGCAGCGCCGCGATATCGGGTTCCAACGCGAACGGCGGGCTCGTCGGTTACAACCTCGGTTCGATCACGCAGTCGTATGCGACAGGGAGCGTCAGCCCCGTTTATTCGACGGGATTCGGAGGAGGGCTTGTCGGCATCAACGATGGGACGATCAGCCAGTCTTTCGCAACCGGCGCGGTGCAGACAAGATTGATGCCGACCCATGGCGTGATCGCGTTCGGTTCGGGCACGCTCGCGCCGGACGTGTACTGGAACAGGGAAACGACGGGGCAGGCCGTCGGCGGGGGCAACCTGCCGCCATCGAACGGGCTTACCACCGCCCAGATGAGCAACCCCGCAAGCTTTGCCGGTTATGACTTCGGGCCGAATGGCGCGTGGGTCATGCCGGCGGGGGCGAGCCATCCCGTGTTGAGGAAGCCGGCCGCGCAATGAGTCGACGCCACCGGCCTTCGCAAGCGGCCGGGCAGGCACAAAATCCGGAAGAGAAGTCGCAAAACGCGGAGATTATCCGCATAGGTACCAGACCATCTTTGCTATGCTCATTGAGCCACGACCGGCGTGACCTCTGGTCATCGGCCGAATGGCATTCCGTTCCGCTGTCATGCGGAAAGGGGGCTGTATGGCATGCCTGTCACTACCTCGACCGTTGCATGGCACGACGCGCTATAAGACACCTGTTCGTCGCATCTGGATTGTCATCGGCGCGTCGCTCACCTGGTTATCCTTTACTCCGGTGTCGTTCGCGGCCGGTGTCCTGCCGCAAGGCGGACGATATGTCGGAGGCCAAGGCTCGATTGCCGGCAGCGGCAGCGGTCTCGTGATCACGCAGCCAGGTTCGACGCGCGGCGTGATCGACTGGAACAGTTTTTCGATTGGCAAAAACAACAGCGTCACCTTCGACAACGGTGCCGGAGCAACACTCAATCGCGTCACGGGCGGTACGCCTTCCGCCATTCTCGGCAGGCTCAGCGCAACGGGCAGCCTCTACGTCATCAATCCACAAGGCATCCTGGTGGGCCCGTCCGGCGTGGTGTCGACAGGCGGACGCTTTGTTGCGTCGACGCTCGATGTTTGCAATTGTGCATTCGTGAAGGGCGGCGACCTGACATTGGCGGGCGACTCGAATGCGAGCGTGGTGAACCTTGGCAAGATCAGTTCGAGTGGCGGCGACGTGTTCCTGATCGCGCGGCAGGCTGTTGTCAATGCAGGCAGCGTGAATGCGCCCAACGGCACGGCGGAATTCGCGGTCGGCAAGAAGGTGCTGTTACAGGATTCAGCAAGCAGCAGACAGGTTTTCGTGCAGACAGGCAGCGAAGGCACGATTACCGACGCGGGCGCAACGCGTGCCGCGCAGATCAGCTTGCAGGCCGCGGACGGCAACATCTACGCGCTCGCCGGCGGCGGCTCGCGCATCCGTGCAACAGGCACGGCGACCCGCGACGGCCACGTATGGCTGGTCGCCGACGACGGCCGCGTATCGCAACGCGGCACGATCACGGCAACGAATGCGGACGGCAGCGGCGGAACGGTCGACACGCAAGCCGCGCAATTGTCTTTCGGCCATGATGCGGCCGTGCATGCGGGCCAATGGAACGTATCGACGCCCGCGCTGACAATCGACACGGCCGCCGCGCGCGCCTTCCGGCGCAGCCTGAACGCAGGCACGTCCGTCGGCATGACAACGACGGGCGCCGGCGGCGCGAGCGGCGATCTGGGCGTCGCATCGAATCTGAACTGGCATGGGCCTGCCGCACTGACGCTCGCGGCTTATCACAGTGTGTCGGTGGCGCCTGGGACGACCATCAGCAATCAGGGCGCGGGTAATCTGACGTTGCGCGCGGACGCATCCGGCATCGACAACGGCGGCAGCGTGACGAACGGCGGCGTCGTCGACTGGTCGAAAAGCACCGGCATTGTCAGCGTGCTCCATGACATGAACGGCAGCTATACACCGGGTACGATCCGCGCGAACTCCGCCTGGACATCGCCCGCCGAAAGCGGACTCGTCACGCAGGTCACGAGCTACAAGCTCGTCAATTCCGCTACCGATCTGGAAAGCGTTTCGCTCGATCTTGCCGGCAACTATGCGCTTGGCAAGGACATCGACATCGGCAAGCCGCCGGGCGTATCCAATACGCCGATTGGCAGCGTGGCGAATCCGTTCAGCGGGCAATTCGACGGCATGGGCCACGCCGTCTCGCAGCTGGGCATTTCGTTTTCCTACTCGTTTCCGGCGCCCGACATTATCGGCATGGGCCTGTTCGGCGTGATCGGATCAGCGGGCGTCGTGCGCAATGTCAGCGTGCAAGGCGGAGTCGGCGGCGCGGGCACATACGGTGGCTTCGGCCTGCTTGCCGGCATCAACTACGGCACCATCGCCGGGGCGCACGCGAGCGGAGGCGTCGGCGTAGTGGACGGCGCGAGCTACCTCGCGGCAGCCGGCGGTTTGGCCGGGATGAATCACGGCACCATCACGCGCTCGTCCAGCAGTGCGGCCGTGGGCTCCGAAGGCGATCCGGGCGGACTCGTCGGCATCAACTATGAGACAGGCGTGATCCGGCAGTCGTATGCGAGCGGGGACGTCGCAGCCGTGGTTCACACCGGCGGCGGTGGCGGGCTCGTCAGTTCGAACGCAGGGCATATCACGCAGTCGTACGCAACGGGCTCGGTGACATTCAGCCCGAATTATTGCGGCTTCTCCGAAACCGCTTGCACAAGCGGAGGCGGCGCACTGGTCCGAAGCAACACCGGTACGATCGATCAGTCGTTCGGCACTGGCCAGGTCATTCAAATGTTCGGCCCGGCAGGCGGGCCGCCGCCGGCCGGCATCGCGAACGACAACGGTGGAACCGTCGCGAACGATGTCTTCTGGAACACGCAAACCACGGGCGCCACGGCCGGCGTCATCACCGGGACACCCGTGCCGCTCACACAGGGGCTCACAACCGCGCAAATGAGCCTGACATCGAGTTTCGGCCCGACGTACGACTTCGGCCCGAACGGCGTCTGGGCGATGCCGTCTGGCGCGACTCATCCGGTCTTGCGCTGGCAGCTTGCGCACTAGGCGGCGCAGGTCATCATCCACGGCCGAACCGGCGCGGGCATCGCGAGGCGGGTTCGGCCGCACGCGTTGCACGCTGATTGCGTCGTGCGTGGCCGCCGTCCTTCAGTCTTCGCTCGCATCCGCGCAGGCGTGGCGGGACGTCGCGCCGCAGCCTGCGCCGCCGACACCGCGAAGCGCGCCGTCCGAGCCGTCTCAGGAGCTGGAAGCGGAATCCGCGCGGATCGCCGTGGGCACGCTGGAGGGACTGATATTCGAACCTGCGGGCAACACCGAGGTAGCGCAGGCGCAGCAGCAACGCGTCGCCGCGGAAAGTTTGCCCATGCTCGACGCCGGTTTCCTGCAAAGCTTCGAAACCGATCTCGGCAAGCCGCTGACCTTCGGTCGTCTTGCCGAGATCCGTCGCGCGGTGATCGAGCGTTATCGCACTGCGGGCAAACCGCTCGTGGACGTCTACGTGCCCGAGCAGGACGTGAGTTCGGGCGTGCTGCATATTGCCGTCGCCGAATTCCGGCTGGGCACGGTGCGCACCAGCGGCAACCGCTACTTTTCGGACAAACTGCTCAAGAGCGAAATGCCGCTCGAACCCGGCGGCGCGATCCTGCAATCGGCCGTGTCGTCGGGGTTGGCCGTGCTCAACGCCAATCCGTATCGACGGGTGGATGCGGTCTTTGCGCCCGGCGAAGCGGTGAACTCGACCGACGTCGTATTGCAGACGGAAGACCGCTTGCCGCTACGCGTGAACGCCGGCTACGACAACGCGGGTGTGCCCGACCTCGGCCGCGATCGTTTCTTTGCGGGCATCGACTACGGCAATCTCTTCGGACTCGATCAGCAGATCGCGTATCAATTCACCGTCAGCAACGACTTTTTCAGCGGCAATCCGGACATCGAAGGTCGCCCGAACCGCGCGCGCTTCGCTGCGCACGCGCTGAACTATATTGCGCCGTTGCCGTGGGGCGACAGCATCGAACTGTTCGGCGTCTATGCGCAGAGCACGCCACGGCTGCCCGACAGTTATGGACAGACGGGTATCTCCGCGCAGATCAGCTTCCGCTACGACTGGCATCTGCCGACGACGACGGACACGGCGCAGTTGATCCAGTTCGGATACGACTTCAAGCGCAGCAACAATGATCTGGAATTTGGCGGTTTTCAGGTATTCAACTCGAACACGCACGTGCATCAGTTTCTGTGGATTTACGACATCAGCAAGCCGACCGAAGCAGGGACAGCGCATGCATCGGCGACGCTCGTCGCCAGTCCCGGCGGACTCGACAGCGCCAACCGCGACACCGCTTTCAGCGCTGTGCGACAAGGCGCGACAGCCCGTTACGCGTACCTGCAACTGGCCGCGCTACGCGCGTTTTCGCTCGGTGGCGGCTTCGCGCTGACCGCTCGCGGGACGTTCCAGTGGACGCCGAACACCTTGTTGCCGAGCGAGGAAATGGGCCTTGGCGGCGAATCCAGCGTGCGAGGTTACGACCCGTACGTAGCGCTAGGCGATCGCGGCTGGAACGTGCAAACGGAATTGCGCACCCCTCAACTGCCGTTCGGCGCAAGCGCTGCGATTGCCGAGCCGTTCGTCTTCTTCGATGCCGGACACGTGTGGAACCGCATCGACCAGCCGGCGGAGGTCAGTAACGGTTCGCTCGTCAGCGTCGGCGCGGGCGTGCGCTTCCAATGGTCGCGATTCGTCGGCTTTCGCTGCACATACGGCGTGCCGCTGCGTGCGCCGACGCCGGGCGGATCGAAAGCGCCGATGGTGCTGCTGTATGTTTCGATCGGTACCTGATCGCCTCACTGGAACCTCGCGAACGCGCGGCCGTCACCGCGCTATGGCGTGACAGCCGGACTGCGGACTACAGCCAGCGCCAGATGCCTGCGGCCCAACCGGCAAGTGGAATATGAGCCCAGGTCGCTGCGAGCCAGACAACGAGCCCGCCCAAAAGCGCATGCAGGCCGAACCCGCCCAGCCGCGCGCGGCCGGCGACGATCGCCGCGAACGGCAGGTAGCTCGTATTCGACTCCCACGCGGGCCAGAGATCGGGCTGGAGCCGCTCCTTCTTCCGGTCCTGTAATGCCGAGCCGACGAGCGCGAGCAGGACGATAGCCGCTGCGACTACGATGTTCTTCGCCACGGGGAACACCGCGATGTGGCATAGGCCCCAAAGCGCAAACGACCACATCATCGGGTGGCGCGTCACCGCGTACACGCCGCGCGCTGCGTCCGGGAACGAAGCGGGCCGCCCGCCAGTTGGAAGCGCCGGGTTGCGGACCAGAGAGCCCATCAGCAGGATCGACGCGATCAGCATGAGCGCGGTCACAACCGCCCAGAGCCCGTCTCCTACCGGCCAGAGTGGGGCCGTCAGGGGCGCCTTTCGGTAGGCCACGATCAGCCAGCCGAACGTCAAGATCGCAACCAGCGAATAGACGCCCTGAAACCCCGCTTCGCCAATTGCGCGGACCAGCCGCCCGCGTAGCGGATGGGATAAGAGGAAGTGGCCGCCCACGAAGGCGGCTGCTGCCGCCACAACCGCATTGGTGCTTCCCATTGACTCGGCTCCTGAAGTCGTTTCATCAGCGGACCGCATTGCCAGAAGAATACTACTTCGTGCGCCGCAAAAGCCGACCTGCCCATTAAACCAATAGCTGCCTCCACTCCTATTTACGGCTTATCGACACAGTGCCTAAACTACCCGCATACGGCCAGCCCCTCGGAACTCATGCCCCCTCGCGAAGACCATAACGCCCAGCCGCCGGCCTCGTCCCCTGCACCGGTCGGCGCCGACGCATTGCAAGCCCCGGCCCTGCTGCGCCGCCTGCTACGCGCCAAGGACCGCATGGACGCCGCCTCGCACGAAGCCTGGCCCGTCAAGCGCCTGGCCGAGGTCAGTGGCGTCTCCGAAGCCCATTTCGCGCGCTCCTTCAAGCAGGCCTTCGGCATCCCACCGCACCGCTACCTGCTGACGCGGCGCATCGAGCAGGCGACCACCCTGCTGCGCGACACCGAGCTAAGCATCACGGAAATTGCCTTCGCCACCGGCTGGGAGAGCTTGGGGACCTTCGGCCGCACCTTCCACGACATCACCGGCCAAAGCCCCAGCGCCATGCGCCTTGAGGCCCGGGCCAACATGCCTGAATTCGACCGCGTGCCCGCCTGCGTCCTGAAGGCCGCGCAGCGCCCCGACCTCACCATCGCAGTTTTGGAGAAGCGCCGCCGCGTGGCCAAAGGTACATTCCGGCCATCAACCAAGGAGGTGCCATGAACCAAGGTGTCAATGTGATGGGCTTGTACGTCGATAACCAGGACGAAGCGCTGACGTTCTACGTCGACAAGCTCGGCTTTCGCGTCCACACGGACGTGCGCAACGGTCTCTACCGCTGGCTCACGGTCCAGCATCCGGATCAGCCCTCGTTCCAGCTCGGCCTTTTCACGCCCGGCCCGCCCATCCACGACGAAGCCACCGCGCAAACCCTGCGGGCTATGGTCGCGAAGGGGGCCATGCCGCCGCTGGTCCTTTCTGTGACCGACTGTCGCGCCAGCTACGCCGAGCTGAAAGCCAGCGGCGTGGAATTCACCCAGGAGCCGGTAGACCGTTTCGGCAGCGTCGATGCCGGTTTCCGCGATCCCGCCGGCAACGGCTGGAAGATGATCCAGGCTCCGAGGAGCCCGATATGAACACCAGCAAATGGATTCGTCGGTTTCACGGTGGGTATCCATCACGTTCACGCTGACGGTTATCGCCAACTTCGTCGCCATCAAGCAGCCGCGGAATTGAACAAACGTTCGCCGCGTTGATATGCGCTTCACTCGAGGCCGCCGGTTTCCTTCGATAATTCTGCATGGGCCAGCCGTTTGCGCCGTCCAGGTTAGCGGCGCCGGCTGACACGCTCAAACGCTGGGAGATTGCGCATGTTAAAAAGAGCCGCAGACATTGCTGCGGCCGACCACGCTCAGCACCGCAACGACAGACCCGCGAGCATAAAAGCTCAATGCCGGGCGCCGCCCCAGTGCCGCCAGTCCAGATGGTGATCCATCCGTCTGAGCAGTTTTCGGCGCATTTGCTCCCGGTGATAGTGAGCGGCGACGAGCGCTGCTGCCATCACCAGCACGAATGAACCTGCGACCATTACCACTGCTTCACTCATCGGAACCTCCATGGCTGATTTCCCTGGTTCACTGCAGGTGTTGCCCGCCGTTGATCGCAATGTTGGCTCCGGTCACGAAGCCGGCTTCGCGCGAGCACAGGTACAGCACGAGTGCGGCGACTTCGTCCGGCTGTCCGAGTCGGCCGACCGGAATTTGTGGAATGATCTTCGTCTCGCGGATTTCCTCCGGCACCGCCATCACCATCCTGGTCGCGATATAGCCAGGCGAGATCGTGTTGACGGTGACACCTTTCTTCGCCACCTCGAGCGCCAGCGACTTCGTAAAACCATGCATGCCGGCCTTTGCCGCCGCATAGTTCGTTTGACAGAACCCGCCCTTGGAGCCGATGATCGACGACACGTTGATGATGCGTCCCCAGCCACGCTCGACCATGCTGTCGCACACCGGCTTTGTCATGTTGAACACGGAATCCAGATTCGTGCGGATTACCGCGTCCCAGTTGACTTTGTCCAGCTTCTTGAAGCTGGCGTCGCGCGTGATGCCGGCGTTGTTGATCAGGATGTCGACCGGTCCGACTTCCGCTCTGATTTGCGCCGCGCATCGTTCGCACGAGTCGTAGTCGGCTACGTCGACCGTGTATGCGCGGAACTGTCGTCCGTCGGCTTCCATGCGTGCGAGCCACTCGCTCGCCCCCGTGTTGCCGGGGGAATAGGTGACCACAACCGCATACCCGGCGTCATGTAGCTTGATGCTGATGGCTTCGCCAAGTCCGCCCATTCCACCCGTTACCACCGCGATTTGCTTTGCCATCGAATCTTCCTCACAAAGATTGGCCGCGTGCCTCATCTGAAGCAACACGGCCTTCAGTCAAGAATTGGATGCATTGGAGCTGCGATCCCTTATCCAAAAGGAATCCTATATGTCAGTGCGTAGCCGATAACGCGGGCATCACTGCCCGCGTGAGTCCTATCGCTTCGCTCCCGACGTTACGGGAGCCGGCTCGGCGCTGCGTCGGGCCGCGCTGGACGCTGTGGCCGTGACGACATCGAGATTGGTCCCGGCCATCTCCACGGCCTGTCGTCCCGTCTTCTGCAGCGACTCGCATAGAGCGGTGGTGGCGCTGATCGCGGACTTCCACGCAGCGACCGCCGCTTCGGAACCTGCGGGAGCGCTCTTCGCCGCTTCCTCGATGAGTGCCTGCACGCGTGCGTTATATCGTTCGTACTGCGTCTGTGCGAGTTGCGTGACCTCAGCCTGTGTGGTCAGCGCGATGTCGAATAGTTGACGGCCGTATGACAGTGATTTTTCCGTGAAAGGCCCGGTGACACCGGCCTGCAGCGCGAACCACTGCTGTGGGTCTGTTGTGCCGGGCGCCTTCGTCATGGCCTCTTGCGTTTCCGTCAGCGTGGATCTGACGAGTTGCAAGTTCAGCGCAACCAGTTTTTCGACGGCTTCAAAGACCTTGCCGGTCAATCCAAAGAACACGTCGAGGTTGGCCTTCTGCGCGGCAGCGATTTGCTCGGGACTCGATAGAGCCATTGTTGAATTCCTCAGGATTGGTCCGTGCATGACTCCCCGATCTGGCGGGGTGTGTTGCGGCGGATCGCAATAGTGGATGAATCGAAGCGCAACGACGCGTGTCAGGCACTACGCGTCGCGTGGACTTCGGACGGTCACAAGCACTACAAATTAAAGCCCGGCTGAGCTACTTCATTCACGACTGCTTCTTCGGCGCGCTCGCCGTATCGTGCAGTGGCGCAGAGCGCGGTTGTCTAGCGCCTGCGAGCGACGGCCTTGAGAATGGAATCCCCATCGCTCGTGACATGAGGACGTGGGCGTCCTGACACCAGACTTTCCAGTGATATGAGTTGTCGCTCCAGCAGCGTGTTGAGTTCAGCGCGGCCCAGCTCGATCTGATCCGGCGCATCCTTGATAAGCATTAAGGTGGCGAATTCATGGGGACTCAGCATATTGTCTCCTCGATTTAGTCTATCTGCGCCGGGGGAGTATTAATTACCCTCTCCGGCGTGATGCGCGGCAAATATTCCCGTCGCTTCCTCCGGGTAGAGCGTTACAGAGACCTCATCATAACCGTCAAATTTTCAATTGCAATATAGCAGATACTTTTTTGGTTTCGTCTGTTTATTCTTTGCAGGTCATGGAGGCACGGCGGACGCCTTGCCAGGCATGGTTCCAGATGATCTGCATCACCAATCAACTTGGGAATTGGCAAATTGCGCGGTTCGTTGTGGTCGCAACGGCCGGTTCATATTTGAAGATGAAGTTTATAGATCAGCATTTTCTTCAGGAGATATGGCTTATAGCATCATGTTGAGTAATATTTATTACGGCGCGTATGATTGGTTATTTTTAGAATTTCGACCAATGCGGACGGCCAATATCCGTTGACGTTCTGCCGCTGTCGCGAAGGCGGGAGAAATGCATGACGCTGGTTCGGCGATTCGCTGGCGTGGCACCGTGCGCTGGTCTGCCCACCGATGAAGAGGATCACGATGCTGCGCGACATGGCCTGTGCGGCGTCGGGAAACGAGCGCGTTCGCACGCTTGCCTTCCGCGCCGAGGGTGGCTTGTTTCAGTCGATCGGTATTCCGACCGTCGTAGGCGGTCCGGGATCGAACGAGCAGGGACACAAGGCGGATGAGTTTGTCGATTTCGAGCAACTGGCGCAGTGCCTTGCATTTCTCGAGCGGATTGTGGCTGGCGTGTGCACGAGCCCGAGGGCGCGCATCTGCGTGTGATGGGATCTGTTGCGGGAGACGTGGAAGCCATTGATTCATTTCAACGGCGGCGCATTGCGTATTATCGATAACGCATCAATTCGCATTCGCGAGGAGAGCCGGCGGAACGCGTAATTAACCTGGATTTTCGAGTGATGAATTGATTCGCATAAACCTATCAAACCGCAAGTCCGCCACTCACGCGCCCGCGCGCCCGCGCGCCACACGTATATCACAAAACCTGGCATTGAGCGCTTTCAACTACCGTAATGTCTTTTCCATTCTGAAAGAAATCCTGAAGCTATCGAAAAGATAGGAAAAAGGGATTGGCTTATCGAATGAGGCGGTCATAGGATTCCTGCGGTTTCCCCACTAAACCAGGAATACAAAGTGAAGCTACTGAAGACACGAATTGCCGCAAGCGTTTTTTCCATCGTCTCGGCGATCGCCATCGCTCAGCCGGCGCAGGCCGCGAGTATGACCCAGGATAGCGGATCGCCGGTCGGCGACAATCAGAATTCGCAAACCGCCGGCCCCGAAGGTCCGGTCCTGTTGCAAGACTCTCATCTCATCGAGAAACTGCAGCGTTTCGATCGCGAACGCATCCCCGAGCGCGTCGTGCATGCGCGCGGCACGGGCCTCTTCGGCGAGTTCGTGCCGAGCGCCGATATTAGTTCGCTGACCGCCGCGCAGGTGTTCACACCCGGCACGAAGACGCCGGTGTTCGTGCGATTCTCGACCGTGATGGGTTATCGCGGATCGCCGGAGCAGGCGCGCGATCCACGCGGCTTCGCCATCAAGTTCTACACGCAGCAAGGCAACTGGGACATGGTCGGCATCAACTGGCCGGTCTTCTTCATTCGGGATGCCATCAAGTTTCCTGACTTCGTGCACGCGAACAAGCCGTCGGCCGTGACCGGTGTGCAGGATCCGAATCTGGCGTTCGACTTTTTCGCCCATTCGCCCGAAGCAACGAACATGCTGACGCACCTCTACACGGACGAGGGCATGCCGGATTCGTACCGTCATATGGACGGCTTCGGCGTGCACGCGTTCAAGTTCGTCAATGCGAAAGGGGAAGTTCACTACGTGAAGTTTCACTGGAAGAGCCGTCAAGGTATCGAAGGCATTCGTCCCCAGGATATTCCGCATTCGGTCGGCGCCGACTGGAACATGATGACCAATGACCTGTACAACTCGGTCAAGGCGCATTCGTATCCGCAATGGGACCTCTATATCCAGGTGCTCTCGCCGAAGGATCTGGACAAGTTCGATTTCGATGCGCTCGACGACACGAAAGTGTGGCCGTCTTCCATCCCCGAGGAGAAGGTGGGCACGATGACGCTGAATCGTATTCCGGATAACTATTTCGAGTCCACGGAAGAGTCGGCGTTCGCGCCGTCGCGTCTCGTGCCGGGCATCGAGCCGTCGGAGGACCGGATGCTGCAGGGTCGCCTCTTTGCCTATGCCGACACGCAGATGTACCGCCTCGGCCCGAATTACAACCAGTTGCCGATCAACCGCCCGATCGTCCCGGTGACCAATAACAACCAGGACGGTTTCATGAATGGTGAGGATCGAAAGGGCGAGGTGAACTACGAGCCGTCCGGAATTGGCGAAATCGCCCAGCAGGACAAGTACAAGTCCGTGCAGACACCGCTTGCGGGCACTACCCAGCAAAAGGCGATCCACAAGACGCTCGACTTCCGTCAGGCCGGCGAGTACTACCGGACGCTGTCCGAGACCGACAAGACCGACCTCATCACGGCACTGTCGGGCGACCTCGGTCGCGTGACCAACGACGCGAACAAGTACGCGATGCTCTCGTACTTCTATAAGGCTGATGCCGACTACGGCACTCGCCTCGCGCGAGCGACACACGCGGATGTTGCGCGCGTGCAGAACGCGGCGGCACATCTGAGCGACAACTGAAGCACACGCAGGGGCCTGCGCAAGCGGGCCCCTGCGTGATTGAATCCGGTTCCTCACGGAGAAACGTAATGCAATGCTTTTCCACTGCGCGGCGTCTTGTTCGGACCATCACGTTTGCGTCCTTAACCGTGCTGCTGGCAGCGAGTTGCGCGGAGCACGTTTATCAGCCTGGAACCTACTCAGCCGCGGTTGAAAGCATCCGCTTCAAGGATGACTGGTTTGCCGCGGCGCGTGCGGGCCGTACCGATATCGTGCAGGCGCTGATCGATGCCCACTATCCGCTCGAGACAACGACGCCCGAGGGCTATACCGCGCTGATTCTTAGCGCCTACGACCATCATCCGCAGACGTTGAAGGCTCTTCTTTCCGCGGGCGCCAATGCTTGCGCCGCTGACCGGCACGGCAATACCGCGCTGATGGGTGCGCTCTTCAAAGGCGAGACGGACATCGCCAACTTATTGCTCGACACGCATTGCAACATCGACCAGACGAACAACGCGGGGGAAACGGCATTGTCGTTTGCCGCGCTGTTCGGCCGGCTCGATATGATTCCGGTACTCGTTGCGCACGGCGCCAACGTCAATCATGTCGATGCGCGCGGCGGAACCGCGTTGCAAATGGCGATGGCGCAACACAACCAGGCGGTAGAGGGCGCATTGCGCCGCGTCGGCGCGACACAATGAAAGCTCACGCCCGCTTCAACGGCGCTGTTCGCCGGCGAGAAGACTCGAGCGGAACGCACCCCAAATGTTTCGACTAGGGGTTTCCGATTATCGTGTGAGCCCTTCAGCGCGTCGTTAACCGAAATATGCGCAAGGCCGACCCGCACGAGCCACGAGTAAGCCTTTGGCGCTCCTCGAGAGGTGCGCTGCCTTGCGCATACGAGAGAACCACGGTTCGGAGGACTGGCCTCATGCAACCAGCATTTTCTCGAGAGGCTTCCCGTGCCGGTCCATGTTTCTCGAGTCGTGGGATCGGGACGAGTCTGATCATGTGCAGGGCCGGCCAGATATCGGCTTTGCCCAGTGCGCCGCAACAGGAGAGATGTCATGAGCTTGCCAGTTCCTACCGCCGTCGTTGCGCAGTCGGCCAATCCCGATGCACGTGAAGCCGTTCGGGAAGTGCATGCAACGCTCAACGCATGCGACGGCGCACTGGTTTTATTCTTCTGCTCGAGTCATTTCGACCTCGAATCGCTCGCGGATGAAATCGGCCACTGCTTCGAAGGCACGGAAGTCATCGGTTGCACGACAGCTGGAGAAATCGGCCCGGCCGGCTATCTCGACCACAGCCTCGTCGCGGCAGTGTTGCCGCGCGCCGCTTTCACGACCGTCACTGGGCGATTGGAGAATCTGCGCAATTTCACGATTGCACGCGGCCAGGCATGCGCGCTCGACGCACTGCATGACCTCGAAGGGCGGGCGCCCGAAGCCGATAGTACGAATACCTTCGCGCTACTGCTGATCGACGGCCTCTCGGTAAGGGAAGAGCCGGTAACCCGCACGCTGCAAAGCGCGTTGGGCGATATTCCGCTTGTCGGCGGGTCGGCCGGCGACGACCTGAACTTCGAACAAACGCACATATTCCATGACGGGCAGTTTCATCGCGACTGCGCGGTACTGGTTCTCGGTTCGACGCCGCTGCCGTTCAAGATCTTCAAGACGCAGCATTTCCGTTCCGGTGATGAACGGCTCGTCGTCACCGGCGCGAATGCGGAGTTGCGCACCGTCAGCGAAATCAATGGGCTGCCGGCTGCGGCGGAATACGCGCGCCTGATCGGCGCGCGTGTGGAAGATCTCAGCCCCGGCCATTTTGCAGCGGCGCCTGTCGTCGTGCTGATCGATGGAACCGACTATGTGCGTTCGATTCAGAAACTGAATGCCGACGGCAGCCTCACTTTCTATTGTGCGATTGAAGAAGGTCTGGTCCTGCGCGTCGCCCGTGGCCTCGATCTCACGGAAAATCTGCGAACCATGTTCTCCGGGCTTCGCGGCGAACTCGGCGAGCCTCAACTCGTGCTCGCGTGGGACTGCATTTTGCGGCACCTGGAAATGGTGCAACAGGGCACGCGCGATATTGCAGGGCGGTTGTTTCAGGACAATCGCTCGGTGGGTTTCAGCACGTATGGCGAGCAATACGGCGGCGTGCATGTCAACCAGACGTTGACCGGAATCGCATTCGGTGGCGGAGGGGGAGGCTGAGCATGCCTGAAACATCGTCTGTCGCTGCCGCATCGGATGAATGCGTTGTTCTGCAAGCGGAAATCGTGCGTTTGAACAAAATGGTCCGATCGTTGATGGACCGCGCGGAGCGCAGCACGATTGTTTGCGGGTCGGACTTCAGCCTGTTCCAGATGGCCGTGACACTCGAGGACCAGGTTCGGCATCGGACCCGCGAGCTCGAGGATGCGCTGCGCGATAACAAGAAGATTACCCACGCGCTCGAACGTACCCAGCTTTTGATGAAGCAGGAAATCGAAGAACGCCGGCGCGGCCAGGTCGAGTTGGAGCGGGAAAAAGAGGCGCAGCGGCGCCTGATCGACCAGCTGGCCGACGCGCATGTCAAATTGCTGCAATCGGAGAAGCTTGCGTCGATCGGGCAGCTCGCCGCCGGTGTCGCACATGAAATCAACAACCCCATCGGCTTTGTCGACTCCAATCTTGGAACGTTGAAGAAGTGGGTGCGCAGTCTGCTCGATGTCATGGCGCTGCAAGATTCGCTGCTGACCGGGCTCGATCCGCAGAACCAGGCTCGCATGGACAAAGCGCGCAAGGATGCCGATCTCGAGTATCTTCGCGAGGACATCAGCGTGTTAATCGACGAATCGATCGAGGGCACTTCGCGCGTGAGGCGTATCGTGCAGGATCTGCGCGATTTTTCTCGGGCAGGTAGCGAGGATTGGTGCGTGGTCGACTTGCACGCGGGTCTGGAAGCGACGTTGAATGTCGTGCGCAATGAGATGAAGTACAAGGCGGAGGTCATCAAGAATTATGGAGAGCTGCCGGCGATCGAGTGCATGCCCTCGCAAATAAACCAGGTGCTGATGAACCTGCTCGTCAATGCTACTCAGGCGATTTCCGAGCGGGGCACCATTACGATCCGCACGCGTCGCGACGGCGACGGTGTGTCGATTGCCATCGCGGATACCGGCGTAGGCATGTCTGCCGGCGTGCAAGCAAAGATATTCGACCCGTTCTACACGACGAAGCCGGTTGGGCAAGGTACCGGACTCGGTCTCTCGGTTTCGTATGGCATTGTGGAAAAGCACGGTGGCAGGATCGTCGTTGAAAGCAAACCGGGGGAGGGAGCCTGCTTCACGGTATGGCTCCCGCTGACGCAGAGCCGGGAGACGACCGGGCAGCCTCGAAGCCTTTAGCGACATCGTTTGCCAGGCCTGGATGGTAGAATAATTTTCCACTCCGCCAATCACCGGCGAGGGAGTTCTCTTCAATTCCGACCTGCCGCGACCTGCCCAAGAATGCGATGAGTGACACCATGCAATCGCCGTTTGCCGTTCTATTCGTGGACGATGACGAGATGTCGCGCAAGCACTTCGCACGCGCGATCGGCGAAGACTACCGCGTGCATGTCGCTGATGGCGCCGATGAGGCGATGGCGGCGCTGAAAGAGTACGCGGCGGAGATTGCGGTACTGGTGACTGATTTCCGCATGCCGGGCCGCGATGGCGACGATCTGCTGCGCCAGGTTGCGCAGGAATATCCGCAAATCGTGCGCATACTCGTGACCGCCTATGCCGACAAGGACATGCTGTTGCAGACGGTCAACACCGGTGATGTATTCCGTATCCTCGAAAAGCCGCTTCGAACAGAAACGGTGCGCGAGGTTCTGCAACTGGCCATGGCGCGCTATACCGAGCGTGAAACGCGTCAACAGCGGCTATCGGCGATGGATGAGACGCTTGCTTTCCTCGCCCACGAGCTGAATACGCCATTGGCAACGATCTCGCTTTTTGCGCGCGCCGTCGAGACCGACGTTGCCGAGCAATACGACCCGGAGCGGCAAAAAGAGATCGGCCACGCGGCCAAATCAATGCTCAGCAATGCGCAGTATTGCCTGACGCTGATCTCGTCTTTCTGGGCGACGGTGCACAAAAACGGCGGCCAACAGTCCGCATCGGGCGGTGGAATCCGCGAGGTCAGAGCGACGCGATTGGTCGCCACCTTGCTCGATACCTATCCGTTTGCCGCGTCGCAGCGAGATTGGATGCAGGTCGACGTGCAAGGGGATTTTGTTGTTCACGCAATGCCTAATTGCGTGGCGCTCGTACTCTCCTCGTTGCTGTCCAACGCGTTGCGTGCACTCGACGGTGCAACAGCAGCTTCGTTGCGCCTCGAAATAGTGGCGAGCCCTGAACCG
This sequence comes from Paraburkholderia sp., assembly GCA_035636295.1. Taxonomy (GTDB): domain Bacteria; phylum Pseudomonadota; class Gammaproteobacteria; order Burkholderiales; family Burkholderiaceae; genus Paraburkholderia. Next base: position 17,343 of record DASPZL010000410.1, read on the forward strand.
CAGATCCGTATTCGCGACAACGGCCCAGGGATTGCGCCGGAGATCAAGGCGCGGCTTCTGCTGGACCCCGTCACGACTTACGCCGGGGCTGGCGGGCACGGCATGGGTATGATTTTTTGCAACCGCATCATGCAATCTTTTGGCGGGAGTCTGCGAATCGAATCCACATTGGGTGTGGGCACCACGGTAACGATGGGTTTTCCCAGTTTCAAAAGCCGGATGCGGGCCGCCGACGAAAAGGAGTTGTCCGACAGTCACGTTGCGTCGAAATGAGATCGGAGTGACGTCCGTGAGCTATCGATTACTTAGCACGTCCCGATGACCGCCACGCGCCTTGGCCGAAACGAAATACGTTTGCAGCGCGTCGGCTGAGCGCTCGCCCAGCATCGAAATCCGCGTAAGCCAGTCGGCTTCCGAAGGCCATTCGCCTTCGATCATCCTCGGATAAATCTGCCTCGCGAATTGGTGCAGAGCCTTCGCTCCGATATTGCCGCTGACGCCAAGAAGCAGATGCAACGCTTCGCGTGTCGATTTCAGGTCGCGAGCCGCTGCACTGGTGGCAAGTCGCGCCACCAGTAAGCGAATCTGCTCGATGCCGTTGACGAACGTTTGGTCCAGCAAATCGAGCGCCACCAGTTCTTCGAGGTGTTTCTCGTCGAGCAGGGCGCCTTCGGCGATTGTCGCGTGCTTGCCGATTGTCATGGCCGGCGTTTGTGATGGGTCTGCCCTCGTTAGCGTATTCAATGCGCGTTGCCGGGCAAACTGTCTTGCAAGCGAGGCATAAAGAGAACCGACCTGCACG
>DASPZL010000411.1:0-5672 GCA_035636295.1 Paraburkholderia sp.
TTCGGCCTGATGGGCTATGAATCGCTGATCATGCAGCAGTCCGATATCGGCGCGATTTCCGATTCGATCAAGGACTGTTTGCGTTGCGGCAAGTGCAAGCCGGTGTGCGCGACCCATGTGCCGCGCGCGAACCTGCTGTACAGCCCGCGCAACAAGATTCTCGCTACGTCCTTGCTGGTCGAGGCGTTCCTGTACGAAGAGCAGACCCGCCGCGGCGTGTCGATCAAGCACTGGGACGAGTTCAACGACGTCGCCGATCACTGCACCGTCTGTCACAAATGCGTGACGCCGTGCCCGGTGAAGATCGACTTCGGCGACGTGACGATGAACATGCGCAACCTGCTGCGCAAGATGGGCAAGAAGAAGTTCAATCCGGGCAACGCAGCCGGCATGTTCTTCCTGAACGCCACCAATCCGCAGACCATCAACCTCGCGCGCACCGCGATGATGGGCGTCGGCTACAAGGCGCAGCGCCTCGGCAACGACCTGCTGAAGAAGTTCGCGAAGAAGCAGACGGCGCACCCGCCGGCAACCGTCGGCAAGCCGCCGGTCACCCAGCAGGTGATCCACTTCATGAACAAGAAGATGCCGGGCAATCTGCCGAAGAAAACCGCGCGCGCGTTGCTGGATATCGAGGACAACAAGATCGTCCCGATCATCCGCAATCCGCAGACGACCAACGCCGACACGGAAGCGGTGTTCTACTTCCCCGGCTGCGGCTCGGAGCGGCTCTTCTCGCAAGTCGGTCTGGCGACCCAGGCGATGCTCTGGGAAGCAGGCGTGCAAACCGTGCTGCCGCCGGGCTATCTGTGCTGCGGCTATCCGCAGCGCGGCTCGGGCCAGTACGACAAGGCCGAGCAGATCGTCACGGATAACCGCGTGCTGTTCCACCGCGTCGCGAATACGTTGAACTATCTCGACATCAAGACGGTGGTGGTGTCGTGCGGCACGTGTTACGACCAGCTCGCCGGTTACGAATTCGAAAAGATTTTCCCCGGCTGCCGGATCATCGACATCCACGAGTTCCTGCTGGAGAAAGGCATCAAGCTCGACGGCGTGAACGGCGTGCGCTACATGTATCACGACCCATGCCATACGCCGATCAAGACGATGGACCCGGTCAAGCTCGTCAACGAACTGATGGGCTCGGAGAAAGACGGCTACAAGATCGAGAAGAACGATCGCTGCTGCGGCGAATCCGGCACGCTGGCCGTGACCCGTCCGGACATTTCGACGCAGGTGCGCTTTCGTAAGGAAGAGGAAATCCGCAAGGGCGCGGCGAAGCTGCGCGGCATTCCGCTGCTGGCGGAAGCTGGCGCGAACGCGATCAATCCGGCCAACGCATCGGCCGGCTCGGCGGGCGCGCCGAACGGCTCCGTGCTGAAGGCCGGCGACGGCCCGCAGCCGAAGGGCGCCACCGACGTGAAGATCCTGACGAGCTGCCCGTCCTGCCTGCAAGGTCTGTCGCGTTACAACGAAGATGCGAATATCGACGCGGATTACATCGTCGTCGAGATGGCACGTCACGTGCTAGGCGAGAACTGGATGGCCGACTACGTGCAACGGGCGAACAATGGCGGAATCGAGCGCGTGCTGGTTTAATGGCACCACTGACGATTTTTGCCTGAGGACGACGATGGATTGCGTTTTTTGCCGTGAAGATGGCGGCGATGTGCTGTGGCAGGACGATACCTTGCGCGTCGTCCTCGCCGACGAACACGATTACCCGGGCTTTTGCCGGGTGATCTGGAACAGGCATGTGGCCGAGTTTTCCGATCTCGACGGAAGCGACCGCGATCGCGTGATGAAGGCCGTGTACGCGGTCGAACGCGCGATGCGGCGCATCATGCAGCCGGTCAAGGTGAACCTGGCGAGCCTCGGCAACCAGGTGCCGCACGTGCACTGGCATGTGATTCCGCGTTTTTCGAACGACGCTCATTTCCCGCTGCCCATCTGGGCGCCGCGTCAACGCACGGTGTCCGAAGCCATGCTGTCATCGCGCCGCGCGCAAGCCACCCTGCTGCGCGAAGCGGTGCGACAGGAAATCGAACAAGCTCTTGGCTGAGCGCCCCCTAACCTGTCGCTTCGCGCCAGACCCCCGAGGGGGCGAAAACCTGGAGCGGCCCGGCGTTTTCATATGAGACCATCATGAGCGGACTGACTCCCGATACGCCGGTGCCGACCGGCGTGGTCGTGCATTCCAAATCGCGCGTGCTCGAATTGCAGTACGCAAACGGCGAATCGTACCGCCTGCCGTTCGAACTGCTGCGCGTGTATTCGCCGTCGGCGGAAGTGCAGGGCCACGGGCCCGGCCAGGAAACGCTGCAAACCGGCAAGCGCGAAGTGACGATCACGATGCTCGAAGGCGTCGGCAATTACGCGTTGCAGCCGACTTTCTCCGACGGGCACGCCACCGGCATCTATTCGTGGGACCTGCTGTACGACATGGCGGTCCGCCAGGATGAACTCTGGCGCGCCTATCTCGCCAAACTGGAAGCTGCCGGTGTGGACCGCGATATGCCGATGGTCCCAGCCGGTGCTGCGCACGGGCACTGTCACTGATACGATTCGCCCTGATCGCCGCACTGATGCGGCGCAACATTTCAGAATACGCGAAAGGACGAGCGCGATGAGCAAAACCCACTTCGGCTTTCAATCGGTCGACGAACAGGAAAAAGCGCAGAAGGTGGCGGGCGTGTTCCACTCGGTTGCCGCTAACTATGACTTGATGAACGACCTGATGTCGGGCGGGTTGCACCGGGCGTGGAAGGTGTTCACGATTGCCCAGGCCAACGTGCGGCCGGGTTTCAAGGTGCTCGACATCGCAGGCGGCACGGGCGATCTGTCCAAGGCGTTCGCGAAGCAGGCGGGCGACACCGGCGAGGTCTGGCATACCGACATCAACGAATCGATGCTGCGCGTGGGCCGCGACCGTTTGCTGGACAAGGGCGTGATCACCCCGGCGCTGCTCTGCGACGCGGAAAAGATTCCCTTCCCGGACAATTACTTCGACGTAGTGACTGTGGCATTCGGCTTGCGCAACATGACGCATAAGGACGTCGCGCTGGCTGAAATGCGCCGCGTGCTGAAGCCCGCGGGTCGTCTGCTGGTGCTGGAGTTCTCGAAGGTGTGGGATCCGCTCAAGAAGGCGTACGACGTCTATTCGTTCAAGGTGTTGCCGTGGCTCGGCGACCGCTTCGCGAAGGATGCCGAGAGCTACCGCTACCTTGCGGAGTCGATCCGAATGCATCCGGACCAGGAAACTTTAAAAACATTGATGGAACAAGCGGGTCTCGATGGCGTCAAATATTACAATTTGTCAGCTGGCGTGGTAGCTTTACATGTGGGGACCAAATACTAGGGTTCCTAACCCGTCGATTTTTAAAGGAAAGTACGAAATGTCCGATTCAGGTGTGTCATCTCCCCGTAAGGTTTCGAGGTCGTTGGTGAGAAGAATCGGACTGATCGCAATGGTCGGTCTGATCATGGCCGGCTCTCTCGCCTCGCTCGACGCGGAAGCTCGCCGCATGGGCGGTGGTCGTAGCATCGGCCGTCAGTCGAATACCGTTCAGCAGCAGGCGGCGCCTTCGCAGCCTTCCCAAAGCAATCAGGCCATGCAGCAGCGTGCCCAGCCGGCACCGGCGCCCACGCCGGCCGCGCAGCCTAACCGCTCACGCTGGCTCGGGCCGATCGCCGGTCTGGCCGCCGGGCTCGGCATCGCCGCGTTGCTGTCGCACTTCGGTCTGGGCGGTGCGTTCGCCAGCGCCATGGCCAACATCATCGTGATTGCCTTGATCGCGATGATCGCCATCTGGCTGATCCGCCGCTTCATGGGCCGCAAGCGCGATGCGGCACAACCGGCTTACGCGGGCGGCGCGCCGACTCTCAATTCGGGCGGCACCGGCTACTCGCAGGAACCGCGCTACACCGCGCCGCCCACCGGCTCGTACCTCGAACCGCAAGGCAACCCGCTCACTACGCCGTCCATCAACGCCGTGCCCGCTGTGCCGGCCGGCTTCGATTCGGAAGCGTTCCTGCGCAACGCCAAGGTGTATTTCGTGCGGCTGCAAGCCGCATGGGACGTCGGCAACATGGACGATATCCGTGAATTCACCACGCCCGAAATGTTCGCCGAAGTGAAGGTCGATCTGTCTTCGCGCGGTGCGCAGTCCAATCAGACCGACGTGGTGCAGTTGAACGCGGAATTGCTGGGCGTCGAAGAGCGCGCGAGCGAATACTTCGCCAGCGTGCGCTTCTCCGGCTTGATCCGCGAAGCACCGGGCGCGGCGGCGGAACCGTTCGTCGAAGTCTGGAACCTGTCGAAGTCGAACCGCGCCGGCGAAGGCTGGCTGCTGGCCGGCATCCAGCAGGTCGCGCAGCACTGACGCGCCAGCAGGGCAGAGCCGAAGCGGCACGGTTTAGTCCTGACTTTGCGCAAAGCGTTGGCCGTTCGGCATAGCGAGCCGCGAAGCGAACGGACGTTACAATAGGAACCCGCGTGGGCACCTCGCCCTCGCGGGTTTTTTCTTGCCACTTTCAATGACCCTCGCCGCCAAGCCTTTCGCTGCTGCTGTCAATCATCTGCTCGCCCGCGAATCGTGGGCTCGTGAGCGTCTCGCCCCCTACGCGGGCAAAACCGCCAGGCTGACGTGCGCGCCAGTCGTGCTGATGTTGCTGGTGCAGCCGGACGGCTATCTGAGCGCAGTCGGCGAAACCGAGGCGCAGCAGTTCGACGTGACCATCTCGGTGCCGTCCGACGCGCTGCCGGCCTTCGTGCAAGGCGGCCAGGCCGCCGTCATGAAGCACGTGAAGATAGAAGGCGACGCGGAGTTCGCGCAAGTGATCGCCAAGCTCGCCGAGCACCTGCGCTGGGAGCCGGAAGAAGACCTGGCCAAGCTGATCGGCGACGGTCCGGCATGGCGGATTGCCTCGGTCGTGCGCTCGGTCGGCGAACATGTGCAGCGCACCGGGCGCAACCTGCTCGATACGGCCGCCGAATATCTGCTCGACGAAAACCCGCAACTGGTGCGCCGCGCCGCGCTGGAGGATTTCAACGTCGAACTGGTCCGCGCGCGCGACGCCCTGGCGCGTGTGGAAAAGCGCATCGAGCGTCTTCAACAGAAGGTCGAAGCCCGCGGCGCCGAAACGCCGGGCGCCGCCGCCACGTCGCGCGGCACGCGCTAGTCACCGGGCACAACCATGCGTTTTCTGCGTTTCCTCAAGATTTTTTTCACGGTTATCCGATTCGGTCTCGATGAGATGATGCTCGGGCGCGTCAACGACCGGCGCGTGCGTCTGCTTCTGCGTATCACCACCATCGGCCGCAAGTTCGACGCGCCGCCGGGCGTGCGTTTGCGGCTCGCGCTCGAAAGCCTCGGGCCGATCTTCGTCAAGTTCGGCCAGGTGTTGTCCACCAGGCGAGATCTGTTGCCGGTCGACATCGCCAACGAATTGGCGAAGCTCCAGGATCAGGTGCCGCCATTCGATTCGACGGTTGCGATCGGGCTGGTGGAAAAGTCGCTCGGCGCGCCGGTCGACGTGCTGTTCGACGACTTCGAGCGGGTGCCGGTGGCGAGCGCGTCGATCGCGCAGGTGCACTTCGCCAAGGTGAAGGCCGGCCAGCACGCGGGCAAGGCGGTCGCGGTGAAGGTGCTGCGGCCGAACATGCTGCC
>DASPZL010000412.1:0-7250 GCA_035636295.1 Paraburkholderia sp.
CTTGCTGTCAGGCGGCCACTTCCTCGACATGCGCGCCGAACCACGCCGCCGCGGACAAATTCAACTCGGCCAGCACATCAGGCGTGAGCGCGGCGAAGCCGGGCGGCGCATCGGCTCCCGCGGCGATCGACGCCGCGTCGGCGCCCTCGCCGGCCGCTTCCGCGACACGCAGCAAGGTGCCGAGCGCGCCGCCGCGATCGAGAATCGGCTGGCGGCCCAAATAGACGAACTGGCTCGCGGCCTGAGCATCGGCGCCTTCGGCAGACGAGTCGAGCACCCCGATGCGCCGGGGGACGGCCCTGACAAAGTGACGTTCAGACATGGATCATCGGCGCAAGTGTTCGGAAAAGCTACGCAGCGACGTCACAACCGGCACTGCACAACAGGTTTGTCCTATTAACGGACATCAAACCGTTGCACTTTAACCGAACCGGTCCGGTGCCGCCGCCGCGGCGCCTAGCCGTTCCCTTACAGGATGTTTTTCTCATCAGTTGCTAAAGAATTCCCGGCGCGGGTCGTTATCTTGTTCTGATGGGGCGGCCTGATACCTCTCGACCCGCCCGAGCACGGCGGAATGCGAGCCGCTCCGCCTGAAGACGAACACAGGTTGCCAGCGACAAACATGGAAGCGAACAGGATCACCGCGCCCCGCCGGGGCTCCTTGCGCACGGTCGTGGACCGGCTTCGTGCGTTCGCCCGGCGTGCGGACGGCAAACCGCGCACGGCCGATAGCCGCGCCGCGCAACTGGAACAGGTGGTCGGCGCCGTCGATCTGCTCGCGCACGTCGACGGCGAACTGCGCTTCATCTATGTGTCCGACGCCAGCCTGCGCTTCATCGGCTACCACCGCGAGTATCTCGAGACCATCACGCTGCACGATCTCGTGGCGCCCGCCGACGTGCCGCGCCTCGACGCCCTGCTCGCGCGCGCCGCCGCCTCGGGCAACGTCGAGAAGGCCACGCTCGGCCTCATCAAGTCGCTGACCTATCCGATCACCGTGGAACTGCGCGTGGTGCGCAGCAACCACAACGGCATCGACGGCTACGCGATCGCCGGCTTCGACGTTTCGGCCTGGCGAGCCAGCGAGGAACGCCTGACCCAGGCGCTGCATCTGGACCGCCTCACCAATCTGGCGAATCAGCCGGCGCTGATTCCGGCCCTGCTCGACGCGCAACAGCAAGCCGACGCGCACGGCACGCCGGCCGCGCTGCTGTTGCTCGACATCGACGACTATCAGCGCGTGAACCGCGCGCTCGGTTACGACGCCGGCGACGAGATGCTGCGCGACACCGCGCGGCGTTTGTTGAACATGACGAGCCCGAGCGAGACCGTCGCGCGCGTGGCCAGCGACGAGTTCGCGATTCTTGTGAAACCCGCCGCCAGCCGCACCGACGCGGCCGCCGCCGCCGAAGCGCTGGCGCGGCGCCTGTTGACCGCGATCCAGCAGCCATATGTGTTCAACGGCCAGCAGGTGCATCTGTCGGCGAGCATCGGCATCGCGCTCTACCCCGACGTGCGCCACGCGAACGACACCGCCGGCCACGACGCCCATTTGCTGCGCTGGGCCGACCATGCGCTGCTGCAGGCCAAGGCGGCCGGCGGCAACACGCTCGCCTTCTACGTACCCGACGACAACCCCGCCGACGCCGAACGCCTGAAGCTCGAGGCCGATCTCTACGACGGGGTGCGCAACGGCGAGTTCTCGCTGCACTTCCAGCCGATCACGAGCAGCCGCACGCACGGCGTGGTCGGCGTGGAAGCGCTGATCCGCTGGTCGCATCCGGTGCACGGCCTGGTGCCGCCTTCCATGTTCATTCCGCTCGCGGAATCGATCGGCCTGATCAACTTCCTCGGCAACTGGGTGTTGAAGGTCGCCTGCATGCAGTTGATCCAGTGGGATGCGAAAGGCATCTCGCTGCAATACGTCGCCGTGAACGTGTCGCCGCAGCAGTTCCGCGACCCGCGTTTCAAGGACGCCGTGCGCGAGGCGATCGAGTTGACCGGCATCGATCCGCGCCGCCTCGTGTTCGAGATCACCGAAAGCCTGTTGATGCACGATCCCGCGCACGCCAAGGTGCTGCTCGAGGAGCTGACCGCGATGGGCATCCGCTTTGCCGTCGACGATTTCGGCACCGGCTATTCGAGCCTGGCTTACCTGCAACGATTCCCCCTCGCCAAGCTCAAGATCGACCGGAGTTTCGTCGAGAATCTGCTAACCTCGCGGAACGATCAGGCCATCGTTAGCGCGGTCGTCGGCCTCGCGCAAACACTCGATCTCGAACTGGTGGCCGAGGGCGTCGAAACCGAAGCGCAGCGCGCGCTGCTCACCGAGATGGGATGCGACCACATACAGGGATGGCTCGTCTGCAAGGCGCTGCCCTCCGAGGAACTCGCGCAGCGTTTCGAAGCGCGCACGCTTCACCTGCATACCGTCTAGCGATGCGGGCACAGCGCGTACGCGGCGAAACAAGCCGGCTCACGGCCGGCGTGGCATTCATTGGAACAGGTATGGCTTCTGCGGGATTCACATGGTAAAGGCGGCAGTGCTCGACCGGCTCTGGACGCGAATGAGCGAGCGCGGCGATTTCCCGATGCTGTCGCAGTCGCTGCGCACCACCATGGCGGCGATGAACAACGACGACCTCGACTTCACCGGCCTCGTCCAGGTGGTGTTATCGGACTTCGCCTTGACACAAAAAGTGTTGCGGCTCGCCAATTCGGCCATGTACATGGCGTTCGGCGGCAACATCACCACCGTGTCGCGCGCGCTGATGGTGCTCGGCATGGATGCGGTCGGCCACCTCGTCGTGGGCCTGAAAATCGTCGATCACTTTCATCACAGCGCGCCGCGCCGCATCGACGCGAAACTCGAACTGAACCGCACGCTGCTCTCCGGCTGCGTCGCGCGCAAGCTGACCGAGCGCGGCGATCTGCGCGCCGGCGAGGAAGCCGTGGTCTGCACGCTGATGCGGCAGATCGGCAAGCTGCTGGTGGTGTTCTATCTCGACGCGGAGTGGGACCAGATTCGCCGGCATATCGACAACGGCGCGCTCGAGGCGGACGCCTGCGTGCTGGTGCTCGGCGTGACGTTCGACGAGGTCGGCGCCGAAGCCGCGGTGCGCTGGCGCCTGCCCGACATGATCCGCTCCGGCATGGGCGAGTTCGACCCGCAGGACACCGAGCAGCCGCGTCAGGTGCAATGGCTGCGCGCAATCACCAATTACTCGACGGCCGTCGCCGACGTGCTCACCCAGTCGAACATGCCGGACATGGAGCGTGAGGCGCGCATCGCCGAACTGGCGCAGGAATATAGCCCCGTGCTGAACACCGACCCCGAGGTGCTGCTCGAAATGAGCGTCGCGCTTGCCCGCGAGGAAGGCGGCGACGGCGTGATGCGCGAGATCGTCGAGTTGCGCGCCAACGCGGACGCGATCGCGCGCGAGGCGCTCAATCCGGAAGCGCGCATCGCGGCGGGCGTGGAAGATCTGCGCGGCCTGCCCGAGGGCAGCCCGCTCGCGCCGGCGCTCGCGATGGCTTCCGAAACCGTGCTCGCCGGCCTGGGTTTTGCGCGCACCGTGGTGTTCGTCAAGCACAGCAACGGCACCTTCAAGGCTCGCCTGGGTCTCGGCCCGAAGATCGACGCGGCGCTGCCCAGGCTCACGTTCAACACCGCCTTCGAGCCCGACGTGTTTCATCTCGCGATCGCGAACTCGGTGGGCATTTTCATCGAGAACGCGCGGGACCCGAAGATGGTCGCGCGGCTGCCCGAGTGGTTTCGCCGCGCATTCAACGACGCCCGCGCCTTCGTTCTATTGCCGGTGGTCGACGAAACCGAGCAGACGGTGGCGCTGCTGTATGGCGACTGGTCGCATACTCAGGAGCCACGCAGGATTTCGCAAAAGGAAATGAGCGTGCTCAACGAACTGGCGAGGGAGTTAGGCCGTTTTTTCGGCCTGGGGCAGATGCGGGAAATGGAGATGATGTGAAGACATGGCGTGATCGTTGATCACGGCGCTTCACTCTGACCGGTTCTGTATTTGCCCGACGCCTGGTTTGCGGAGGGCGGCATGTCCAGCATGCCGCAGCCCCTCGGACACAACCTTCAATCCTCGATCCGCTCGAGTCCTTCGGCACTGCGGTCCGCGACCCCGGCCCACGCGCCGGCCATCAATCCCAACTGCGCGACCTCTTCCACCGTCAACGGTTGCAAGCGCGCGCACATGGCATCGACTTCGTCCCAGGCGCCGCGCTCCAGCGCCTCAACGACGTCCAGCAGCCTCCCCAGCACGCCCTCGCGATGCAGGATCGCCGCCTGAATCGGCCGCGACAGCGTCAGCACGTTCAACGTGCTTTCGAGCGAGCCGCCGAACACCGCATCGACGAATGAAAACACGCCGGTGAGAAACGCCGCGTCGGCTTCGTCGCGCCCGGCTTCGGGCAAGCGCTCGATCGCCAGTTCCATGAAACGCGCCCGGGTCGCCGCGAGTTGCAGCAACGGATCGTCTTCGAGCGCGACCTTGCGGCCGTCGGCGTAGAGGAGCAGCTGCGTCCAGCGCGCGATGCGGTCGGTGCCGGTCGCGTTGATCGCTTCACGCAGCGTGGTCACCTTGTGACCGACCGCGAGGCCGCTCGAATTCGCGAGCTTCATTAAATGCATCACCAGCACCGGGTTCAGCTTCAGCTCGGCTTCGAGTTGCGCGACGGTCGGGTCGCCGGCCAGCAACTGCAGCAGATTCAGCAACGCATGACGCGGCGCGCTGACACGGCGCGTCATCGAGGTCTGCGCACGCGCAAAGAAGTAACCCTGGAAACGGTCGAAGCCGAGCTCAAGCGCCGCTTCGAAATCGGTCTGCGTGTCCACGCCCGACGCGATCAGCAGTTTGCCGGCCGACTTGAGCACGCTCGCCAGCTTGGGCAACAGCGCGGCTGCGGCGCGTGTCACATCGATCTTGACCACGTCCGCAAAAGGCAGCAGTTTGGCGAACGTCTCGTTGGGTTGCGTCACTTCGTCGAGCACGAAGCGATAGCGCCGGCCATGTAACTGCACGATGCGCTCGACCAGCGCCTCGTCGACCTCGATCGCCGGCGACAGTTCGAGCATGAAGCGCTCGGCGGGAAGCCGGAGGATCACGTCGTCGAGCAGCAATTCGCGGCTTACATCGACGTAAGCCGGATGCCCGGTGAGCGCGCCACGCACGTTGCCTTGAACCAGGCCGCGAACGATGGCGCTCGCCACCCGTTGCGCCGGACTGGGCGCGCGCCCCGGCAAGGCATCGGGATCCACCTGGGCGTTCGGGTCGGAAGCCGGCTCGTCCGCTGCGGTGTCGGGCAATGCCGGCGCGCGCACCTTGATCTCATAGCCGCACAGCATGCCGTCCCGATTCAGAATCGGCTGCCGCGCGAAGCTGGCGTTCAATTGCGCATCGTCCGTGGCGCCTGCCCGGCTCGGATTCCCGATTGCGATGGTGGTGCTCATTCCGATCCCCCGCTAAGCGCCGCCCCGGCGCGTGCTGCTGTATTTTGGTTTTTGCTGCACCGATAGCGTGCGGCCCCAAGTCTGAAGCCTGGAATCCGTGCCGCCCGCGATGCGCCAGGCGATTTTAGCTCAGGGCTGCCACGTCCGGACATGTCCGCGAAGCAATATCTCGAAATAATTGGAGAACGATCCGAACAATAACCGGCAAGGAATCGTCGATACTAGTGCAATGCAGAAGCGTTCCGCCGCCTTTAACCACCAAGGAAAAACATGGACGTCAAAAGCGTGTTGTCAAATGCCTTCGCGATGCCGATCACGAGCCCGGCCTTCCCGATGGGCCCGTATCGCTTCATCAACCGCGAATTCCTGATCATCACCTATCGCACCGATCCGGACAAATTGCGCGCCGTGGTGCCTGAGCCGCTCGAGATCGGTGAGCCGCTGGTGCATTACGAATTCATTCGCATGCCGGATTCGACCGGTTTCGGCGATTACACGGAAAGCGGCCAGGTGATTCCGGTCTCATACAAGGGCGTCGCCGGCGGCTACACGCTGGCCATGTATCTGGACGACCATCCGCCGATCGCCGGCGGCCGCGAACTGTGGGGCTTTCCGAAGAAGCTCGCCACGCCCGTGCTCGAAGTCCACACCGACACGCTGGTCGGCACGCTCGACTATGGCCCGGTGCGCATCGCCACCGGCACGATGGGCTACAAGCACCGGCAGCTCGATCTCGCGCAGCAGAAGAAGCGCCTCGAAACGCCGAACTTCCTGCTCAAAGTGATTCCGCACGTGGACGGTACGCCGCGCATCTGCGAACTGGTGCGCTATTACCTGCAGGACATCGATCTGAAAGGCGCATGGACCGGGCCGGCCGCGCTCGAACTCGCGCCGCACGCGCTCGCGCCGGTCGCGGAATTGCCAGTGCTTGAGATCGTCGAGGCGCGCCATCTGATTGCCGATCTCACGCTCGGTCTCGGCGAAGTGGTGTTCGATTATCTCGACCAGCCTGAGGCGAACGTTCGTTGACCGGCTGTGACGGCGGGCAGCGCGCGTCGCCATGACGTGATGGTTCGTATCGCTTCCCGCCGTTCAAAATGCAAACGGCCGCATCAGCGGCCGTTTGCATTACGTCAAGACAAAACCCCACACAGAGAATTACTTCAACACGACCTTCACGTCGAAGTACTTCGCCGCGAAGCGGTCGATCGTGCCGTCTGCCTTCAGTTCCTTGAGCGCCTCGTTCAGCGCGCTCTTCAGCGCCGTGTCGCCCTTGCGGATGCCGAAGCCGACGCCCGCGCCGAGCAGCTTCTCATCGGTGACGGCCGGACCGGCGAACTCGAAGCCCGCGCCTTGCGGCTTCTTCAGGAAGCCCTTCGAAGCGGCTTCCGCGTCCTGAAACGCGGCGTCGAGCCGCCCCGAGGCGAGATCGGCGTAGATCTGGTCCTGCGTCTGATACGGCACGACGTCGACACCGGCCGGCGCCCAGCGCGCCTTCGCGTACGCTTCCTGGATCGTGCCTTGCAAGACACCGACGTGCTTGCCCTTGAGCGAGGCCGGCGTCGGCAGCAGACCGCTGCCCTTCTTCGCGATCATCTGATTCGGGATCGTGTAGATCGGATCGGTGAAGTCGACCGCCTGACGGCGTTGCTCGGTGATCGTCATGTCCGAGTTGATCGCGTTGAACTTGCGTGCCTGCAGCGCCGCAATCAGGCCGTCGAACGAATTCTCGACCCACACGCATTTCGCCTTCAGCTTCGCGCACACGGCGTTA
>DASPZL010000413.1:0-7065 GCA_035636295.1 Paraburkholderia sp.
CGCTCGCTCCAGATCGGCCTGCGCGCGTCGGAAACGCGTGCGCAGTGCCTGGTGCTGAGAAGCGGTTACGTGCGGTTCTACGAAGCGAACTGGCGCAATTGAAGGATGACGTGCCTGAGCGCTGAACACCTACCGCAAAAAAAGCCGCGCGAGAGCCATGGAGAAGCAGGAACTCGAGCGCGGCGCGGGTCGTTCGATCGGTTGCGGGCATTCGCGCCGCGTCTCAGCGCCGCATCGGCCGGCGCGCTTATTCGCTGCCGAGATAAAAATAGCGGAACAGGAAAATCGCCGCGATAACCCACACCACCAGCTTCACCTTGCGCGCTTGGCCAGTCAGCAGTTTCAGTCCCGCATAGGAAATGAAACCGAACGCGACGCCGTTGGCGATCGAGTAGGTGAACGGCATCAGCAGCGCGGTCAGCGCGGCCGGCACGACTTCGGTGGCGTCGTCCCACGGCAGATCGAGCATTTCGCGCAGCATCAGGCACGACACGTACAGCAGCGCCGGCGCCGTCGCATAGCCAGGCACCACGCCCGCGAGCGGCGCGAAAAACAACGCCGCGAGAAACAGCACGGCGACGGTAATGGCAGTCACGCCGGTGCGTCCGCCCGCCTGCACGCCCGAGGCGCTTTCGATATACGCGGTGGTCGACGACGTGCCCAGCATCGAGCCGGCCAGAATCGCCGTGCTGTCCGCGAGCAGCGCGCGATTCAGCCGGTGCATCTTGCCTTCGACGAGCAGCCCCGCGCGATTGGCGACGCCCATCAGCGTGCCGGTCGCGTCGAACAGTTCGACAAGGAAGAACACGAGGATCACGTTCAGCACGCCGGTGGACAGCGCGGCGCGAATGTCGAGCTGGAACAGCGTCGGCGAAATCGACGGCGGCGTGGAGACGATGCCGTGAAACTGGTTGCCGCCGAAGAAAAAGCTCAGCACCGTCACGCCGACAATGCCGATCAGGATCGCGCCGCGCACCCGCAGATAGTCGAGCGTGACGATCGCGAAGAAGCCGACCACCGCGAGAATCACATGCGGGTTGTGCAGGTCGCCGAGCGTGACGAGCGTGGCCGGATTGCCGACCACCACGCCGGCCGTCTTCAGCGAAATGATCGCGAGAAAGAGGCCGATGCCGCCGGTGATTGCTATGCGTATCGAATGCGGAATGCCGGTGACGATCACTTCACGCACGCGAAACAGCGTGACGATCAGGAACAGGCAGCCGGAGATGAACACCGCGCCGAGCGCGGCCTGCCACGTAAAGCCCATCCCCTTGACGACGGTGTACGCGAAGTATGCGTTCAAGCCCATGCCGGGCGCGAGCGCGATCGGGTAGTTCGCGTAGAGGCCCATGATTAGCGAGGCCAGCGCGGCCACGAGGCAGGTCGCGACGAACACCGAGTCTTTCGGCATGCCGGCGTCGCCGAGAATGGCCGGGTTGACGAAGATGATGTAGGCCATCGTCAGGAAGGTGGTCAGGCCGGCGAGCACTTCGGTGCGCAGGTTGGTGCCGGCGGCGTCGAAGCCGAAGTAGCGTTTTATGGAGTCCATGAGGCGGGTCTCTCGTCGTTCAAAAGCGTTTGTTTTGGTTGAGGCGGATGCGGCGTGGCAAGTCGCGTGGCAAATCGGCGTGCGGGCGTGCCGTGAATCGCGGCATCGACGCGGCGCCGATGCGCGGCGGCGCCAAGGCCACCGGCGGATTGTAATCACGATTGGCCGCGACAAGCCGCATTGCGCGCGAAAGTGTGTGGTACTGGCTCATGCGCCGGGCGTTTCGTCGGGCAACTGTGGCGCCGGCGCATCAGGCTGCGGGGAGCGAAGGGGCGAGATGCTACCCTGGCAGCGTGCGAGGCGGGGCGGCAAGCGCATTTACGGCGTTGCGGGAAGCGGCAAGCGGAGCGGAAGCCCGACAGTGAAGTGGCCGGACGAAAGGCATGCAAAGCCAACATCGCCCGCGACCGTTGCAGTCGCGGGCGGCCCGGCATGCCGGTGCACAAAACCAGACTGTTTACTGCGTCACGCTGCCGCCCGCCTGCTGGGCGTGCCGCGCCGCGACGATGCGGCCCGCGCGCTGCGCATTATGCGGATAGTTGATCCAGTCGAGCGGATCGTAGCCGGCCGCGCGCCATTCGGCCAGATCGGCTTTCACTTCGGCGCGCGTTTTCGGCGCCGACGGGTTGTAAGACTGTGCGGAACCCGGCGCCGACGGTTGCGCCGAAGTCTGCGCAAACGCGGTGCTCATGCTGACGGCGGCCAACAGCGCGCCGAGTCCGACTCGAGAAACGATTTTCATGACGAGCTCCTGTGGAGCGGTTAAGTACAACCCCCTTATTTTAGTTTTCGGATGCCTTTCGAGTAAGCCGATTGAAGGCAACGCACTGTTTCGCGTCTTGACCGAAACCGGGCCGCGCATCATGAGGTCGGCGGCTTGGCGAAGCGCTCCATCACGGCGCTCAGCAGATCGATCGGCAACGGAAACACGATGGTCGAATTCTTGTCCGCGGCAATCGTCGTGAGCGTTTGCAGATAGCGCAACTGCATCGCCTGCGGCTGCCGCGCCAGCGTCTGCGCCGCCTCCAGCAGATGCTGCGACGCCTGCAGCTCGCCTTGCGCATGAATCACCTTGGCGCGCCGTTCGCGCTCGGCTTCGGCCTGGCGGGCAATCGCGCGGATCATCGTTTCGTTGATGTCCACGTGCTTGATTTCGACGATCGCCACCTTGATGCCCCACGCGTCGGTCTGGGTGTCGAGCACTTTCTGGATATCGGCGTTCAGTTGCTCGCGCTCGGCGAGCAGTTCGTCGAGGTCATGCTTGCCGAGCACCGCGCGCAGCGTGGTCTGCGACAACTGGCTGGTCGCCTCGAAGAAGCGCGCCACCTGAATCACCGCTTTCTCCGGATCGACCACACGGAAATACACCACCGCGTTGACCTTGACCGAAACGTTGTCGCGCGTGATCACGTCTTGCGGCGGCACGTCGAACACAACGGTGCGCAGATCCATGCGCACCACCTGCTGCACGACCGGAATGATCAGCACCAGCCCCGGTCCCTTGACCTTCCAGAAGCGCCCGAGCATGAACACGACGCCGCGTTCGTACTCCCGAAAAATCCGTATCGATGAAGCAATCAGCGCGGCCGCCAGCAGAATCAGAATGCTGCTGAAGCCGAATGTGAAACCGATCATGAGCGTTCTCCTTGTTGTAGGGCTTCGACGGGCTCGACGGTCAGCATCAATCCGCGCCGCGCGATGACGCGAACCGTTTGGCCTGCCGCAACCGGGGCGGTGCTGGACACCCGCCAGCGTTCGCCATGCACGCGCGCCCAACCGGCCGGCGTGCCGCCTCCCCCGGACGGCGCGCCGGTTTCGGGTAGCAGACCCTCGTCGAGCACCACGCCGACACTGCCGATCAGCGCTTCGGAACCGCTCACCACGGGCCGTCGTCGCGCGCGCAATGCGAGCCGCGAAACACCCAGCACGAACACGACGCTGAACACGGCGACCGCCGCGATCATCGGCAGGGGGATGCCGTAGCCGGGCACGTCGGTGTCGATCAGCATCAGCGCGCCGATCACGAACGCGACGATGCCGCCGAAGCCGAGCGAGCCGAAGGTCGGCAGGAACGCCTCGCCGATCAGGAACGCGATGCCGAGAAAGATCAGGCCGAGGCCGACGTAGTTGACCGGCAGCATCTGCATCGCGAAGAGGCCGATCAGCAGACTGATCGCGCCGACCACGCCCGGCAGCACGAAGCCCGGATTGGCGAATTCGAAGAATAGGCCATACATGCCGATCATCAGCAGAACCAGTGCGACGTTCGGATCG
Source organism: Paraburkholderia sp. (assembly GCA_035636295.1). Lineage (GTDB taxonomy): Bacteria > Pseudomonadota > Gammaproteobacteria > Burkholderiales > Burkholderiaceae > Paraburkholderia. The sequence goes on from DASPZL010000413.1 coordinate 3,824, forward strand.
GTGATGACCGCGAGAAAGTGGCTGCGCCAGTCGGCTTCGAGTGTGGCGACCGTGGCGTTGGCGGTGCTGAGCGTGACGTTGCCGGCGCTCGTGACGACCGTGCGGCCGTTCACCTGGCGCAGCAGGTCGGGCACGTCGCGCGCGTTGAGATCGACGACGTGTTGCGCGAGCGCGTCGGCGGCCGACAGGCTCACGGCTTCGCGGACCGCGCGCTCGGCCCAGTCGGCGTTGCGCCCGCGCATCTGCGCGAGGCCGCGGATATACGCGGCGGCGTCGTGGACCTGCTTGCGCAGCTCGGTGGATTGCGTGTCGAGCGGCAGTGCGCCGCTGGCCGCGCTGGCAGGGGCCGCTGCCGAAGGTTTCGACGCGCCGTCGCCGCCGCCCACGCCAGGCAGGCCCGGTGCGCCGCGGCCCGCAGGCGGCTCCGCGCCGCCGATGCCCATCTGGATCGGCGTCGCCGCGCCCAGATTGGTGCCTGGCGCCATCGCCGCAATGTGGCTGGCATAGACGATATAGGTACCCGCGCTCGCAGCTCGCGCGCCGCTCGGCGCGATGAAGGTGGCAACCGGCACCGGGGAACCGAGAATCGCCTTGATGATCTGCCGCATCGACGTATCCAGGCCGCCGGGCGTATCGAGTTGCAACACGGCGAGTTGCGCGCGCTCGCCGGCCGCGCGTTGCAGGCTGCGCACGATGAAGTCGGCGCTGGCCGGACCGATCGCGCCGTTCAGAGGGATTACCACAACGCCGTTGGGCGCGACCGCGGCCCGCAGCGGCGGCGCGGTGCCTTCGAACGATACGAATCCGAACCCCCAAAGCGCGGATGTCCACAGCGCGAACGCCAAAAGCGCGCCTCGCGCGGTCATGCCGCGCATCAACCGGCCCACGGCTCCGCCACGGATAAGCGAAGGACGCGGACCAGACTGCCGGAACGGGAGACGCGGATACGTGCTCATCGCTGACGGCTGCCGCGCCTGGTCGTGTCGGCGCTGATTGACGCTGATCGACCGGCGCGGGCCGATACCTCAAAAGAAGGCTGGCCTGCTTCTAACAGCTTAGTCCGATTCCGCGCGCCGCGTGAAATCCGCGCGCGCCAACCGGTAGTCGGTCGGCCGCATGCCGGTCCATTTGCGAAACGCGCGATGAAACGCGCTCGGTTCCGCGAAACCCACGGAGGTGGCGATGTCGGCGATCGTGCGGTCGGTGTCCTGCAATTCGCCGATTGCGATGTCGCGCCGCAAGTCGTCCTTGATCGACTGGTACGTATAGCCTTCCTGCTTCAGACGCCGCCGCATGGTCGCCTCGGCGACATGCAGGCGAGCGGCCATCTGGTCGGCGGCGGGCCAGCCGGCCATCGGCAGCGCGCGCAGCAGCTTGCGCACGCGCGCGGCGAGCGAGCCGGGATTGCGGTACTTGACGACGAAGCTGCCGGGCGCGTCGCGCAGGAACGGTTTGACCGACTTGGTCGTCTGGATCACCGGCAGGTCGAGAAACGCGGGCGAGAGGTCTACATACGACTCGCTTTGGCCGAACCTCATGTGATCGCAGAACATCAGCCGGTATTCGTGCGCGGCAGGCGGCTCGGCGCAGCGAAAGCACGCCTCGATCAATGGGATGCGCCGCCCGACCAGCCAGCACAGCAGACCGTAGACGAGGATGAAGTAGGTTGCGTAGGCGAACATCGCGGGCGGCTTCGCGCCCTCGCGCTCCGTGAATCGCAGCCGTACCCGCTCGGCATCCGTTTCGATCTGTGTGCCGAGATCGTCCAGCACCAGCCGCATGAAGCCGACCGCGCGCGCCAGCGCTTGCGCGCCGTTGCGGGCGGTCAGCGCGGTTTGCGTCATCGCGATGAAGCTGCCGCTTTTCATGCGATGCGAATCCTGGCCGAAGAACTCGTCGTCCAGGGCGCGCGCGATGCCGGCCCACAGTGCACCGTATTGCGCCGACGACACGCGGCTTTTCGGCGACGCCAGCATGGGCGCCGCGATGCCGGCGGCTTCGGCGAGCGGCAGCGCATCGAAACCGCGTGCGCGCGCCAGCGCCAGCGTTTCCTCGACCAGGCTGACCGAAATCGTGCCTTTATCGTTTTTTGGATTTTTCATAGGTATCTGGCAAATGCGCTCAACATTTTCCCTGTGGCGACGCCTTAAACACTTGAAAACGCGGCTGAATCAGCTTTGCATGGTATCAGCATGGCAAATGCGCTCAGCCAGATTGATCGGGCTGAGCATCGAACCTGTCCGGCCGCTTCCCTACACTGACCCTCAACCGCACCGCACGCGAGCACCGCTGCACGTGCACCGCGATCAGACGCACAGGACAGGACCGAGCCCATGGACAGCTTCTACACCGACGAGCAACGGATGATCCGCGACGCCGCTCGTGACTTCGCGACCGAGCGCCTCGCACCGCACGCGGCGCAGTGGGACCGCGACGCGCAACTGCCCGCCGACGTCGTCACGCAGATGGGCGAACTCGGCTTTCTCGGCATGATCGTGCCGCCGGAGTGGGGCGGCTCGTACACCGACTATGTGGCCTATGCGCTCGCGCTGGAAGAGATCGCTGCCGGTTGCGCCGCATGCGCGACGCTGATGAGCGTGCACAACTCGGTCGGCTGCGGGCCGATCCTCAACTTCGGCAGCGACGCGCAAAAGGACCGCTATCTGCAAGACCTCGCCACCGGCCGGCGCATCGGCGCGTTCTGTCTGACCGAGCCGCAAGCCGGCTCCGAGGCGAACAATCTGCGTACTCGCGCCGTGCTGCAAGACGGCAAATGGATGCTCAACGGCAGCAAGCAGTTCGTGACCAACGGTGCGCGCGCCCACATCGCGATCGTGTTCGCCGTCACCGATCCGGATCGCGGCAAGCGCGGGCTGTCCGCCTTCATCGTGCCGACCGACACGCCGGGCTTCAACGTCGGCAAGCCGGAACACAAGCTCGGCATTCGCGCCTCCGACACCTGCCCGATTTCGCTCGACGACTGCGCCGTGCCGGAAGCCAATCTGCTCGGCGAACCGGGCGAAGGCCTGCGCATCGCGCTGTCGAATCTCGAAGGCGGGCGCATCGGCATCGCCGCGCAGGCGGTCGGCATCGCGCGGGCCGCGTTCGACGCCGCGCGCCTCTACGCGAACGAACGCGTCCAGTTCGGCCGGGCGCTGAAGGACCATCAGACCATCGCCAACATGCTCGCCGACATGGCCACGCGCCTGAACGCCGCGCGGCTGCTCGTGCATCATGCGGCG
>DASPZL010000414.1:0-7257 GCA_035636295.1 Paraburkholderia sp.
AGCTGGCCGTAGCGTTTCATGAACCGCACGCACGCTACGATCTGTTCGCTGTCGAGACGGTCGCAAGCGGGCAGGGCGAGCAACACACGCTGAGCGGTACGAAGTCGGTCGTGCTGCATGGCGCGCAAGCGGATTACTGGATCGTGCCGGCGCGGCTGAATGGCGAAATCGCGCTCTTCGTCGTGGCGCGCGATGCGGCCGGCGTCACGCTTACTGATTACCGCACGATCGACGGCCAACGCGCCGCGACGCTCGAGTTCAACGGCACGCCCGCGCGCCGGCTCGCCGGCAAACACGCCGGCGCGGCGGCGCTGGAACATATCGCGGACTACGGCACCGTGCTGCTGTGCGCCGAAGCAATCGGCGCGCTCGACGCGCTGAACCTCGCCACCGTCGACTACACCAAAACGCGCCAGCAGTTCGGCCAGCCGATCGCGCGTTTTCAGGCCTTGCAGCACCGCATGGTCGAGATGCTGATTCACGCCGAGCAGGCGCGTTCGATCACGTATCTGGCCGCCATGCACTACGCCAGCGAAGATGCCGACGAGCGCCGCCGCGCCGTCTCCGCGGCGAAGGCGCGGGTCGGCCAGGCCGCGCGTTTCGTCGGCCAGCAGGCGGTTCAGTTGCACGGCGGCATGGGCGTTACGAACGAGGTCGCGGCGGCGCATCTGTTCAAGCGTCTTGCTATCATCGAAACCACATTGGGCGATGTCGATCACCATCTCGCGCGGTTCGCCGCGCTGCCCGGCTTTGTCACCGCCGAAGCTTGATCAGCCGGTCGAATCGGATAAGAAAGAGGTGCGACGATGGGTTTGAGTTTCGAAGACATGGTTGTCGGCACGACCACCGAAATCGGCAAGCACACGTTCACGCGTGAAGAGATCATCGCGTTCGCGGAGAAGTTCGATCCGCAGCCGTTTCACCTGAACGACGCCGCGGCCGCCGAGTCGCCATTCGGCGGATTGGTGGCAAGCGGCTGGCATACCTGCTCGGTCATGATGGGCATGCTGGTGCGCAACGCGATAGCGGGGTCCACGTCGATGGGCTCGCCCGGTATCGACGAGATCCGCTGGCTGAAGCCGGTGCGCGTCGGCGACACGATCACGATGATGAACTCCGTGCTCGACAAGCGTGTCTCGGCGAGCAAGCCGGATCGCGGCATCGTGTCGACGCAGTGGGAAGGTATCAATCAGCATGGCGAAACGGTGATTACCGTGCGCTCGAAGGCGTTGTTCGGGTTGCGTAACCCGGGCGCCGCGTCATGACGGGCAGTGCGGCGTCCGCCGCGACGTTCGGCAACGCTGTAGCCTTGCGCGGGCTGGCGGGCGCCGAGCCGCTCGTGAGCGAGTGGCTGACGGTCGATCAGGCGAGCGTCGATCGTTTCGCCGACGCCACCGGCGATCATCAATGGATTCACGTCGATCCCGAACGGGCGTGGCGCGAGTCGCCGTTCGGCGGTCCGGTCGCGCATGGATTCCTGACGTTGTCGTTGATTCCGGTTCTGCTGGAAAAGACGGTGGCGCTCGAGCAGCGCATGGGCGTCAATTATGGATTGAATCGCGTGCGGTTTACGTCGCCGGTGCCGGTCGGCTCGCAGTTGCGCGCGAAGTTCGCCGTGGCGTCCGTCACCGACGTCGACAGCGACGGCGTGCAAGTCGTGTGGAATGTGACGTTGGAACGGCAGGGCAACGAGCGGCCGGTGTGCGTGGCGGAGTTCATCACGCGGCATTACTTCTAGCTGGCGTTAGGCTCGCCGTTCATGTTCGCAAGAGAAAGCGCGAGCGGCGTGAATGCCGGCTCGCGCTTTTTTACTCACGCCGATAGCGAAATAGCGCCGCTGCCGCAATACTAATGTTTCGCGTATTGCGTCGCGCCAAACAGTATTTCCTTAGCCTTGTCATCCATGAGCGGCTTGCGGGCGGACGCCAGCACTTCGACGCCGCGCACCACCGCCGGACGCGCGGCGATCTCTTCATGCCATCGCTTCACATTCGGAAAGGCATCCAGTTCGATACCCTGGTTTTGCCACGAGCGTGTCCACGGAAACGCGGCGATGTCCGCGATCGTATAGTCGTTGCCGGCGAGGTATTGCGTCTTGCCGAGTTGCGCGTCCATCACGCCGTACAGGCGCCGCGTCTCGTTCGTGTAGCGGTTGATCGCGTATTCGATCGGCTCCGGCGCGTAGATGCGGAAGTGGTGCGTTTGCCCGAGCATCGGACCGAGTCCGCCCATCTGGAACATCAGCCATTGCAGCACTGAGTAGCGCGCGGCCGGATCGGTCGGCATAAACTTACCGGTTTTCTCAGCGAGATAAATCAGGATCGCCCCCGATTCGAACAGCGCGAACGGCTTGCCGTCGGCGCCCTTGGGGCCCTCGGAGTCGACGATCGCCGGGATCTTGTTGTTCGGGCTGATGGCAAGGAATTCGGGCTTGAACTGGTCGCCCGCGCCGATATTCACGCCGTGCACGGTATAGGCGAGGCCCGTCTCCTCGAGCATGATGTGAACCTTGTGGCCGTTCGGGGTCGCCCAGCTATAGACATCGATCATCGTGGCTCCTTTCTATCGTGAAAGCGGCGCCGCAAGGGGCGCCGCTGGTGACGAAAATTAGAGCATAGATCGCACGATGCTGCTGGCGGCGCCGTGAGCAAGCCCCGGCCTCCCGGCGCGAGACTTCAAATTTCAAACCCGCGTAACCGGCGTCTCGACGCGAGACGCCGCGCCGGTATCCGTGTAACGCGCCAGCTCGAGCTTGGCGATCGCATTGCGGTGGACTTCGTCCGGACCATCGGCGAAGCGCAACGTCCGTGCGGATGCATACGCATACGCGAGCGGAAAATCGTCGCTGACACCGCCGCCGCCGTGCGCCTGAATCGCCCAGTCGATCACCTGACACGCCATGTTCGGCGCGACCACCTTGATCATCGCGATTTCGCCGCGTGCGCCCTTGTTGCCGACGGTGTCCATCATGTAGGCGGTTTTTAGCGTCAAGAGGCGTGCCTGTTCGATCAGGCAACGTGCGTCGGCAATGCGTTCCTGGGTGACGCCTTGCGCCGCGACCGGCTTGCCGAACGCAACGCGTTGCAGCGAGCGTTTCGACATCAGTTCAAGGGCGCGCTCGGCAAGGCCGATCAAACGCATGCAGTGATGGATGCGTCCCGGTCCGAGGCGGCCTTGCGCGATCTCGAAGCCGCGTCCTTCGCCGAGCAGCATATTGGCCGCCGGCACGCGCACGTTTTCGAGCGTGATTTCCATGTGGCCGTGCGGCGCGTCGTCGTAGCCGAACACGGTGAGAGGACGGTGCACGGTGATGCCGGTGGCGTCGGCGGGCACGAGGACCATCGACTGTTGCTGGTGGCGCGGCGCGTCGGGGTCGGTCTTGCCCATCACGATATAGATCTTGCAGCGCGGATCGCCGGCACCGGACGACCACCACTTGTGGCCGTTGATCACGTAGTAATCGCCATCGCGCACGATGCTCGTCTGGATATTGGTCGCGTCCGACGATGCCACCTCCGGTTCCGTCATCAGAAACGCTGAACGGATCTGGCCTTGCAGCAACGGTTCGAGCCATTCGCGCTTGTTGTCCTCGCTGCCATAGCGCTCGATCGTTTCCATGTTGCCGGTGTCGGGCGCGTTGCAGTTGAACACTTCGGGCGCCCAGGGCACGCGGCCCATGATCTCGCACAGCGGCGCGTATTCGAGATTCGTGAGACCGGCGCCGCGCACGGATTCAGGCAGGAACAGGTTCCACAAGCCGGCGTCGCGCGCCTTCTGTTTGAGTTGCTCGATCAGTTCGGTCGGCAGCCATGCGTTGCCGCTCTCGCGATTGCGCGCGATCTCCGCGTAGAACGCCTGCTCGTTCGGATAAATGTGCTCGTCGAAGAAAGCGAGCAGTTTCTCGCGCAGCGCCTGAACCTTCGGGGTGTAATCGAAATTCATGTATGACCTCGCGGATAACGAATAACGTGTGTTCGGAAGCGCAATGCAATGCAACTCGGTATGCGGATTCGCTTAGCGCGCTTTCTGCGCGTAGCGCCAGGCGAGTTCGGCCATCGGCTTCGCGCGACGACCGGCATCGAGCGCCTGAGCGCTGGCCGCGGTGCCGTCGACGACGCGCTTCATGATCCCTTGCAGGATCGCGGCGATGCGGAACATGTTGTACGCCAGATAGAAATTCCAGTCGCCGTGAATCTCGAAGCCGGTGCGCCGGCAATAGCGCTCGACATACCGCGCTTCGTCTGGAATGCCGAGCGCGGCCCAATCGAGGCCCGCAATGCCGCGGAATTGCGCCGGATCGACGTGCCACGCCATGCAGTGATAGGCGAAGTCGGCGAGCGGATCGCCGAGCGTCGACAATTCCCAGTCGAGCACGGCGAGCACGCGCGGTTCGTGGGGATGAAAGATCAGATTGTCGAGCCGGTAGTCGCCATGCACGACCGAGGCGCGCTCGCCGGTTTCGGCCGGCATATGTTGCGGCAGCCATTCGATCAGACGCTGCATCGCGTCGATCGGTTCGGTTTCCGACGCAATGTACTGTTTGCTCCAGCGGCCGATCTGGCGCGCGAAGTAGTTGCCAGGTTTGCCGTAATCGGAGAGACCGGCTGCCGCGACATCGACGCTGTGCAACGCGGCGATCACGCGATTCATTTCGTCGTAAATGGCCGCGCGTTCAGCAGGCGTCATGCCGGGCAAGGACTGATCCCACAACACGCGGCCTTCGACGAACTCCATCACGTAGAACGCGCGGCCGATCACGCTTTCGTCCTCGCACAAGGCGAGCATTTTGGCGACCGGCACGTCGGTGCCGGCGAGCGCACGCATCACGCGGTATTCACGCTCGACGGCGTGCGCGGACGGCAACAGCTTCGCAGCGGGGCCGGGCTTCGCACGCATCACGTACGAACGGGACGGCGTGATCAGCTTGAACGTTGGGTTGGACTGGCCGCCGGCGAATTGCTCGAGCGTGAGCGGTCCGGAAAATCCATCGACATGCTGGGCCAGCCACGCGGCGAGCGCGTCGCTGTCGACGCGTTGCCGCTCATTGACCGGGCGCGTGCCCTCGAAGGCCGAGTAATCGGGTTTGCGTTCTGGTTCGCCGCTCTGTGTGGCTTGCACCATATGTCTCCTCCAGTTCGGATTCAGCTACGCTTGTATTGAATGAATTGTGCGTAGAGTATTTCCATCGTCGTATTGCGGATGTCGCGATGCAGCGGCGACGGCGGTGAATAGTTGATCGTGCGTAGCACCCAGTCTCGCGGCGCCGCGCCGACGTCGAGCGCGTTGATGCAGCCGGTGGCCTGCGCGAGATGGCCGAAAAAAGTTCGGCCGCCGGCGGTGAGCGCATGCGACAGAATCGCGCGATTCACGCCACCGTGCAGCACGAGCAGCACGGTATCCCACGACGTGTCCTCGCGCAGCGCAACCACCGCGGGCAAGACGCGATCGAACAGCGCGCCGATGGTCTCGCCTTCGAGAAAGCGCGTGCTTTCCGGCACGATTCCGTCGAACACACCGAGAAAAGCCGCTTCGATATCCTGCAACGGAACGCTGCCGAGCTTGCCGCCGCGAATCTCCTGCCATGCAGGCTCGATGTCGAGTTCGATCTGCTGGCCCGTCTCGGCCAATACGCGCTGCGCCGTTTCGATCGTACGCGGCAAACCGCTGACGATCACCCGATCGAACCGGACCTGCTGCTCCGCGAACACGCGGCCTGCCGCGCTCGCCTGCTCGCGGCCGTTCGCATTCAACGGCACGGTTTCAGGATCGATCGTGCGGCCGGAATCGTCGAAGTAGGTCACGTCGCCGTGACGCATCAGAAAGATGCGGCGGCGTTTGGGCAGTTGATATTCAGGCATTGTCTTCGTTCACTTGTAGACAGGCGCGCGCTTTTCGAGGAACGCCGAAATCCCTTCAAGGCCTTCGCGGTGATGCAGCGACGCGACAAAGCTGTCGCGCTCCGCAACCAGATGTTCGGCGAGCGGTTGCGCGCCGGCCGCGCTGATCAGCCCTTTGATGCGCGCAATCGAATTCGGCGAAATCTTGCCGAGTTCGTCGGCCCATGCGACGGCGGCGTCACGCACCGCGCCGGTCTTTGCCAGCTTGTTGACCACGCCGAGTTCATGCAAACGCGCGGCGCCGATCGGCTTGCCTTCGATCAGCACTTCGGTTGCCAACTGACGCGGCAAAGCCTGGGCGAGAAACCACGAGCCGCCGCCATCGGGCGTCAGGCCGACGCGCGCATACGACATCACGAACTTGGCGTCTTCCGCGGCAACGATCAGATCGCACGCGAGCGCGAGCGAGAATCCCGCACCGGCGGCGGCGCCGTCGACCGCGGCGATCACCGGTTTCGACGATAGGCGCAGCGCTGAAATCCATTCGCCCAGAAGATCGATGCTTTCCGCTTGCACGGACGGATCTTTCGCGCGGTTTTCCAGCAAGCGGTTCAGATTGCCGCCCGCGCAAAAAAAGTTATCGGCTCCGGTGATCACGACGGCGCGAATCGACGGATCGCGTTCCACGGAATCGAGCGCCTCAATACCCGCGGCGTACATGTCCGGATGCAGCGCGTTGCGCGCGCCGGGGTTCGACAGCGTGAGGATCAGCGTCGATTCGCTTTCGGTAGGGCGCGAGGTCAGCAGTTCGGCGCTCATTGTTGCGTCTCCGTTTGGATGTCGGCTGCATCGCGTTGTGTCAGCGGCAGGCCAAGTTGCGCGCGCCGTGCGAGCCAGGGCGACGGGCGGTAGCGCGGGTCGCCTAGCACGCTGAAGATGTTGCGCAGGACCGTGAGGATGGTTTGCGCGCCGAGCGCGTCGCCAAGGGCGAGCGGTCCACGCGGATAGCCGAGGCCGAGCATCACGGCGAGATCGATATCTTCGGGCGTGGCGATCTGTTTCTGCGCGATGTCGCAGCCGATGTTGACGATCGTCGCCACCACGCGTTGCGCGACGAAGCCGGTCGAGTCGCGGATCACGGTGACGGGAATGCCGTCGGCGGCGAATAGCGCATGCGCGGTATCACGCGCGCTGCGGCTGGTGGCGGGCGTGGTCATCAGCGTGCGGCGTTGCGCGCCGACGAGCGGGAAGAGGGCGTCGATTGCGACAACGCGGGTTGCGTCGAGCGCTTCGTCGACCGCGGCCGTGGTCGCGTCGTGACCGAACGGCGTGACGACGATCAAGGATTCCGCCGCCGGCGTGGCGGCATCGTCGAGCTTAACGCCCGCTTTGTCCACGAGTTGCACGACGGCTTCATAAG
>DASPZL010000415.1:0-10169 GCA_035636295.1 Paraburkholderia sp.
TAACCATCGGCGGTCACTTCGGCGAGCGCGCCGATCAGGCGCTTGCCGAGGCGCGTGAAAAAATCCTGCGTCGCGATCGGCGAGCGCTGGCCACCCGCGGTCTCGCCGTCCTCTTCGTAGATGAAGATCAGATCGATATCCGACGACACGTTCAGCTCGCGCCCGCCCAGCTTGCCCATGCCCACCACGCCGAGCGCGAGCCGCTCGCCCTGCGGTCCGCGCGGTTCGCCGTACAGCGTTTCGAGTTCGGCGGACAGGACCGCAAGCGCGCGCTGAATCGTGGTCTCCGCCAGATCGGTCATCGCCCCGGTGACTTCGGCGACGTCCGCCTCGCCCGTCAGATCGCGCTCCATCACGGCGCAGAAGACCTCGGTGCGCAGCTGCCGCAAGGCCCGTTTGAGTGCATCCTCGCTCAACGGAGCGCCGTCGGCGGCCTCGGCGCATAGCGCGTCGAAGCGCGCGTCGATGCGCTCACGGGTCAGCGGCGCAGAGGCGAGCGCCGCCACATGCGCCGCGAGTTGCGGGCGGGCCGCCACCGCGCGCGCCGCGTAATGTGAATAGTTGGAACTCAGTAGAGTGGCGTCAGTCATCCAGGGTCTGGCTCGCTCGTTGCTTGATCAGCGTTGTTCAGTTCGCCGCAACACACAGGTCCGGCGCCCTCGCGACGGTCGCGAGGCGGCATGCGTACAGGGTTTGCAGGAAGTACTGCCGACGCTTTCCCGTGTGTTACATTTCGTCGTTAAGTCGCAAAACTACCATACGTCCACCCGCCGCAGCATGTCCGAGCGAAACGAATCCGCCGACCCGCACGAAACCGCGCAGGTCCGGCCTGCGAGCGGAAGCGATCACGTCGTGCTGCGCCGGACCTTGCACGTCGTCCTCGCGCTCGCCCTCGTCCTCTATTTCATTGCGACGGGTCTGTTTCTCGGTTTGCGCTATGTGGTGCTGCCGCGTATCGACTCGTTCCGGCCGCGCATCGAAGCCACCGTCTCCGAAAAGCTGCACACGCAGTTCACCATCGGCAAGCTCGCGCCGTTTTGGAGCGGCTTTCAGCCGGGCCTCGACATCACCAATCTCGTCATCCGCGATCGCGAGGGCAAAGCCGCGCTGACGATTCCGCACGCCACCGCCACGCTCTCGTGGAAGTCGCTCTGGCAGTTTCATCCGGCACTCTCCAGCCTGATCGTCGATCAGCCGGACGTATTGGTCTCGCGCGCCGAAGACGGCGTGCTTTCGGTGGCGGCCGTGCCGGTGCCGACCCGGCACAGCGGCAACGCCACGTTGACGACCTGGCTATTGCGGCAACAGGCGATCGTGGTACGCGGCGGCGTGCTGCGCTGGCGCGATGCGCAGCGTGAGGCGCCGGAGCTCGCGCTGCGCGACATCCGCATCGCGATTCTCAACGACGGCTACGATCACCGGCTGGCGCTGCAGGCTCCCGCCGACGGCCAGGTCCTGCACGGCCCGATCGATTTCCGCACGAATTTCAGACACGCGCGGCTCTCGGAGATCGGCAAGCCAATCAACTGGTCCGGCCAGGTGTACGTCTCGACGGGCCCGGTCGATCTGCCGACGCTCGCGCGCTATGTCAAATTCCCGATCGAAACGTTTGCCGGCCGCATCGACAATGCGATCTGGGTCGACTTCGCCGATGGCCGCATGAAGGCGGCGAGCGGGCAACTGGCCGGCACGGACGTCGCCATGCGGATGCGCCCGACGCAGCCCAAGCTGCTGGTGCCGGTCGCGGATTTTTCATGGCGCCTCGAAGCCGACCAGGGCGACTACAGGCTGCAACTGAACGACTTGCGCGCCGAACTCGGCCAGCCGCCTCTCGACGACGGCACGCCGCTCACGCGCACCCTCGCGCTATCAACATTGACCGGGCGCTTCCGGACCGCCACGCAGCAGCGTGGCCAGTTGCTCAGCGTGAGGGGCGACCGCGTCGACCTGGGCATCCTCGCCGAATTCAGCCGCGCGCTGCCGCTGCCGCAGCGCCTGCTGAACGGTCTCGTGCGCTTCAATCCACGCGGGCTGGTCGCCAATTATGTGATCGAAGTCGAGCGCAGCAAACCGGAGTCCGGCGAAGCGGGCAGCGACCGTCTCGCGAGCGGCGCCGAGCCGATCGAGCGCTATCGTTTCAAGGGCGACCTGCAAGGCATCAGCGTGGCCGCGCAGGAACCGCCGCCGGGGCTCACGCTGCGCAATCACCCGCGCGCGGGCATACCCGGCATCGAAAACCTGTGGGGCAGCGTCGATGCGGACGAAAAGCGTGGCACCGCGATGCTCGACACGTCCAACGTCGCGATCACGCTGCCGGGCGTGTTCGACGATCCGCGCCTGAAGTTCGACCGTTTGCGTGGCCGCGCCGACTGGACCATCGCGCCGAAAGCGCCCGGCGAAAACCACCCGGCCTTTACCGTGAAGGTGGCCAATCTCGGCGTCTCCAATGCGGACGTCGCGGCCAGCGCCACCGCCGATTACAGCAACCCCGGCCACGGCCGCGGCTCGCTCGACCTGAAAGCCGACTTCGAGCGCGCGCAGGTGACACGCATCGTCCGCTATCTGCCGACCAGCATCAGCGAAAAGCTGCGTATTTATCTGGGCCATGGGCTGCAAGCCGGCGTATCGAAGGGCGCGACCATCGAAGTGCACGGCGATCTGACCAAGTTCCCCTACTCGCGCGATCCGGACGCCGGCATCTTCCATATCGTCGCGCCGTTCAAGGGCGGCAAGTTCAATCCTTCGCCGTACCCGCCGCGCAAGATGAGAAACGGCACGCCGAACGTATGGCCGCCGCTCGACGGCATCGACGGCGTGTTCGAACTCAGCCAGAACATGCTGCGCTTCGACATCGACCGCGCGCATTACAAGCAGGTCGCGCTGATCGGCGTCAACGGCAAGATCGACGACCTCGGCACCAGGGCGTCAAACCTCGTCATCGAGGGCGACGGGCGCGGGCCGCTCGCCGACATGCTCGACTACGTCAACGAGAGCTCGCTCGGCATCATGGCGAAGCATGAAACCGAGAAAGTGCGCGCCGAAGGGCCGGCGTCGCTCGCGCTCAAGCTGACGGTGCCGCGCACGCCAAAACCGCACATCGCCGTGGAAGGCGCCGTCGGCTTCCGGAACAACCGGCTGACGGTCGAGAACGTGCCGCCGCTATCGCAACTGAACGGCAAGGTGCGCTTCACCGAATATACGGCTCAGGTGGACCGGCTCTCCGGCCAGTTCCTCGGCGGCGACGTGCACGCCAAGGGCGGGCTGAAGAAAGACGGCACGTATGCGCTCGATCTTGGCGGCCACGTTGCCGTCGATGCGGCGCGCGGCTTCCATCTGCGTGGGCCGGCCGCCGAAGTGCTCGCGCGCATGAGCGGCAGCGCGCCCTACGCGCTGAACGTGCACGGCGCGAAAGGCCGGCTGCCGGACGTGACGGCGAACTCCGATCTGACCGGTCTCGCGCTCGACTTCCCCGCGCCGTTCAACAAGCCGGTCGGCACGCCGATGCCGCTGCGCTTTGCCGTGAGCCCGTCCGCGGCGCCGGGCGAAGCCGGCCTGGAACGTGCCGATCTCACGTTCGGCCCGGTCGCCGCCGCCTATCTGCTGCGCTACCAGCCGAAAGCGCCGCCGACGGTCGTGCGCGGCGCGATCGGCGTCAACAAGCCCGCCGACTTGCCGTCCGAAGGCGTGATCGCCGCCGTCGACGTCGAGGCGTTCGATGCCGACGCGTGGCGCGCGCTAGTCGCGCAGATGCGCAACAAGGAAGCGCCGGCAGCAGCGCCGCCGGCCGTGCCGAACCCGACCCTCACGCAATTCCTGCCGAACCGCTTCGCGCTGCACATCGGCACGCTGACGCTGCTCAAGCGCCACTGGGACAGCGTGATCGTCGGCGCGTCGCATGCGGACGGCAAATGGCAGGCGAACATCGCGTCGAACCAGGTGTCCGGCCACGTGTCGTGGCTGCCGGGCGCCAGCAAGGAATCGCCGGGCACGCTGCAGGCGCGCTTCGCCCGTGTGGTGATTCCTTCCGTCGCCGACAAGGACCTGCTCGGCCAGGCGATGTCGGCTCCCGCGCAGAACATGCCGTCGATCGATCTGGTGGTCAACGAGTTGATCGTGCGTGATCGCAATATCGGCCGACTCGAAGTGGACGCGCACAATTTCGAGGAAGACGGCGTGCCGGTCTGGCAGCTGGACAAGCTCGGCATCACCAACTCCGCCGCCACGCTGACCGCCACCGCGAACTGGCGCACCTCGACGGGCCTCGGCAGCGCCGCCGACGAAACGACGCCGCGCCGCACCGTGTTCGACTTCAAGCTCGACATCAAGGACGCCGGCGCGCTGCTGGAGCGGTTCGGCCAGCCGCGCACGCTGAAGTCCGGCAGCGGTTCGCTCTCAGGCAAGGTGGTGTGGCGCGGCGGCCCCACCGCGATCGACTACCCGACGCTCAACGGCAACCTGGCCGTCGATCTGCGCCACGGTCAGATTCTCAAGGTCGATCCGGGCGTGGCCAAGCTGCTGGGTGTGCTGAGCCTGCAAAGCCTCGCGCGCTTCGCCACGCTGAATTTCCGTGACGTGATCGGCGAAGGTCTGCCGTTCGAACATGTGACCGGCACCGCGCAGGTCCACAACGGCATCGGCCGCACGGAGAACTTCGAGATGGTGACGGCGCCGGCGCGCGTCGACATGAAGGGCTCGGTCGATCTCGCCCAGGAGACCCAGAATCTGCACGTTCAGATCGTGCCGACAGTCAGCGCCGGCGCCGCCGTGATCGCCGCGACCGTGATCAATCCGTTGCTCGGCCTGGGCGCGCTGGTGGCCGATCTGGCGTTCAGCCAGTCGGTCTCGCACGCGTTTGCGCGGGAGTATGCGATCACCGGTCCGTGGTCGAAACCGCACATCGAGCGGGTGACGGGCGATCGCGGTAAGATGGACGCTCCGGCTTCGACCGTGGACGCGCACTAAGCTCTTATTTGGCCTTTTGTTCGGCCAAAAGAGTTCAGCGCCGCACCGCCGGCCCCAGCCAGCCTTGAACGACGTACGCGGCGCAAGCGGTTCGCGCCGCCGCCTTGCCGGGAGTTTCTCGAAACGCTCATGAGCGAAACACACGTCTCTTCATTGTCGTCGTCCGCGTCGTCCAGCGGACCCTCCGCAAGCGTCTTTCGCGTCGCCGCGCTGCAGATGGTGAGCACGCCCGATCGTGAGCGCAATCTGGCCGAAGCGGACCGGTTGATCGCCGAAGCCGCCGCCGACGGCGCGCAACTCGTCCTGCTGCCTGAATACTTCTGCTTCATGGGCTTCAAGGACACGGACAAGCTTGCCGTGCGCGAGGCCTATCAGGATGGCCCGATCCAGCGCTTTCTCGCCGACGCCGCGCGCCGTCACAAGCTCTGGGTGATCGGCGGCACGCTACCTCTGATGGCGCCCGAGGCGTCGCGCGTGCTGAACACCACGCTGGTGTTCGACCCGCAAGGCAAGGAAGCCGCGCGCTACGACAAGATCCACCTGTTCAACTTCGAAAAGGGCGAGGAATCGTTCGACGAGGCGCGCACCATCCGCCCCGGCGGCGAGGTCCGCACTTTCGAGGCGCCGTTCGGCCGGGTCGGCCTGTCGGTCTGCTACGATTTGCGCTTTCCCGAGTTGTACCGGCGCATGGGCGACTGCGCGCTGATCGTGGTCCCCTCGGCGTTCACTTACACCACCGGCCGCGCGCATTGGGAGATGCTGCTGCGCGCCCGGGCGGTCGAAAACCAGTGTTACGTGCTGGCCGCCGCGCAAGGCGGCAAACATGAAAACGGCCGCCGTACATGGGGCCACAGTATGCTGATCGACCCGTGGGGCGAAATCGTCGCGGTGCGCGACGAAGGCGCGGGCGTGGTCGCCGGCAATCTCGAGCGTGCGCGCATCGACGAAGTGCGGCAAAGTCTGCCCGCCTGGCGTCACCGCGTGCTGAGCTGACTCACTGATTTGCCTCATCAAGACATTGAAACTGCGGCGCCTGCCACTCATATAGTGAGCGTGGCGCTAACCGAATCCTTCGTATCGAGCAGAACATACTTCGCATGAATATCATCGAACCCGGTATCCGTAATCTCGCCACCGCCAAGGACATCCTCCTGACGCCCTACGGCCTCGACGAATCCCTGCTCACCCGCACGCTCGCCGAAATCTTCACGCACAAGATCGACTACGCGGACCTGTACTTCCAGGCGACGCGCAGCGAAGCGTGGAGTCTTGAGGAAGGCATCGTGAAGTCGGGCAGTTTCAGCATCGACCAGGGCGTCGGCGTGCGCGCCGTGTCGGGCGATCGAACGGCTTTTGCGTATTCGGACGACCTCTCGCCCGAGGCGATCCGCCAGGCGGCCATCGCCACCCGCGCGATCGCCAAGGCCGGCGGCGGCAAGCAGAAGATCAAGGTGGCGTCGTCGTTGACGGGCATTGCCGGGCGCGATCTGTATCTGCCGTCCGATCCGCTGCATTCGCTCGACGCCACCGCCAAGGTCAAGCTGCTCGAGCGCGTCGAACAGATGGCGCGCGGCCGCGATCCGCGTATTCAGCAAGTCATGGCGGGCCTCGCCGGTGAGTACGACGTCGTGCTGGTCGCGCGCAGCGACGGCGGCTTCGCGGCCGACATCCGTCCGCTCGTGCGCGTGTCGGTCACGGTGATCGCCGAACAGAACGGCCGCCGCGAAATCGGCAGCGGCGGCGGCGGCGGCCGCTTCGACTACGGTTACTTCACCGACGAAGTGCTGTCGGGCTACGTCGACGATGCGGTGCATGCAGCGCTCGTGAACCTCGACGCCCGCCCGGCTCCGGCCGGCGCGATGACCGTCGTGCTCGGACCGGGCTGGCCCGGCGTGCTGCTGCACGAAGCGATCGGCCACGGTCTCGAAGGCGATTTCAACCGCAAGGGTTCGTCGGCATTCGCGGGGCGGATCGGCGAACAGGTCGCCGCGAAGGGCGTCACCGTGGTCGACGACGGCACGCTGCCGAACCGCCGCGGCTCGCTCAATATCGACGACGAAGGCAATCCGACCCAGTGCACGACGCTGATCGAGGACGGCATCCTGAAGGGCTACATTCAGGACACGCTGAACGCGCGTCTGATGAAGATGCCGGTCACGGGCAACGCGCGCCGCGAATCGTACGCCGCGCTGCCGATGCCGCGCATGACCAACACCTACATGCTCAACGGCGACAAGGATCCGCAGGAAATCATCGCTTCCGTGAAGAACGGTTTGTACGCGGTGAACTTCGGCGGCGGCCAGGTCGACATCACGAACGGCAAGTTCGTGTTCTCGGCCTCCGAGGCGTACATGATTGAAAACGGCAAGATCACCTACCCGGTCAAGGGCGCGACGCTGATCGGCAGCGGCCCGGAATCGCTCAAGTACGTCAGCATGATCGGCAACGACATGAAGCTCGACTCGGGCGTGGGTGTGTGCGGCAAGGAAGGCCAGAGCGTGCCGGTCGGCGTCGGCCAGCCGACGTTGCGCATCGACCGCATGACCGTGGGCGGCACCGCCTGATTTCGCAGCAACGCATACTTCGTGCATATAACGCGCGAAGTATGCGGATTTCCCGCATTTTTGTGATCCTTGGCTTGTCAACCGAGCCTGTACGGGTTATAAAGTCACTCACCCTTTTTGACCAGCGACCTCATTTCGCCATGTCCGCCAAGTTTTACTTTTACTTTTTTTGGCATCTCAGACCGCTGGCGGATCGAGAGGGGTGTTAGTGCACGCAAGACACCGAGAATTCCCGAAAAACCGCCAGCCAGTCTGGCGGTTTTTTTTCGCCTCATGCCTTTAGAACTTTTGTCGTTGAAAACTTTTTTGATTGTCGTCCGCTCTGGCATCGCTGCTCATTGCTGCTCATTGCTGTTGTACCGCAGCCTTCGTTGCCCGCGCGAACACGCTACGAACCGATTCAGGAGAACAACATGCCCCCGCACAACACCGACGATGTCCGCATTCGCGAATTGAAAGAACTTACGCCCCCCGCTCATCTGATCCGCGAATTCGCCTGCGACGAATCGGTATCCGACGTGATCTACAACTCGCGCAACGCGATGCATCGTATTCTTCACGGCATGGAAGACCGTCTGATCGTCGTCATCGGACCGTGCTCGATTCACGATACGAAGGCGGCGCTGGAATACGCGGGACGCCTGGTCGAACAGCGCAAGCGTTTCGCCGGCGAACTCGAAATCGTGATGCGCGTGTACTTCGAAAAGCCACGCACGACGGTGGGCTGGAAGGGTCTCATCAACGACCCGCATATGGACAACAGCTTCAAGATCAACGACGGCCTGCGCACCGCGCGCGAGCTGCTGTTGCGCATCAACGAACTCGGCCTGCCGGCCGGCACCGAATACCTCGACATGATCAGCCCGCAATACATCGCCGATCTGATTTCGTGGGGCGCGATCGGCGCGCGAACCACGGAGTCGCAAGTGCACCGCGAACTGGCTTCGGGACTGTCATGCCCGGTCGGCTTCAAGAACGGCACGGACGGCAACGTGAAGATCGCCGTCGACGCGATCAAGGCCGCCTCGCAGCCGCACCACTTCCTGTCGGTCACCAAGGGCGGCCACTCGGCAATCGTCTCGACCGCCGGCAATGAGGACTGCCATATCATCCTGCGCGGCGGCAAGACGCCGAACTACGACGCGGACAGCGTCAATGCCGCGTGCGCCGACATCGGCAAGGCCGGTCTCGCCGCGCGTCTGATGATCGACGCGAGCCACGCGAACAGCTCGAAGAAGCACGAAAACCAGATTCCGGTGTGCGCGGACATCGGCCGTCAAATTGCTTCGGGCGACGAACGGATTGTCGGCGTGATGGTGGAATCGCATCTGGTGGCGGGCCGCCAGGATCTGCAGGAAGGCTGCGAATTGACGTACGGGCAAAGCATCACCGATGCATGCATCGGCTGGGACGAAAGCGTGGCCGTGCTGGAAGGTCTCGCCGACGCGGTCAAGCAACGGCGTATTGCGCGCGGCGGCGGCAACTGAAAAATCCCTGCTCGATTGCTGCAAATTGGTCCATGGAAAACCCGGCTCACCGAGCCGGGTTTTTTGTTAGCCGAACGGACGAATGGTGCTCCGTGAGCCGCCTCTGTACCGTAACAGCTCGTCGCCGGGTCGAATTCGACTTGACCCGGCCAAGATGTTGCGTATATAATTTTGTACATAAAGGCGGCTATGGGGCAGGAAAAAGAAATTCGCTGGATGGGCTCCAGCTACCGCGATTTACTCGCTTTTCCCGAAGAGCCGCGTCGGCGGGCCGGGTTTCAACTCGGCAAGATTCAGGCGGGACTGGACCCCGACGACTGGAAACCGTTTGATTCGATCGGCGCCGGAACACGCGAGATTCGCATCAAGGAAGCGGACGGCATTTATCGCGTGATGTATGCGACCAAATTCGTGGAAGCGCTATATGTGCTGCATTGCTTCCAGAAGAAAACGCAGAAGCTGAGTCCGCACGATAGAGAGATTGCGGAGACGCGCTACCGCGCCATCATTACTGATAGGAAAACTTAACAATGACGATCGATACCAAAGTCCGTCACGTAACAAAGCCCGGTGCAAATCTGTTCCTCGAACTCGGCTTTTCCGCCGAAGAGGCGAAGCGCCTGCATGCCGCGTCGCAAAAGCAGATCAACGACACGCGGCTGCTCAAGGAGCAACTGATGACCGAGTTGTCCAGTTGGATCGAACAGCATCATTTGAAGCAGGCCGAGGCTGCCGAGATTCTGATGGTGTCGCGCCCACGCGTGTCCGACGTGGTGAACAAGAAGACCACCAAGTTCACCATCGACACGCTGGTTGAAATGATGAGCCGGATCGGCAAGCCGGTCACGCTGGCGGTTGGGTAAGGGCACGACACGCCGCGCGCCGCGCTTCCGCTCGCCCTTTCACGCTTTCACGCACGGTTACACGCGCGGTTCGCCATGCGCCCCTGCTTTACTGAACGACGCCCGAACCGAACACTTCCGTGTGGATCCGCGCAGCGTTCACGCCGAGCGCGGCCAGTGCATCGCACTGCGCGCGCATGAACGGCACCGGCCCGCAGATGTAGTAATCCGCATTGGGCACGATCGCCTTGTCGGCGATTTTCGTCAGATCGAGACGGCCTTCGAAATCGTAGTCGAAGCCGGCGCGGTCGGTT
>DASPZL010000416.1:0-11779 GCA_035636295.1 Paraburkholderia sp.
GTGGGTGTTGCTGCTGGTGTTGCTCGGTTACTTCTTCGGCAACATTCCGTTCATCCGCCAATATCTGAATGTGATCGTGCTGGTGGGTATCGGCGCGGCAGTGGTGCCGGTTCTGCTCGGCGCGCTGTGGAAGATGATGCGCAAGAACGCATCCAAGCCCGGCACCCGCTGACGTTTCACCGCCGGTGTAGCCGGAAGAACAAACGGCGCCGCGAATCTCGCGACGCCGTTTTTTATTTCGCGCCGCCGGATCTCGCAGACGTGTTCGTCGACGAGGCCAGCGGGACCCTTCGCTTCAGCGGGCCTCGATCCCAGCGCGCTCAGACGTGACCGCACGCGGTGCCAGCGGCGTTTCCGGAGTCGGATAGCCGGCTTCCTTGAAAGTCTGGATGATCGCGCGATTGGTGTCGAAATAGACCTGCCAGTAATTCGCATTGTGCGTGTAGGGCCGCACGCACAGCAGCGGTCCTTCCGGCGTAAAGCTCAACACTTCTATATCCGGCGCGGGACTCTCGGCCACATTCGGAATCTTCGCGACGGCCGCTTTCAGCCGGCTCATCGCATCGGTCGGATCGACGCCGTTGGCGATCTTCGCGGTCAGCTCGATACGCCGCACCGGCAACACGCTGTAGTTCGAAATCGTGTCGGAAAAGATCTTGTTATTGCCGACGATGGTCGTCACGTTGTCCGGCGTCACGATGGTGGTGCCGAACAGGCCCAGTTCGGAGACCGTGCCGGTGACGCCGCCCACCGTGACGAAATCGCCCACCTTGAACGGTCGCAACACCTGCATGAAGATGCCAGCGGCGAAGTGGGCGAGCAAGCCGCCCCAGGCGGTGCCGATCGCGAGGCCGAGACCGGCGAGCAATGCGGCGAACGAAGTCGTCTGGACACCGAACACCTGCAGGATCGCGAGGATCAGCAGCAGGTTCAGCAGCGCGCCGAGAATCGAGCCGAGGTAATGCGCCAGCGTGGGATCGACATGGCCGTTGCGCGCCAGCACCTTGCGCAGCAAGCCGGTAATCATGCCGATGACCCAGCGGCCGACGATCCACAAGACGATCGCGCCGAGTACCTTGGTGCCGAGGTCGATGCCTCGGGTCATGATGAAGACGCGTACGGTTTCGAGATTCAAGGTGTTCCTCGTTGAGTAAGTTGCCTTCGACTGATTGAACTGCGGTGGCGCAATACAGCGGCAAATGCCCGGCGACGGGCGCAAAACGGTAACTCTCGGTCTTGGGAAGTTATAGGCGACGGCGCGCGCATGCG
This sequence comes from Paraburkholderia sp., assembly GCA_035636295.1. Taxonomy (GTDB): domain Bacteria; phylum Pseudomonadota; class Gammaproteobacteria; order Burkholderiales; family Burkholderiaceae; genus Paraburkholderia. The sequence continues at coordinate 1,270 of DASPZL010000416.1, forward strand.
CAAGGAACGTTCCTGCTGCGTATGCGGATCGCGTGGGAAGAAAAGCGGGCGGCGTGGCGGCCGGGTTGAAGAGCTTGCTTTTGCTGTACTTGAGAGGCGCTGCCCGCTTCGGCAGCGTCTTTGCCGCTATCTCATGTTGCGTTTCTGTGACCCGTAAAACACTTGATCTCAACGGGCGTCGCACTACATCGGCAGATGCGATTCCGAATACGGCGAGGTGCGGATGACGAGCGAGTCGCCGGTTTTTGCCGGGCGCGGGCGGCGCGACAGATAGCGCCAGCCGAAAGCGGCGACGACTGCAAGCCCATATGCGCTGGCGCGTTGAAAGAACGCAGACGGGGTGCTGAACTGGCCGTAGCGGTTTTGCGCATCGGCGAATACCAGAAAGGTCAGCGCGGCATCGAGCAGCAGTGCGGCCAGCGCAAGCGCGGCAAAGATATGCGAACCATTGAGCGCGAGGCCCGGTATCAGCCGGTTGCACAGATGACAAACAATCAGCACGGTTGCCAGCAACGCGAGGTTTGAGACGAGATTGAACAGGAAATTGGCCATGTCGACGGAATGAAAGCGCAGGGGGCTGCGGCGTTGCCAGGGCGTCTGCTCACGCAGAATCACAGCGTGTTTAGCCGGACCGGCGGCGATCATTGCACGTCTTTATGTCTCAATAAATGTTCACGTTCGGAGTCCGTTGTATCTGATCGTTGTTGGTGAGGTTGTGTGTAGGAAGACGCCTATCGTTGTGCGTGTGATGGCGATGATCGTTCTGAGAACCTTCTGTTTCGATTGTGGGAAATGCGGTCATGCCATTCTGATCCAGCGCGATTTGCAGCGGACCCCCTAGCCGCTTGCGCTACGAATGTTGCGCTTTCCAAGCGCCGCTTGAGCCGGGCTGGCAGCGCGAGCGGATGGACAACTTCAATGTTCTGATCTCGAGCTTGTGGGCAGACCGCGATCTTGTGCGAGATGGGTGGACCGAGTTGTTTCGTGACATGGTGCTGTCATGGTTGCCGCGTGATGGTTCGTCATTGCCTCCGGATGAAATGGCTCGCCTTTCAGAAATTGCGGACTTTCGCAAGGGCGAGAAACTGCGCAAACGCATTGACGAACTGGTAAGAGATCCGGCTACGGCAGACGCATTGAAGCCATGGTACCAGGTGTTCTGCAAGCGCCCGACGCGAGACGCTCGTTTTCAAGCCGTTCTGGTTCCCGGTCAGCAACTGGATCTGCCTCGCGTTCATGGCGATGATCCTCGTGATTCTGGCAATGACGCCGGGCGTGTCGGCTTCGGTGTGGCTCGTGTCTGCGTGGCTGGTCGTGATGTGGGGCGGATACATGTTCAAGCGCCGGCGCGCGGCGATGCATGGCGGCGCGCGAGTGGCCGAGCGGTAATGCCCGGCAGCGGCGTGGGATGCGAGCTTCGCGCGCGCTCACGCGTCACGCGAGGCCTGCTATGTAGATTGAGCCGCTTCGCCCGGTCGGGTGAGCGCGGCCAGCGAGACTACTCGACACTCAGCGTGCATTTGTCGCCGGTATGGGGGCGCTCGACCGTCACCTGAATGACGTGCTCCAGCGAGTTGTTCAGTCTGCTCAGAATGAAGGTGCAAAGATTTTCTAGCGTGGATGGGCCGAGACCGGCCACATCGTCGAGCAATCGATGATCGAGCAAGCTGCGCACGTCTTCGATTTTCTGCTGAAGCCTTTCCAGGTCGACGATCATTCTGGTTACCGGGTGCGGCAAGCCGGACACGGTGACTGATGCCCGGTAAGTATGTCCATGAATGCGCCGGCTGATCTCCGCGCTTATTTCGCGCTCAAGCGTGTGCGCCGCATCGAAATAGAAACTTTGACTGAGTTGATATTTCATGGAGCCGTCCTGTTTGCCAATGGGTCGTCGCATGGTGGAAATTGCGATGGTCAGATGGCATCCTAAATAAATTGTGCGTCAGCTGGTCGTTCCATGCGAAGGAACGTTGGTGCCGGCGAACGCGGCATGCAATATCGCCTCGGGCACGACGGGCTCGAAGTGTCCGCCCTGATCCCAGATGACGACGGTGCGCGCGTCCGGTTCCTTCGAACCGACTTCGTCGACGCGCATCCGGCCGTCGAATTCGCTGATGAACGCAACGCGCAACTTGGGCGACACGCCCGGGTCCGCGTTGATCAAATCGATCAGCCGTTTCGCCGCGTCCGAAAGCGCCGAGATAGGCTCGTTGCGCGGCAGCGGCGCATCCTCCTGGTCGGCCAGGATTTCGCGGTACTGACTGACGAACTGCGCATGGTCCGAGCCATAATCGCGCGTCGCATGCTGCAATAGCGAGATCACGAGGCAGTTGTTGGTCGAGTCGTGCGCCTTGCCGTCGTTCGGCACCGGGGCCGCGCCGGCCGTGTGCATCGCCTGCCTGATGTGCGCGCTGGCGGAGCGCGTAGCGGCGACGCTTTCCGCACCAATGCGGCGATCCTCGTCGGACGCATAGAGATGCGCGAACTCGCTATTTTCTAGCGACCAGTCACGGGCGCTTTCGTGCGGCGCAGCCGACGCATGAGCCATGTTGAGACTGTCCATGCAGGCGAACAATGTATCGATCGCTTCGCGTTCGAGGTCTTGGTGCGCCGGCGCGTGCAGGCGTGGCGCGGGATCGGCCGTCGATGCGGCTGTGGTCGTTGCCGCGACATCGATGACGCTGCGCCGCAGTGCTTCCGTCAACTGCGCGGCTTCTTCCGCGGCAGTGAGGGGTTCGAGCCGGCACGGCGCGGACGATGCGCCGGTGCGCGGCGGAACGTGCCAGTGGCCTTCTTCGGGTGCACGCCACGCGGCGGGGTGGTGGTTTGGGTCGTCGTGCCGGCGCGGTGCGTGAGTCCGGTGCTGTTCGTTCGCCATCGACGCCGGCGGCGCGACCGTCCACCTCGGATACGCCGATGCAACCCTGCCGTCGCCATAGGCGTCGGGCCGCATCGGACCAACGAATCCGTTCATCATGTTGAAGGGACCTGACTGGCCGAACATCAGCGACTGATACGCATCGGGATTCGCCATGTTGCTGAACGGCATCAGACCGGCGAGCGGCTGACTCAGGCCCGCCGCCGGCGGGCCGCCGGACCCGTACGGAGGCGCGCCGTATACGGGCGCGCCGCGATGGTCGTGAGGACCGGCACTGCCGCGCTCGGCGCCGTATGCGCGGCGGTCGAACCAGTCCATCATCGCGTCGAGATTGTCCAGGAGACCCATGGCATGCGTTCAAACGGTTCAGTCGGGTGGGTGGCCGAAGAGTCGTCCACAGGATCGACGATAGCCGCCACGGCGCGGCGCCGAACGCGCGATGCGAGGCGTTGTCGCATCACGCGAAGCGGTTGCTTGCGCGCGGCTCGTGCGTCGTTGACGTGGTTGTCTGCGTGATGGTTTGCGTGGCGACCAGCAATGCGACCTGCGAAGCGGCTTGCAAGCGCGATCCCATGCAATGCAACGCGCGGACGCGATCCGCGTGGCCGAGCCGGTGTATCGACGGAGCTTGCGGATCGGCTTGGTCCCGGGTGATCGAGAACAGCAGCGCGTCGCCTGCGATGCGCCCCTGGTTCGGACGCGGTTCCCAGTTCGTCAGACGCCCTTCGAGCTTGAAGCCGAGGCGCGGCATCGTGCTCGCGGCCGCACCCTCGGGAGCGCAGTACGCGTGAATCCGGCACAACTGCGGTTGCGAGAGCAGCCAGCCGATCAGCTTGAGCAACGCGGCGAGGCTCGCGCGCCGCCGCCGATGCCCGCTGCGCTTACTGATCACCACGCCGATTTCCGCGCGCGGCGGCTCGGGCCGCAATTCGATCGCGGCGAGCAGCGTGGCGCTCGCGGCGTCTTCGAGCGCCCAGGTGTAGCGCGTGCCGGATTGCCAGCCGGCGTCGCAGCGGCGAATGAACGCGCGCGTTTCCTCGATGTCGGCATGCGTCGGCATCGGCAGCCATGCGGTCACTTCCGGATCGCCCAGCAGCACGCTGAAGAGCGCCTGCGCATCTTCACTGACAAACGGCCGCAGCCGGATCGCGTCGGTTTCGATGATGCGCGGGGCGACAAACTCGGACATGGTTCGCTCTCCGGATGAACGCTTCACATACTCGGGCTGGATTTTCTACTTCTAACGGACGGTTCGGTTACGGCGCGCGTGCAGCCAGCCGCGCCCGCGGCGCTCTCGTTCTCGACTGTCCTGCCGCATGCCCATCGCGCCGTTCAGCGTTCGAGCGTTTCCGACGGCGCTTCCTTGAAACGCTGACGGTAGCCGTTGAGCAACGTCGAGCGATGCTGGACACCCCAGCGGTTCGCGACGCGCAATACGCTCGCCGCATGCGTGTCGTCCGACAGGAGTTCCTCGCGGATATGCTCCATGCGACGGTTGCGGATCAACTGGCTTGGCGTGTAACCGAGATTCGCCTTGAACGCGGCTTGCAGCGCGCGCTCGGTGACGCCGATATGGCTCGCGACCTCGCGAACCGACAGGTCCGCGCGCTCGAGATGTTCGATGAGATAGCGGTAGGCGCGGCGATACTTGCCCGGCAGACGCGCGCTGATGTCGTCGGCGGCGGGCTGCGCGCGTTCGGCGGGCGCGGTCGGCACGGCGGCGCTGTCCGCCCGCACGTGACGCAGCGACTGCAGCGCGTAGCGCGCGTAGATCTGCGCGTAGTCCTGCAAACGCCCTTGCTGTTGACGAACCTTCGCCTGGCAATAGAGGAATTCGTTGTACCAGTGCGAGTGCTGGCTGCCGTGCGCGGGCCGTTCGCCGAACACGTGCAGCATCGTCTCGGCGATATGCGGCAGCTTGCCCGCGAGCGACGCGAGCGTCACGCCCAGACGCAGTTCACGTTGATAGTCGTCGAGGCCGGCGCCTTGGCTCCAGCGTAGGTGCAGCTCGATCTGGGCGAGCGCCGCCTGGCTGCCGCGCGACAGCGCCTGCAGATGATTCATGTAGTCGGCGTGGCGGGTGAGCACCGCGATCGACGGCGCGTGGTCCGCCGGCGCGGCGGTCATTACATCGTCGAGATCGGTCGAGCGCGCTTCGAGCGTCGCCGAATGCCAGTAGATGTGATCGGCGAGCTGGGCGCACGAGCGCAGTTTGTATTGCGTGATCACGTCGCGGCTCAGCACGTGGGCGACGCGCAGCCAGCGGCTGTCCCGCGCCTGCGCGGCCTGCTCGCGCAGCGTGGTGAGCAGCGCGCGCACGCCGTCGAGGCGGCCCAGCTGGAACAGCACCAGGATCGAACCGACCAGGCTTTCGAGCCGCTGGCCTTCGCTCGCGTCGTCGTCTTCGACAACGCGCTTGAAGCATTTCAGCGCGGTGCCCAGATGGCTTTGGAACAACGCCTGCCAGCCCGCGTTGCGCGACAGCGCGGCGCGCATCGTCCGGTGTTCGCCGCGAATCGACTTCTGCGCGCGCCGGTAGGTGTCCTCGGCGTCTTCATGGCGGCCCAGCACGAGCTGAACGTCCGCATACGCCTGAAGGCTCGCGTAGTCCGGGGCGATGCCGGGCTGGGCGCGATCGGCGCGCGCCGCCGCGACCACCAGCGCGTCGCGGAACTGACCGGCCAGCATCTTGGTGAAGAACGTGGAGGCCGGCTCCGCCGATGCGAGAGTCGAGGCGACGGCAAAGTAGATGGATGAGGACATGGTGCGCTCCGCTTGAAAAGGGTGAATACGAAATGTCTTCGTTGGACGTATCGTTGCACCCCGTTCCGCCGCGGTCGGCAAACTGTGACGTTCTGTTACTTTCCTCGGCGGGCCGCGCCGTTGCGCAGCCACAGCGTCCGGTAGCCACGGAAACTGCCTTCCTGTAGGCGCGGATTGCGCGCCGATTCGAGCGTGAGCCCCGGCATGCGGGCCAGCAGCGTGTCGAACACCACTTCGAGTTGCATCCGCGCGAGCGCGACACCGATGCAGCCGTGCGAACCCGCGCCGAACACGAGGCCGTTGTGCGCGCGTTCCGGACGCACTTGCGACGGCGTATCGAATTCGGCCGGATCGCGGTTCGCGGCCGCCGCGACGATCGCGACCACGTCGCCCGGTGCGAGCGTCAGTCCGTCGAGTTCGACGTTCCGCCGCGCATAACGGAACAGCAGATGAACGGCGGGTTCAACGCGCATCAGTTCGCGAACCGCCGCCGGCACGAGCGCGGGCTCGCCGGCGAGCCGCTGCCATAGGCCGGAGCATGCGAGCGCGTGGGCAAGCGTGTTGCCGATCGACAGCATCGTCGTGCCGTACCCCGCGATGAACATGAGCAGGACGTTGACGAGCAGTTGATGCGGCGTGAGCTCGCCGTCGCGCGGCGTGCCGTTCGCCGCGGCGGCACTGTCGATCCGCAGCAGTTCACGCACGGCCGGCACGTGGGCTTCGAGCTCGCGCATGAAAGCCATCGTTTGCGTGATCGCGTGGCGGCGTTCGTCCGGCCGCAGCGGCGCCGCGCTGATCAGGCGGATTGCGGACATCGAGCCCGCGACGAGGTCGGGCGCATGGGCGACGTCGATGCCGATCAGGCGGCAGATTGTCATCGACGGCAGACGCTGCGCGATCTCCGCCATCAGATCGAAGCGATGCGGGTCGGGCAACCGCGCGAGCAGCGCACCGAGGTCCGCGCGCAGACCCTCGCGCAGCGACGCGAGCCGCGTCTTCGAGAACAGCGGCGCGAACGCCTGGCGCAACCGGTCGTGAGCGGCGTCGTCCTGAAACAGCATCATGTCGAGGATGCCCGCGTCGTCGTCGAGCAGCCCGTGAGCGACGAGCGGCGAACGCGTCGACAGCCCCGGATGGTTGAGGATCGCGCGCGACAGGCGATACGTGCTGACCATCCATGCGCCGCTCGCGTCGCGGTGGACGGGACAGGCCGCCGCGAGGCCGCTATAGAGCGCATCGCGGTCGTCGGCCGGATCGGTGAGCAGTTCGAAGAGCGTCTTGCGGGCAAGCGTGCCGGGTTCGGTGAGCAGCATGGAGTCCTCGTCATGAGATGACCTGATCGTCATGCGACGCGTCAGTGCATGCGCCGCGTGTCGTCACTATGCCGTGGTCCTCACGAGCGCGAAGCCGAAGGTGCGAAGCGCCGCACAGACACGCGACGACGCGAAGCATCCTTCGTTCGGCCCAGCGTGCCATGCCGTCTTTACGCTGCCTTCCCCCTGCTTACGAACGTTTTTTCGAGTTCTCGACGGCGTAGTTGATTGCGGTCATCAAGGTCTGCATCCAGGTCTGGAGCACGCCCATGATCATTTGCGCGGCCATGCCGCCCATCTGATTGAGCTGGCCGAACGTCTGCATCCAGCGCTCGGCGCGACCGGGTTGTGGCATCGGATAAGGGTTCGGCGCATACGGCGGTGGCGGCGGTCTGGTCGGTCGTTTGATGTCGCCGGGATGCCGGCCGACGGGCTTTTCGGTGAGCTTCTCCGTCGGTTTTTCCGCAGGCTCTTCCACCGGTTTATGTCCGTCGATCAGCGCCGACGGTTTCGCGAGACGCGACTGTCCGACGCCGTATTTGTGCCGTTCCGTAAAGGTCGACGTCGGCGACAGCAGCGGGCCCGGCGGCCCATCCGCGTCGCCGGCCGTACTGACCATGGACAGCGCCGGATGGCGAGCCGGCTGCATGTGCGACGGGATCGAGCGAAGCGACCGAGATATCGCGGACGGCCGCTCATCGTCGGACGTGAGGTCGAACGCGGAAATCGTCGAAGCGCTCGAGAGCGAACGCTTTTTCGAGCGCCACAGCGACGGCGTCGTACCGCTCGCCATGGACACCGGCGACGCTGGCTGTTCGCTATCTCCCCGCCGCTGCGCGTTACTGGATTCCGAAAGCATATCGAGCGATGCGTGATGGGCCTGCTTCGTCGATTTCAGCGAGATCGCGCCCGGCGAGCTTTGCCCGATCTCGAGCTCCGGCTGTGGGCTCGCATCCACGTGGCTTGAATAGTGTTGCCCCGAAATACTCGCGTCGTCTGTCATTGCTTGGCTCTCCGGATGAATGCGGCGCCTGCCGGATCGACTCGACCACGGCCGCCTGTACGTGGCGTTTATAGCCCGCGTGCCCGGTTCGACGCCTGGCGAAGCGAAGCCGGCGGAACGAATGCGAAGCGCGCGCCGCCCGGCATTCGCGGCGGCGCAAAGCCGCCGAAGCAAGCGGCGCGAATCCGAAGCGTACGGCCGTAAAGCGGTTGTGGACGCTGGACGCGCCGCGCGCGCGCCACTAATTTGCGTTCCAGGCGGAGCGCGGCAACGGCGTCCGCCGAACCGCGCCGCGCGATGCAGGGGGCTTCGCCGGCGTTCTTCCTTCCAACGGAGGCCCACGATGAATCATCGTTATCACGGACATCCGGCGGGACGGCCGTCGATCTGTCCAGCCTCGACGCACGGGACGCGTCGTCTGAAGCACGCGCTCGCCGTGTCCTTGTTCATCCTGCTGCCCTGCATGAGCGCGCCGGCATTCGCGGATTGCTTCGACACCGCGGCGTCGTATCACGGCGTGAATCCGCTGATCCTGCGCGCGATCGCCGCGGTCGAATCGCACGGCAATCCGCACGCCCTGCATCGCAACAGCAACGGCACGACCGACATCGGCGAATTGCAGATCAACTCGATACATCTGCGTGAACTCGCGCCTTATGGCATTCACGAGCAGGACCTGCTAGACGAATGCGTGAACGTGTATGTCGCGGCGTGGCATCTGAAGAAAAAAATGATCGCGTACGGCAATACGTGGAACGCGGTCGGCGCCTATCACTCGCAAAGCCCGCGGCTGCGCGACGCCTACGCTCGCATGATCAAGATGACGCTCGTGCGGTGGGGTTTGATTGCCTCGGCCGGCGACGCGCCGGCGGGAGACCCGCGATGAATCCGGTCGACGAAGCCGCGCAGCGCCACGACGCGCTCGCGGCCGCCCGCTATTGCGCGACGCTTGGTCAACGCCCGGTGACCGTCTGGCTGACCGGGCTGAGCGGCGCAGGCAAATCGACGCTCGCGCGCAACGTGCGCGAGCGGCTGCGCGAGCTCGGCAAGATGTGCTGCATGCTCGACGGGGACGCGCTGCGCAAGGGCCTTTGCAGCGATCTCGGCTTCACGCCCGATGAGCGCCACGAGAACATCCGCCGCGCCGCCGAGGTGGCGCGGCTCCTCAACGAGCAGGGGCTCATCGTGATCGCCTCGTTCATCTCGCCTTACCGGCGCGAACGCTCGCTCGCGCGTTCGATCGTCGGCCCGTCGCGTTTCGTCGAAGTCTATGTGAACACGCCCGTCGCCGTATGCGAGGCGCGCGATCCGAAGGGGCTCTACCGGCGCGCGCGGGCCGGCGAGCTGCGGGGCTTCACCGGTGTCGATGCACCTTATGAGCCGCCGGCGTCGCCGTCGATCGTCGTCGACACCGGCGCGCGCGACCGGACGCTCTGCACCGAGCAACTGCTGACGCGGCTGCTGCCGATGATCGTGCGGCCGGTCCGCTCCGTTGCCTGACACGCACGCCGCGCGCGTGTTCCCGAATTGCCACTGCGGAATTTCTTATGACACAACTGCTCCTGAGCTTCTGCTATGCGAAGCCGTCCGGCTACGTGCTCGCGCGTATGGACGCGCAAACGAATGCCTTCGAATGGGTCGACCTGCGCGACGTCGCGTTGCCGGTGGTCGGCGCGACGGGGCTGTGCCGCGTCGGCGAGCGTTACTACGCGGCGTTGCAGATCCGCGTGCCGGGTACGGTCGGCACGCTGCTCGCCGAACTCGACCGTGCCGGCCGCGTGCGCCGCGTCGCGCGGCTCGCCGAGGTGTTCGACGCGCACTCGTTGCTGCCGTGGCAGGGCGAACTGCTGATCGTCGGCAGCGGCTCGAATCAGGTTTTCGCGGTCGACTGGCAGCATGACGGCGCACCGCGAGTGCGGCTGTTCTTCGAGCGCGAGCCGGGCGCGGACACGCTGCATATGAATTCGCTGCAGGCGTTCAACGGCCGAGTGTACCTGTCGATGTTCGGCTGCAAGCCGGGCGCGTCGTGGCGCGATGCACGCGACGGCCAGATCCTCGACCTCACCGCGGGCGGCGAGGTCGTGCGGCGCGGCTTGCGTCATCCGCATTCGCTGTTCGTCGATCGCGCGACGCTTCTGTGCCTGAGTTCATGCGACGGCAGTCTCATCCATGTGGCGGGCGCGCCGCGCGGCGCGGACCGCCCACTCGACGGCTACGTGCGCGGCGCGCTGGCGGCCGGCGGCAAGCTGTTCGTCGGCACCAGCATGCCACGCACGCATAGCAAGAGCCGCGGTGTGAGCGAGGCTGCTTATCTTGCGACGCAATCCTCCGCACCTGCCGCGCACGCCGCATACGGCACAAGCGGCATGCACGACACGCTTGCCGCCCAGACGGGCGGCGGCTGCGGATTGCACGTGGCCGACGCGGCGACGGGCGTCTCGCGCTGGCTCGATCTGAGCCCGTTCGGCGCCGAACTCTACGACATCGTCGATTGGACCGGCGATGCGGTGCGCGGCGATCCCACCGAAGCCATGGCCGAGCGGCTGCGGGCGG
>DASPZL010000417.1:0-17076 GCA_035636295.1 Paraburkholderia sp.
TCGCCCTCGAGACCCTTGAGACCGTCGATCGCCTTCGCCGCGCGGAGCAGGGCCACGCCGCCACCCGGCACGATGCCTTCCTCGACCGCCGCGCGCGTGGCGTGCAGTGCATCGTCGACGCGGTCTTTCTTTTCCTTCACCTCGATCTCGGTCGCGCCGCCGACCTTGATCACGGCCACGCCACCTGCGAGCTTCGCGACACGCTCCTGGAGCTTTTCGCGGTCGTAGTCAGAGGTCGCTTCCTCGATCTGTACGCGAATCTGTTTGACGCGCGCTTCGATATTTTTGCTGTCGCCGGCGCCGTCGATCACTGTGGTGTTTTCCTTGCCCACCTCGATGCGCTTGGCCTGACCGAGTTCGGTCAGCGTCGCTTTTTCGAGCGAGAGGCCGGTCTCTTCAGCGATTACCTGGCCGCCGGTCAGAATCGCGATGTCTTCGAGCAGGGCCTTGCGACGATCGCCGAAGCCCGGCGCCTTCACCGCGACCGTCTTCAGAATGCCGCGAATGTTGTTGACCACGAGCGTTGCCAGCGCTTCGCCTTCGACGTCTTCCGCGATGATCAGAAGCGGGCGGCCGGCTTTGGCCACCTGTTCCAGAACCGGCAGCAGATCGCGGATGTTCGACACCTTCTTGTCGTGCAACAGGATGAACGGGTTGTCGAGCACGGCAACCTGTTTGTCCTGATCGTTGATGAAATACGGCGACAGGTAGCCCCGGTCGAATTGCAGACCTTCGACTACGTCGAGTTCGTCGTCGAGCGACTTGCCGTCTTCCACCGTGATGACGCCTTCCTTGCCGACCCGGTCGATCGCTTCGGCAATGCGCTGACCAATCGACTCTTCGCCGTTGGCCGAAATCGTCGCGACCTGGGCGATTTCCTTGCTGGTCGTGGTCGGCTTGCTGATCTTCTTCAGCTCGTCGATCGCGGCGATCACGGCCTTGTCGATGCCGCGTTTGAGATCGAGTGGATTGAGGCCGGCCGCCACGTACTTCTGGCCTTCGCGCACGATCGCCTGCGCGAGCACAGTCGCGGTCGTCGTGCCGTCACCGGCGGCGTCGCTCGTGCGTGAGGCGACTTCCTTCACGAGTTGCGCGCCGATATTCTGCACGCGGTCCGACAATTCGATTTCCTTCGCGACCGAGACGCCGTCCTTGGTCACGACCGGCGATCCGAAGCTGCGCTCCAGTACGACGTTGCGGCCCTTCGGACCGAGCGTGACCTTCACGGCGTTCGCGAGGATGTTCACGCCTTCGACCAGTTTCGAACGGGCGACGTCGCTAAAAATGATTTCTTTTGCTGCCATGGTTTGATGCTCCGTTCGTTATTGAGTGACGACCGCGACGACGTCTTCTTCGCGCAGCACAAGCAATTCGTTGCCGTCGACCTTGACCGACTGCCCGGCATATTTGCCGAACAGCACGCGCTCGCCGACTTTGAGATCGGGTTCGACGCGTTTGCCGTCGCTATCGCGCTTGCCCGGTCCAATGGCGATCACTTCGCCCTGGTCGGGTTTTTCGGCAGCGCTTTCGGGAATGACGATGCCCGAGGCGGTTTGGGTTTCCTGGTCGAGACGCTTGACGATCAAGCGGTCATGCAAGGGACGTAGGCTCATGGTTCGACTTCCGCTATTAAAATTTGGCACTCTTCGCTGGTGAGTGCTGACCGGGATCGAGTATAGAAACAGGCTGCGCGTTGCTCCAATAACGGATTCATCGATCCTTATCGGCGATTGGCATTTCAGAATCGCGCATATCCATAGCTTGATTCGCTGGTTTTGCATGCGAAGCCGCGTCCCTATACTGATCCGTCACGTCGGCACGTCCCTACGCGGGCGCCGATTCACGCTCGCAGGTAAACAGGCGGATCCAATACGATCCATCGCTTTTACAAGGAATCAAGGCATGCAGGTCTCTCAGGACACCGCGGCGCGCTCGAAGCTTCAGGCGGCGCTCGCCGCGTTGCCGGCGCTGGCTCAGGCGATCGGCGAAGACGCCGCGCAACGTGAAGTGCGGCGCGAGTTGCCGTTCGATCGCTTCGCGCTGTTTCGCAAATCCGGTCTGAGCGTGCTCCGTTTTCCGGCCGAGTGGGGCGGCCTCGGCGGCTCGCTGGAAGATCTCTTCCATGTGATCGCCACGCTGGCCGCGCATGAGTCGAATGTCGCGCACGCATTGCGGATTCATTTCGACCTGACCGAGCAATTGCTGCTGTCGCCGCGCTCGGCCTTCAACGACACGCAGATCGAACGCGTGCGGGAAGGGGCGATCTTTGGCGGCGCGTCGACCGAACTCGGCACCTCGAGGCCCGGCGAAATCGTCACCAGGCTGGTGCGCGATGGCGAGCACTTCCGGGTGGCGGGCAAAAAATACTATTCGACCGGCACGGCGTTTTCCGACTATGCGCGGATCAACGTGCAGGACGAGAACGACGAGAAAGTGTCGATCGTGATTCCGGTGTCGCGTGAAGGACTGCAGGTGATCGACGACTGGGACGGCATGGGGCAGCGCATGACGGCGAGCGGCAGCGTCGTGCTCGACAATGTGCAGGTTTTTTCTCATGAGATCGCGACGCGCGGCTATACGAGTCTCGCCGGCCGCCATGGCAGCGCGGTGCGGCAGTTGCATCTGGTGACGGTCGCGGCGGGTATCGTGCGCAACATTCTCGCGGATGCGAGGCGTTACGTGACGCAATACGGCCGCCCGGTACTGCATAGCCCGGCACCCTCGGCACGCGAGGACGGTTTCGTGCAGCAGGTGGTGGGCGATCTCGCGGCGCACAGCCTGTCGATCGACGCACTGGTCGCGCAAAACGCACGCGCGCTGGACCGCTCGGCGAATGCGATCCACAGCGGCGCGGCCAATGCGGAAGAGCTGGTGCTGGAAGGGGCGCTGACTACTGCGAAAACGCAACTCGTGGTGAGCAAGCTGGCGCTCTATGCGGGCGAGCGTCTCTTCGAGGTCGGCGGCGCTTCGGCCACGGGGCGTGCGCATAATTTCGATCGCCACTGGCGCAATCTGCGCACGATCTTCAGCCACAACCCGCTGCTGCATAAAGCGCGCGTGATCGGCGATTACGAGTTGAACGGCGTGACCACGCATCTGACCGAAGGGCGCGTGTTCTAAAAGAGCGCCGCCTGCCATTCACACGTTATACGAGCCTTAAACACCATGAGCCGAGATTTGCTATTACTGCTGGAGCCGGGCTTCACCGATCCGAACCATCCCGGCGAGCGCTTTATCTGTCCAGACGGGGCGCCGATCGAAGGTTTGCTGGCGAGCGATCCCGCGCTCAACGCGCGCCTCGATATTCGCCGGCTGCCGTTCCCGCGTCCGCGCGCAGCGGTGGTCGAGGCGCTCGATGCCGGGCACCAGAGTCTGCCCGTGCTGATTCTCGGCGACGAGCAGCCGGCGCCTGCCGATGCTCAGACGCTGGGCGAGAAACGCTTCGTGACGGACACGCGCCGCATTCTGGATCTGCTCGCGCAGCGTCACGGATTCCCGAAAGTGCATTGAGGAAGTCACCACGGGCAGGGGGCAAGCTGATTCAGCTTTGCGCCTTCACGTGGGCGCTCGCATTCGCAGGAGGTACGCATGAGCCATCGCAGGGGATTTCATTCCGGACGTCGTCACGCCTTGCTGGGTCTTGCAGGTAGTGCGGCCGGCATTGCGCTCGGTCCTTTGCCGACGTTGGCACACGCCGCGTCGCAAGGCGGCGCCGTATCGCCGCGACACGGTGGCCGGTTGACCCTGCTCGTGAATCCGGAGCCGAATGTACTGGTCAATTTCGCGACCACGGCGGGCGCGGAACAGAAGATCAGCTCCAAAGTCACCGAAGGGTTGCTCGCCTACGATTTCAATGTGCGCCCGCAGCCGCAGCTCGCTACCGCCTGGTCGATCAGTCCGGACGGTTTGCAGTACACGTTCAGGTTGCGCGAAGGCGTGCGCTGGCACGACGGCCAGCCGTTCACTTCGAAAGACGTTGCGGTATCGATCGGGCTCCTGAAGCAGTATCACTCGCGCGGCCGCTCGACCTTCGCCAACGTCGTGGAAGTGCGGACGCCGAACCCGCAAACGGCGCTGCTGAAACTATCGAAGCCGGCGCCGTATCTGATCTACGCACTTGCCGCGTCGGAGTCGCCGATCGTGCCCGCGCATCTCTACGGCAGCGGCGATCCGTTGGAGAATCCGCACAACATCGACCCCGTGGGCACCGGACCGTATCGGTTCAAGCGTTGGGAGCGAGGTAGTCACGCGGTATTCGTGCGCAACCCGGACTACTGGGATGCGCCCAAACCGTATATCGACGAACTGGTGGTGCGCTTCATCGGCGATCCGGCTGCGCGCGCCGTGGCGCTCGAAACGGGTGAGCTGGATCTCGCAGGTGAAAATCCCGTGCCCTTGCTCGACATCCAGCGTTTGCAGGCCTTGCCGCATCTTGCGCTGGAAACGCGCGGATACAGCTATGACGCCGCGCAGACCCAGTTGCAGTTCAATCTCGACAACCGCTACCTCGCGAAACAGCAGGTTCGCGAGGCGATCGCGCACAGCATCGACCGGCAAGCTATTTTGAAGTCGGTGTGGTACGGCTACGGGATCGTGGCGCCGTCGCCGATCAGTCCGCTATTGACGCAGTTCTACGATCCCAGCGTGCCGACCTTGCCCTACGATCTCGCCAGGGCGGGGCAGTTGCTGGACGCGGCGGGGTTGCCGCGCCAGTCCAGTGGCTTTCGTTTTCCGTTGACGATCGACTACAACCCCTACGATCCGACTTTCGCGCGTCTTGCCGAATATTTACGGCAAACCTTGCGCCGCGTGGGCATCGAGTCGACCGTGCGTTCGCAGGATTTCGGCGCCTACGTGAAGCGGATTTACACCGATCGCGATTTCGATCTGGACGCCAACTTTCTCGGCAATACCTTCGATCCGACCGTGGGCGTGCAGCGTCTCTACTGGTCGCGTAACTTCAGGAAAGGTGTGCCGTTCTCCAATGCGTCGCACTACGACAATCCCGAGGTCGACCGCCTCCTCGAAGCGGCGGCGGTGGAGAATGATCCGCGCGCGCGGGTCGAATACTTCCGCAAATTCCAGCAGGTCGTCGGGCGCGATCTGCCGATCGTCGATCTGGTCACGCTCAAGCAGGTCACTCTCTACAACCGGCGGGTGCACAACCACACGGTGACTGCCGATGGGCTCGACGGCAATCTGGCCGATGTGTTCCTTGCATGAGACGCCCTAAGGCGACGATTGCAACCGGTGCGGAGCCTTTCGTCCGGGCTGTGCTTTGCATATGCATAACCATTGGTTCTTTTGCTGCCGCAGCGGCTTTATCGTGAGCGCTGCGGCAGCAGCATTGCCGACACCATCACTACGACATCCCAATCGGCCCGAACAGGCCGAACCATCGGCAAAAAGGATCTGGATCACATGGCGGGGCTGAATCGACGCGATTTTCTGATTTCATCGGGCGCAGCGCTCGCCGCCGCCGGTATGCCGGCACTGGCGCTCGCACAAGGTGAGGCGGCTGAGCCGAAGCGAGGCGGCACGCTGAACATGCTGATCAATCCCGAGCCGCCGGTACTCGTGTCGATCTTCCAGACCACCGGACCCGCGCTCGTCGCGAGTTCCAAAGTGCTGGAAGGCCTGCTCGCCTACGACTTCGATTTGCGTCCGAAGCCGCAGTTGGCGACCGCATGGGCGGTTAGCCCGGACGGCCTGAAGTACACCTTCACGCTGCGTCAGAACGTCAAATGGCATGACGGCCAACCGTTCACGTCGGCCGACGTGGCTTTCTCGATCGATCTGCTGAAGGCGGTGCATCCACGCGGACGCAGCACTTTCGCCAATGTAACGCGGGTCGTCACGCCGGACGCGCGCACCGCGGTGATCGAATTGTCGAAGCCGGCGCCGTATCTGTTGAAAGCGCTGTCCGCCGGCGAATCGCCGATCGTTCCGAAGCATCTGTATGCCTCGGGCGATCCGCTGTCCAATCCGCACAACAACGCGCCGATCGGCACCGGGCCGTTCCGGTTCAAATCCTGGACGCGCGGCGCCAATATCGTCTACGAACGTAATCCGGACTACTGGGATGCCGGCAAGCCATACGTCGACGGCCTCGTTTTCAAGGTGATTCCCGACGCCGCCGCCCGTTCCGCGGCATTCGAAACCGGCGCGCTCGACCTGGGCGGCGAGAATCCGGTGCCGCTCACCGATCTGCCGCGCCTCACGCAACTGCCGCAACTGGCCGTCGAAACGCGCGGCTATCGCTTTCTGGAGCCGCTCTCCGAGATCGACTTCAATCTCGATCATCCGATTCTCAAGGACCTGCGCGTGCGCCAGGCGATCGCGCATGCCGTCAATCCGCAGGTCGTGCAACGCACGGTGGCCTATGGCTATGCCGATCTGTCGCCCACGCCGATCACGCCCGGCTCGCCGTATCACGACGCCAAACTCGCACCGTATGCGTTCGATACCGGCGACGCGGAGAAACTGCTGGATGCCGCGGGCTACCCGCGCAAGGACGGCGGTGCGCGCTTCCGTCTGACGCACGACTTCCTGCCCTATGGCGACATGTACCGCCGTCAGGCCGACTACGTCAAATCGGCGCTGGCGCGAGTGGGCATCGACGTCACGGTCCGCTCGCAGGACCTGCCGGCGTTCCTGAAGCGTGTGTATGCGGACCGCCAGTTCGATTTCACGAGCATTGGCGTCAACACGCTATTCGATCCGAGCGTGGGCGTTCAGCGTCTCTACTGGTCGAAGAATATCCGCCCCGGTGTGCCGTTTTCGAATGCGCCGCATTACAGCAACCCGGAGGTCGACCGCCTGCTCGAAAGCGCCGCTGTAGAAACCGACGAGAGCAAGCGCGTCGCGCTGTATCAGCAGTTCCAGCAGATCGTTTACCGCGACTTGCCGATTCTCAACCTGGTCGCGCCGCGCATGATCACGCTGGCGAACCGGCGCGTTCACAACCACACCGTGTCCGCGCAAGGCCTCGAAGGCAATCTCGCGGATGTCTATCTGAGCGCATGACAGGAGCGACACGATGAGTCGAGGTCTGCGGTTTGGTGCGATTCTCCGGCGTACCGCGTGGCAGGCGCTGCCGACGGTGATCGGCATCGTGATCCTGAACTTCTTCCTGCTGAAGTTGATGCCGGGCGATGCCGCCGACGTGCTCGCCGGCGAATCCGGCTCGGCGACCGCGGAAACGATGCAGGTGCTGCGCGCGAAGTTCGGGCTCGACCAGCCGGTGCTGCACCAGTTGTGGTCGTATCTCGCGCATCTGTCGCATTTCAGCCTCGGTTATTCGCCGCGCTACGACATGCCGGTGATGCAACTGATCCTGTCGCGTTTGCCCAATACGCTGCTGCTGATGGGCGTGGCGTTGTCGTTCGCGATCGTGGCGGGCGTGGTGCTCGGCGCGGTGATGGCGCACTGGGCCGGCAAGTGGCCGGACCGCGTGCTGTCCGTGCTGGCCTTGCTGTTCTATTCGACGCCGGGCTTCTGGATCGGGCTGCTCGCGATCGTGCTGTTCTCCGTGCATCTGGGCTGGCTGCCGAGCGGCGGCAATATCACGCTCGGCGTGCAGCTTCACGGCTTCGCCTGGTTCGCCGATGCCGCCAGACACGTGCTGCTGCCGGCCGCGACGCTGGCGACGTTCTTCGTCGCGATCTACGCGCGGTTGACGCGAGCCGCGATGCTGGAAGTGCAGCGCCAGGACTTCGTGCGGACCGCGCAGGCCAAAGGCTTGCATCCGTGGCGCGTGACGGTGCGGCATGTGTTGCGCAACGCGTTGATGCCGCTCACGACCATCATCGGCATTCATTTCGGCACGCTGCTGGGCGGCGCGGCCGTGACAGAGACGGTGTTCAGTTGGCCGGGCCTCGGGCGTCTTGCACTGGATGCGGTGATGGCGCGCGATTTCAGCGTGCTGCTCGGTGTGCTGCTGCTGTCGTCGCTGCTCGTGATCCTCGCCAATGTTCTGGTCGATCTGCTGCAAGCATGGCTCGATCCGCGCGTCGCGTGATGGCTCGCGCTCACGCCACCCGTTTTTTCTCAGAGGGATGACATGGCTTCCGACTCTTCCAATCTGATTTCCACGCCGCCTGAGCCCACGGCATCGCCGTGGCGGCGCCAGTTGACCGGTACGCTGTTCGGTCTGCGCCGCGGCAACACGGCCGTAGCGCCGGGCCGCAGCGGAGCGGGGCGCGGAGTCTGGCGCGCGCTGCTGCGTAACCCGTCTGCGCTTGCCGGGCTCGTGCTGCTCGCGGCCTTCATTGCGCTAGCGCTCAGCGCCGGGCATCTGTTTCCGGGCGATCCGCTCGATATGGTGGCGGCGCCGTTCGAGTGGCCGGGCGCCGACCCGCAATACCGGCTCGGCACGGATTCGCTTGGGCGCGACGTGGCCGCGGGCATCGCGCACGGCACGCGCGTGTCGCTGCTGATCGGCGCGGCGTCGGCGGGGATCGGACTCGTGATCGGCACCTTGGTCGGCGCGACGGGCGGTTTCTTCGGCGGCGTGATCGACGATGTGCTGGTGCGGATCACCGAACTCTTTCAAACCGTGCCGTCGTTTCTGCTCGTGATCGTGATTGTCGCGATCGGCCGGCCTGGCGTGACGATCATCGCGCTCGCGATCGGCATCGCTTCATGGCCGACCGTCGCGCGGATCGTGCGTGCCGAATTCCGCACGCTGCGCCAGTCGGACTTCGTGCTCGCTGCACGCAGCCAGGGCTTCAGCAACGCGCGCATCATCTTCGGCGAGATTCTGCCGAACGCGTTGCCGCCGGTGATCGTGACCGCGTCGGTGATGGTGGCGAGCGCGATTCTGATCGAGTCTTCGCTGTCGTTTCTCGGCATGGGTGACCCCAACGTGGTCAGTTGGGGCGGCATGATCGGCGCCGGCCGCGATTCGCTGCGCACCGCCTGGTATCTGACCGCGGTTCCCGGCGCGGCGATCGTGCTCGCGGTGCTCGCGCTGAACCTGCTCGGCGACGGTCTGAACGACGCGCTCAATCCGCGCCTGCGTGAACGCGTTTGACAACACCCGGCTGAATACCTGAACGGCCGACAACGTATCCGAGGATGCACTGTGGCAAACCTGCTTGAAGTACGCGACCTGCGCGTCAGTTTCGGCGCGCATGAAGCGGTGCGCGGCCTGAGCTTCGATATCGCGCAAGGCGAAACGCTGGCGCTGGTCGGCGAATCGGGTTGCGGCAAATCGGCGAGCGCACTGTCGTTGATGCGCCTCGTGCCCACGCCGGGACGCGTGACGGGCAGCCTGCGCTTCGACGGCCGCGAGTTGCTCGATCTGTCGGCGCGCGAGATTCGGGACATTCGCGGGCAACAGATCTCGATGATCTTCCAGGAGCCGATGACGTCGCTCAATCCGGTGCTGTCGATCGGTGCGCAGATCGTCGAGACGTTGCGGCAGCATGAGCGTCTGTCCAAAGCGGTGGCATGGAAGCGCGCGGTCGAATTGCTCGAGCTGGTGCAGATTCCCGAACCGCAGCGACGCGTGTTCGATTATCCGCATGAGCTTTCCGGCGGTCAGCGCCAACGGGTGATGATTGCGATGGCCGTGGCCTGCCGGCCGCGTCTGCTGATCGCGGATGAACCGACCACGGCGCTCGACGTCACGATCCAGGCGCATATTCTCGAACTGCTCGACGGTTTGCGACGCGAGTTGTCGATGTCGTTGCTGCTGATCACGCACGACCTCGGCATCGTCGCGAAGCACGCGGATCGTGTCGCGGTGATGCTGGCAGGCGAGAAGGTCGAGGAGGCGCCGGTCGCGCGGCTCTTCACGCAACCGCGGCATCCGTACACGCGCGGCTTGCTCGGCGCCTCGCTGAATCTCGCGGACGATCTGCATTATCGCGGCTGGAAGTTGCCTGAAATCCGCCACGGTATCGGCGAAGACGGCAAGCCGAGCTTCGCCGTGGTGCCGCGTTCGGTACGCACCGGGCAGTATGTGGCGGATGCGGATCCCGCACAGCCTGTCGCGGCAGCGGGCGTTGCGCCGTTGCTCGAACTGCAGGACGTGCGGATCGACTATCCGCAGCGTCACGGTAAAACCACGCTGCGCGCCGTGGACGGCGTGTCGCTGCGGATTGCCCGCGGCGAGACGGTCGGACTGGTGGGCGAATCCGGTTGTGGGAAATCGACGCTGTCCAAAGCGATCCTGCGGCTCGTGCCGGCAGCCAGTGGCGCCATCCGCTTGCGCGGTACCGATCTCGTGCCGCTGGGCGAGCGTGAGTTGCGCCCGCTGCGGCGTCACGTGCAGATGGTGTTTCAGGACCCGTACGCGTCGCTCAATCCGCGCCGCACGGTGGCGGAGATTCTCGATACGGTGCTGGTGGTGAACGGCATCGGCAATGCGCAGCAGCGCCGCACACGGATCGCGGCCATGCTGGATAGAGTCGGTCTGCCCAGTTCGGCGCTCGGCCGTTTTCCCCACGAGTTCTCGGGGGGCCAACGGCAACGCATCGGCATTGCGCGGGCGTTGGTGCTCGAACCGGACCTGCTGATCTGCGATGAACCGGTGTCCGCGCTCGACGTGTCGATTCAGGCGCAGATTCTCAATCTGCTGGTCGACCTGAAACGCGATTTCGGCTTGGCGTATCTGTTCATCTCGCACGATCTCTCGGTGGTGCGCTATATCGCCGATCGCGTGCATGTGATGCAGGCGGGCCGCATTGTCGAGAGCGGGCATCATCGCGATATCTGGCGTGCGCCGCAGCATCCGTACACACGCACGCTGCTCGACGCGATTCCGGGCAAGACATTCGACGCGCAGGCTGCATAGTCGGCATAGCTTGCCTCGGCCGTTCCGCTCAGGCGGCCGCGGGCAAGGGCGAGGGCGGCGGAGGTCGCCCTCGCCGATCCTCATTCCTCAAACCTTCTCACTCATTGCCGAAGTACGCCGGCAGACGAAAGCCGTCATAGAAGCGATTACCGCGGATCGCGCGCTGGAACTCCGCCGACTGATACGCCTGCACGATATCCTGCGTCGCACGAGCATTGCGGTTGGAGGCCTTGACGACGACCTGGTTGATATACGGCGGCGTCATGTCTTCGAGCGCGAGCGCATCGGTCAGTTTGTGACCGCTGAAGATCGCGAAATTGCCCTGAATCGCGGCGTAATCGACATCGTCGAGTGCGCGCGGCGCCTGCGCCGATTCGAGCGGCACGATCTTGATGCCGGCCGGATTGGCGATCACGTCCCGCTCGGTGACGTCGACGGGATTCGGGTTCGGTTTGATCCTGATCCAGCCGATGCGCTGCAGAATCTTCAATGCGCGCTCCAGATTGACCGGGTCGTTCGGCACCGCGACGCGCGAGCCGGGTTTGACGTCCGCGAGCGAATGATGTTTGCTCGAATAGAGTCCCATCGGCGGCGTCGGAACCTGCACCACGCCGACGAGATCGGTGCCGTTGCGGTCGTTATACGACTTCAGATAGACCTCGTGCTGCATCACGTCGGCGACAATCTCGCCGCGGTAGACGGCCTGGTTCGCTTCGAGCCCGGTGCTGAACTCGACGTATTTGATCGCGTAGCCTTTCTTGCGCAACTGCGGCTCGACACCCGCCTTGAATTCATCCGCGTAGGGGCCGGGGACGAAACCGACACGCAGTTCCCGCGCAGTGCCGCCGTTATCGGCGGCATAGGCGGTGAACGTCGCAAGCGTGACAGCCAGCAGGAAGGCGCCGGCGAGGCGGCGCCTCAACGGCGATGGAGCTTCAACGGATCGGGACATGATGGTGGATTAGCGAATGGATGAGAGAGTGGTGCGGTTATCGGCCTGGGCCCGCTTCATAACCGGGCGGCACGGGCGGGCCCGCCCGATAGAAGAAATCGAGGAAGCGCACCTCGCGCACGCCGTCTTCATAGGCCACCGGATAGGTGCCACGTCGAACGATTCGAAGAGGTGTTCCCACTGACGACGCAATCGAATTGACGCCTTGCTCCTCTGCCTGACCGATGATGCGCGCGGCGGTCGCTTCGTCGATGGGGCCGCCGAACATCATCGTGCCGAGAGTCAGTGTCGAGACCTTGATGCCGCTGCGGCCGAGTTGTCTGTATTCCATGTGTGTCCGGCTCCGTGAGAGGGTGAATCGAAAGGGGCTTAGCGCTGCAGCCAGACGTCGGCGAAACTGGCCGAGACGCCGTCCGGCGAGGTCGTATGATCGTGCACCGCGCGCGAATAGACGGTCAGGTATTGCGGCGAAACGAGATTGATGTCCGGCAGATCGCGCTCGAGAATGCGCTGAATCTGCGAGAACAGCTGCTTGCGCTTCGCTTCGTCGGTTTCTTCGGCGACCTGCGAGAACAGCTGATCGATCTCAGGGTTGCTGTAATGGGAGCCGTTAGTAAAGGGCACGCCACGCCGGAAATTGTTGGTCGTATAAAGCCGCGCCACGCCGGCCACCGGATCGAACAGATTGCTCATGCCGTTGATGCTGAAATCGAAATCGCGGTCGGTATAGATGCGCTTCAGGTAGGCCGGCAGATCCTGGCTTCGAACGGTGACGGCAATGCCGGCACGGGCCAGCGCCGACTTGACGTAAGCGGCGGTGCGCGCGGGCAGATCGCCGATCGGCAGCGGATCGACGGTGAGGGCGAAGCGCATGCCGTCGGCTTTGCGCGGATAACCGGCTTCGTCGAGCAGCGCGTTGGCATGCTCCACGTTGAACGGATAGGGCGTGGGCGCCGGATCGTAGTACGGGCTCGACGGAATGATCGGGCTCGCGAGCGGCGTCGCGTAGCCGTAGTAAATCACCTTGCGGATCACTTCGCGATCCAGCGCCGATGCGATTGCCTGCCGCACCTTCGGATTCTTCAACACCGGGTTGTCGAGGTTGAACTCGATGCGCGCCACACCGGCCTGGAACTCATAGCCGCGAGCCTCGAGTCCTAGCTTCGGGTTGCCTTTCAGGCGTTCGAGATCGGACAGGGGCACGGGCGTGTCGCCGCTCAGGTCCACGGAGCCGTCTTCGAAAGCGACGGTGCGGGCGGCCGGATCGTTGATCACCTTGACGACAATGCGATCCAGCCACGGTTTGCCTTTGTTCCAGTAATCGTCGTTACGCACGTATTCGATGTAGCTGCCGCGCACCCATTTGACGAAGCGAAACGGGCCGGTGCCGATCGGCGCATTATTGGCGGGGTTGGTCAGCACATCGGTGCCTTCGTAGACGTGCTTCGGCACGATCGGCGTTTCCGACGAGGAAAACGCCTTGATCAGATACGGCGCCGGCTTCGACAGCGTGATGACGACGGTATAAGGATCGGGCGTCGCGACATCGGTGACGTTGGCGAAAGTGATCTTGGCGCGAGGGTGCACCTGCCTGAGCGTCTGGATCGAATACGCGACGTCGGCGGACGTGAAGGGCTTGCCATCGTGCCATTTCACACCGTGGCGCAGATGGAAAATATATTGACGGCTGTCGTCGCTTACTTCCCACGCGGTGGCGAGCGAGGGTTTCGGTTGAAACCTGAAGTCGTATTCGAGCAGCCCTTCGACGACTTTCGGGCTGACCTTCAGCACGTTGGTCGCGGTGGTGGCGAGATCGACCAGCGCGGTCGGCTCCGGTGTGACGATGAAATTAAGCGTGCCGCCGCGAGTCTGTGCCTGCGACTGCGGAGCGGACAGCGCGATGGTGAGGGTGACCGCCAATCCGAGCGCGCCGTTGAACAGGCGCGCGCCGCAGCGGCGCAGCGACGCCCGCGTTGTGACATAGGCCATCGTAGGGTTGTGTGAGAAAAGGATAGGGAAGGGAAGCCATGCGACCACCTTTGTGTTTTGAAGGTGATTCGACGGGGTGCGGGGCCTGGCGATCAATAACGCAAGCCTGCTTCGCGCAGTAGCGGCAACACGCGCTCGCCGAAGAAATCTAGATCGGGCTGAAAGTCGAAGAAACTCAATTGCACGCCATCGACGCCGGCCTGATGCAAGCGCACGATGTAGTCGGCGATCTGTTGCGGTGAGCCGGCGATCGAGATGTTGCCCCCCACCGCGCGGGAAGCGGCCTGATTACGCTGTTCCGCGTTGCCCCGCCATGCATGGGCGTCGCTATCGAAACGATGGAAACTGCCTTCGTCGCCGTGCGCGACGATCGCATCGCGGTAGGCGCGTGCCTCGGTGGCTGTCTCGCGGCAAATCACCATCGGATTGATCAGCGTGCGAATCTTGCGGCCGTGCCTGGCCGCCGCGGCCTTCACGCGTGCCGTGTGAGCAGGCAACGCGGCGAGCGCGCCCTCGATCTCCGAGCCGGCCGGGCTCGTGACGAACACGATGTCGGAGTAGCGCGAGGCGAAATCGATGCCGGCGTCGGAGCCAGTCGCGTTCACGAGCAGCGGGCGTCCATAGCGCGGTTTCGGCGTCACGAACGCCTTGTCCAGTTTCCACGACGACAACTCGGGCGTGAAGCTGAAGTTTTCCGGCTGCGCCCATAGCTGCTGAACGGCATCGAGAAACTCGGCGGCAAGCTCGTAGCGCCGGTCATGTTCGATGCGGTGCCAGCCGAACATCTCATGCTCGATCGCGCGATGACCGGTGACGACATTGATGCCCCAGCGGCCCTTCGAGATGTGATCGAGCGTCGCGGTGAATTTGGCGAAATGAAGCGGGTGCCACGGGCCGTAGAGCACATGGCTGGTCGCCACCAGAATGATGCGTTCGGTACGCGCGGTCATCGCCGCGAGCGACATGAAGGAGTCGAGCGCCTCGCCATTGAATACGCCGCCGTAGCCACCTTTCGGCAACCATTGCGACAAGGCGAAGACGAGATCGAAACCGAATGCCTCGGCCTTTTGCACTAGCGCGAGGTTGTAGTCGAATGACCAGTCGGTCGTGCGTGGGAGCGTCGAAGCGCTCCAGCCGCCTGCCTGGATCGGCAGGAACAGACCGAGCAGAAGAGGCTGCTCCAATGCGCGCGATACCGGGCTCTCCGCGAATGAAGCCGGCGAGCGGACCGGCACGAAAGGTGAAGCATCATGCGTTTCTTGTGCGGAGGTCGTCGATGCAGGCGAAGGCGCAGCCCGAGTGGAGTGAGTCACAGTGAATATCCGTGCCGAAAGCCATGAAAGGTGTGCGGTCGGCGAAGCAGCCGGCAATTTCGCAGCGCGCCGTGTGACCATTTGCCATGCAGCGATAGGGCTTGAGTGTCAGCAGTAAATCACGCGCTGTCTGGAATGCCAAACAACTAATTCTGCTTATTAATTGATGGCGGAATGATGCGCAGCAATGCTGCTATAGCGGCATTGCTGCGCCTTCACGCGAAGGCTTGCTGACCCACGACCGGCTCGCCCAGCGTGAGCATCAACCGGTTCGCCCAGGCGAAGATTGCAATCGCGTGGCTGAGATCGAAAATCTGCATATCGTCGAGCCCCGCGTGGCGAAGCGCATCGAGCGATTCCGGGCCGACCGCTTCCGGATGCAGCGTGAGATCGATCGCGTACCGCACGATGGCGCGTTCGCGCTCCGTCGTGCCCGCGGTGTCGGGCGCGGCGAAGATCTGCTGGATCACGTCGTCGCGCTTCGCGAGTTGCTTGAAACGCTGCGCATGCACCGACGCGCAGTACACACAGCCGTTGACGCGCGAGACGACCGTGCTCGCAAGCTCGCGCTCCGCTCGCGATAGGCCGTCGGGCGCGAGTCCCGCCAACCGTGCAACGAAGTCATCGGCCACGGCAGCCGATAGCGGGTCAGGTGATGAAGACATGAAGTGTCGGTCCGTCAAAAGGAGGAGTCAGGCGGTCGTGTCGATGTGGCACGCGTTGGCGTCGGCGTCGGCCCATTCGTCTCCGGCGAGTTCGGCGGTGTCGAACGCCTGCAGCGCGGCGTAGTGCGTATCCCGGTCGGCGTCGAACAGCATGGCGGCGATCGCGCGCGCCAGCCGTTGCGCGCCGTCGCTGATCGCGGGGATGTCGCCGGCGACCTTGCCGTGCGTCAGGCTTGCCGCGTGATTGAAGCAGTGGATGCGCGCCAGTGCCGGACAGGTGCCCGGAATGCGTTCCTGGAACGCGAAGTTGCGATCGAGGTCCGGCGAGCTGGCAAGGTCGTCGTTCGGCAGATCGGATGCCGGCGTGAAGCGGTCGCGCCAGCGGCGCACGTGCGGTGCGATCGGCGCAAACTCGTCGCGCGTGTCGATTTCCGAGTGAAAACCGGTGGCGAAAATCAGGTAGTCGAATGTGTAATGCCCCTTCGGCGTGTCGACGACGACCGTGTCGCCTTCATGGCGCGCCCGCGTAAGTGGGCTCGACAGGTGCAGGTGAGCCTGCGCATGTCTGGCGACCCGTAGCACGCTGTCGCGCGGCGGCGGCGCCTGAGTCCGCGCGGAGTAGTGCAGAAAGCGCCATTTCCAGTCGTCGGGCAAGCTTGCGAAACCATGAACGAGTCCGGGGCTGCCGATTCCGGTCAGCTTGTTAATGCGAGGCAGCGCATCGCGGCGCACGAACAGATCGACTCGCGCCGCGCCCGCTTCGAGAGCGCTTGCG
The DNA here is from genome assembly GCA_035636295.1 of Paraburkholderia sp. Classification (GTDB taxonomy): domain Bacteria; phylum Pseudomonadota; class Gammaproteobacteria; order Burkholderiales; family Burkholderiaceae; genus Paraburkholderia. The sequence continues at coordinate 16,496 of DASPZL010000417.1, forward strand.
GCGTTATCGAACGCCGATGCGCTCGCGCCCACCACACCGGCACGCTTGCCGCGCAACGCGGCGAAATCGATCGCATCGGACGAGTGCGCGTGCAGATGTACGGGAAGGTCGCGTGCAACCTCGGGAATGAAGGGGCCGCCAAGGCCCTCACGGCCCGTTGCGAGTACGACATGGCGGGCGCGCACGGTTTCGCGCCGTGCCTCGCTGCTGTCGTCGGCCGGGCCGTGCAGGAGGTCGAGTTCGATCAGGCCGTCGCCGCGGGGTTGAAGTTTCACGACGCGTGTGTCGTTGCGCACCGGCAGATCGAGCACGCGGCGATACCAGCGCAGGTACTCCATCCATTGCGCGCGCGGAATCTTGCAGAGCGCGCTCCATTGCTCGCGGCCGAACTGGGCTTCGTACCATGCGCGGAACGTCAACGCCGGCAAACGGAGCGCGGGGCCGGTCAGTTGTTTCGGCGAGCGCAGCGTCTGCATCCGTGCGTAGGTGACCCACGGTCCTTCATGGCCCGCCGGCGCCTGATCGAAGAGCCGCTGGTTGTCGATGCCGAGCAGGCGCAATTCGGCGCTCGCCGCGAGGCC